>CAYPHO010000144.1:0-8187 GCA_964410245.1 uncultured Treponemataceae bacterium | reverse complement strand
TCGGGCGGCCAGCGGCAGCGCGTCGCGGTCGGCCGCGCCATCGTCCGCAATCCGAAGGTCTTCCTCTTCGACGAGCCCCTGTCTAACCTCGACGCCAAGCTCCGCGTCCAGATGCGCGCCGAGCTGATCGACCTCCACTACCGCCTCAACGCCACGATGATCTACGTCACCCACGACCAGGTCGAGGCCATGACCATGGGCGACAAGATCGTCGTCATGCGCGACGGCAAGATCCAGCAGATCGGATCGCCCCTCTATCTCTACAGCCAGCCGATCAACAAGTTCGTCGCCGGCTTCATGGGAACGCCGCCCATGAACTTCGTCAACGCGAAGGTCATCGAGGAGTCGGGCCAGCTCATGATCGACGAGGGCTCCTTCAAGATCTCGATCCCGCCCGCCCACCAGGCCCTCCTCAAGCCCTACAACGGCAAGGAGATCACCTTCGGCGTCCGCCCCGAGGACCTCGAGGTCTCCGAGGGCGCCAAGCCCGGCACCACGCTCAAGGCGAAGGTCACCATCGTCGAGCCCCTCGGCGCGGACATCAACCTCTTCACCAATACCTCGAAGAGCGCGATAACCGCGCGCATCCCGCCGCACCACACCTACAAGATGGGCGACGAGGTCTACCTGGCCCCCGTCATGGCGAAGGCCCGCTACTTCGATAAGGACACCGAGCTCTCCATCCTGCCCGTCAAGTGGGACGAGCAGGGGAGCTGATCCGCCTATCGTACGCTTTTCTCGAGGGGGTCCGTCCTTGCGGCGGGCCCCCTCGTCGCATATAGTTACGTGGATGCCCGTAGACATCGCCGAAGAAGTATCCGCGCTCGTCCGCGAGACGAAGCGCGTCGAGCGGGAAAGCGAAACCCTCTACCTCGAGCTCGGCCGCCTATTCCCGCGGCTGTCCGAGGAGATGCGGAGGAGCGCCGACAGGGCCGAAGCCTCCATCCGGGACCTCGGGGAGCTCGAGTCGATCGGCAGGAGCGCCGACGGGCGCGCCTTCATCGAGGACACGAAAGCCTTCTTCCGCTCGCTGTACGCCCGGGGCTCGGTCTTCCTCAAGCAGGTCGGCGAGAGCATCGAGCGCCTGGGCTCGCTCGAGGAAGTCATCGCCCGGGTCCGCGCCGATTCCGAGGAGATGGAGATAATCTCCCTCAACGCGATGACCTTCGCCCTGAAGTCGGGCAATGCCGGCAAGGCCTTCTCCGTCATCACCGACGAGCTGAAGCGCCTCGCCAGCACGACGATCTCCCTGTCGGAGGCGATCACCGTCGCGGGAAGGACCCTGCTCGATTCCTTCGCCGGGCTGGAATCGAGATTCTCCGAGCTCGACCGCTTCCAGCGCGACTTCTTCCATTCGCTCTACGAGTCGATCGGCAAGGGCTACGAGACGATCGAGTCCAGCCTCTCCTCGGCCTCGGCCTTCTTCGCCTCGCTGCTGGCCGAGGCGCGGCTCGTCCGCGAGCCGGTCCTCCGGGTCATGGGCGAGGTCCAGCTCCAGGACGTCGTCCGCCAGTCCCTCCAGCACGTCGCCATCTCGCTCGGCGAGGCCGAGAGCGCGTCCGCCTTGGACGAGGCTGCTGAGAGGGCCTTCACGGCGGCCGTCGCCGAGCTCTGCGAGGAGCTCATCGAGGACATCGCGCTCAAGATCGGGTCCAGTGCCGCGGCCTTCTCCTCGGACATCGAGGCGGTGCGCGGCCTCGTCGCCTCCTGCGGCTCGAAGCGCTCGGAATTCCTCTCGGAGGGCGGGGACAGGCCCGGCGAGATCGACGCGGAGGCCTTTACCGAGGGATCGGAGCGCTATCTGGGACTTAAGCGGGAAGTGCTGGATATGGCTTCCCGCCTCTCGGCGCAGGTCAAGACCCTCGACGCCAACTTCAAGGGCTTGGCGGCGCTCCTTACGCGCTTCCAGAACATCGTCATCGCCTCGCGCATCGAGGTCGCCAAGACGCGCGCCCTCGCGGGCGTCGCGAATACCGTAACGGGCATGGTCGAGCTGACCGGGCGCATCGAGTCCGACGTCGAGTCCGCCATGGGCATGACGAAGGAGTTCATCAAGCTATCCCACGGGGCCATCGAGAACTACGCCGCCAGCGAGGAGGCCGACGGCGAGAGGCTCGTATCCGTGCTCTCGGCGCTCGAGGCGGGCATTGGGAATCTCCAGTCGCGCCGGACGGCTATCAAGGGCGCGATCGAGGGCTTCGACCTCTATACCGCGGACTTCATCTCGCTCGTCGAGCGCGCGATGTCGGATATGAACGGCCTGCGCTCGCTCGAGGAAGGACTCAGGGCCGTCGGGTTCCGACTGGTCTCGCTGAAGGAAGAGCTGCGCGGCGGGCTCTCGGCCCAGGAGCTCGAGCCCGAGCCCGAGCGGATGCGCCGCATGGTCGAGCGCTTCACCATCTTCACGCACAAGAAGGCGGCCGCGGACATCGGCAACTTCAACGTCGAGGAGGGCGCGGACTCGGGAGAGGTGACCCTCTTCTGAGGGATGCCGGAGGCTTCGACTGTTCAAGCACGCGGTATCGCAGTTCGAGCAGGAAGTGGTTACGATCCACCCCGGCGAGTTTTTCGCGACGTCCAGCGATACCATCATCTCGACGGTCCTGGGCTCCTGCGTCGCGGTAGGCCTCTTCGACGAGGGCTCGGCGATGGGGGGGCTCAATCACTTCATGCTTCCCGGGGAGGTCGGCCGCGACGACATCGCGCGCGACCCGAACGCGAAGTACGGTATGTACGCGATCGAGCTGCTGATCAACGACCTCATGAAGATGGGGGCGAAGAAGGACGCCCTGAAGGCGAAGGTCTTCGGGGGCGCGTCGGTACTCCGCATCTCGAGGGTCAGCGCGGCGAAGATACCCCAGAGCAACGTCGACTTCGCCTTCGAGTACCTGGGCAAGGAGGGAATACCCGTCCTGGCATCGGACGTCGGCGGCATCGAGCCCAGGAAGATATTCTTCTACGCCAAGACGGGCAAGGTCCTCCTGAAGCGGATTCCCCCGACGCAGGAGGCGCTGGTCGAGCGAGAGGAGGAGCGGTACCTCTCCTCGCTCAAGGAGAAGAGCCCCGAGGGGCAGATACGGCTCTTCACCGAATGACGGGGCCCGGGCCGGGGCATTCGAGGCGGCCGGCGCGCCCGGGCCCTCGACGTCCTATGCCTCGGCGGACTTGGAGTCCTTCTTGGCCTTCTTCTCGGCGCGCTTCTCCTTCAGGGTCTTCTGAGGCTTCTTCTTCTCTTCCGCTTTCTGCTTGTCTTGGCCTTTCATGCATGCCTCCTGAACGGCATTCTTCGCGCATCGCGCGGCCGTATTATACCCGGCGCGGCGAGCTCGATAAAGTGGCTTCGCGTCCCCTCGCTACTTCGGCGCCCTGGATCGGGCCTCGACCCGCGCCAGGTGCTCGCCCTCGGGGAGGTAGACCTTCGAGTTCGGCGGGACCGACACGGTCAGCCATACATTGCCGCCGATGACCGAGTCCCTGCCTATCACCGTCGACCCGCCGAGGATCGTGGCGCCCGAGTAGATGGTCACCCCGTCCTCGATGGTGGGGTGGCGCTTGGCTTGCCCCTCTTCCTTCTTGACCGACTTGGCGCCCAGGGTGACGCCCTGGTAGAGCTTGACGTCGTCGCCGATGACGGCGGTCTCGCCGATGACGACTCCCGTGCCGTGGTCGATGAAGAACCTCCGGCCGATGGTCGCGCCGGGATGGATGTCGATCCCGGTCTTCGAGTGCACGTGCTCGCTCATGATGCGCGGCAGGAGGGGCGTGCCGGCCTTCCAGAAGTAGCTCGCGATCCTATGGACGACGATGGCCTCGAGGCCGGGGTAGGCCAGGATGACCTCCTCGACGGTCTTGGCCGCGGGATCGCCGCGGAAGGCGGCGCCGACGTCCTCCATGATCCGGGAGCGCATGTCCGGCAGGGCGTCGAAGAAGCCCGCGACGAGGTCGCGGGCCTCCATGTCGATGGCCGCCGGGCAGGAGGGGCCGCCCTCGAGGCGGCGCTTGTAGCGCAGGCCGCGGGCGCACTCGGCCACGAGGACCTTGGCTGCGCGATGCGCGAGCTCGCCGGCGACGAAGCCGATGTTCGTGTCGTCGATGCCCGCGTCCTCCCGGAAGCCCGGGAAGACCAGGGTCATGAGGTCCGAGAGGGCGCCGATCACGGCCTCGCGGCTGGGAAGGTCGGGTCCCTTCGCGTGGTTGACGCCCCCGTCCCGGGCGTAGGATTCCAGGAGTCGGCCGAGCGCCTTCTCGATCGAGTCCATGGCTATCGCTCCTTCTCGGCCGGCTCGCCCTTGGTGACTTTCCCCATGATCAGCAGGGCCGCGATCATGCACGCGGCCGCGAAGGCGAAGATGCCCGGGTAGCCGGCCAGGTCGATGATGCCTCCGGTAATGGGCGGCGAGCTGATGGCGGCGAGCTGGCTAAAGGTGTAGTAGAGCCCCGTGTAGACGCCCATGGTGCCGTAGCTCGCCATCTGCCAGAGCATGGGGAAGGAATTGGTGATGACGGTTACCCAGAACATGCCGAAGGCGAAGAGCAGGGCCAGGAAGAGGTAGAAGCGGAGGCTCGAGGACAGGGCCGCGGTTATCGGCCCGAAGAGGAAGAGGACGAGGAGAATGGCCGCCAGGACGACCAGGGCGCCGCGGATCGCCTTGCGGCGGCCGATCTTGTGGGCGATGTAGCCCGAGGGAATCGCGAAGATCGCGTAGGCGATGCCGACCATGCCCGCCGGAAGGGCCGCCGAGCCCTTGGACGTCCCCAGCACCTCGATGCAGTACTTGCCGATGAAGGGCAGCACGCCCTGGTAGCCGAGGAACCAGAAGAAGAGCGACAGCAGTATCCAGAGCGCGCTCTTGTCCTTCTCGCCGGCGATCGCCTTGAGCGAGGCGAGGATGGGGACCTTCGCCTCGGCGGCCGCATCCTCGGCCTTCTTCTCGCGGACGAAGGCGAACACGAGGATCGTCGCCAGGACGACGAGGAGGCCGGCGATGGGGAAGGGGAGGCGGCCCTCGGTCTGGCCCAGCACGGGGAGGACGGCCTTGACGTCCATGAGGCGGGCGAGGGCCACCGTGCCGATGATCGTGCCGATGCCGCCCATCGTATTGATGACCCCGTTCGCCTCGGAGCGGTAGTCGCCCGGTATGGTGTCGGGCATGAGGGCCACCACGGGGCCGCGCGCCGACTGCTTGAAAAGGTTGAGGCCGAAGATCGCCAGGATCAGGGCGAGGAGGGAGCCGAGGGCCGAATACGGAAGCAGGCCGAAGAGGATCGCGGAGGCGGGCAGGGTCACGATGATGAAGGGCATGCGCCTGCCTATCCTCGTCCTGGCGCGGTCGGACCACAGCGAGATCGCCGGTATGAGGAGGATGGCGAAGATGTTGTCGAGGGTCATGATCGTCCCGATGAGGGCGTTGCTCGACAAGTACTTCCCGAGGAAGACCGGGACGTAGGTATCGTAGAGCGGGTCCATGAGCCCCATCGTGAAGAAGCCGAAGCCGATGAGGAAGGTCAGGCCGAGGTATCGCCGGAAGCCCTTCTTGCCGTCGCCCATAATGTGACTCCTTCCCCGGCCCTAGGCCGAGACCCTCGCGGCCCCTCGAGCTCTGATGGATGCCTCGACGACGGAGCCCGGGCCGAAGTAGCGCTCCATCAAGGCCGTATATCCTTCCATTAGCGACGTAGGCACGAAGGCCTCGATCGTCCCGGCGAAGCCGCCGCCGTTGACGCGCCAGGCTCCCTTATTGCCGATGTACATCGAGGAGAGCTCGAGGGCGAGGGGGATGCCCTGCTCGGCAGGGCGCGACGCCGGGTAGAGGTTCTGCAGGAGCCGCCACGAGCTTCGGCCCGACTTCCTCGCGAGCCGGAGGAAGGCCTTCGCGTCCCCCGACTCGAGGGCGCGGGCCATCTCGTCGACGCGCGCGTTCTCGGCGGCGAAGTGGAAGGCCCGCAGGAGGGCGCGGTCGCCGCAGGCCTTCCTGATGTCGGGGCCGCGGGCGACCAGGTCCGCCGGATCGACCTCGCGTAGCGCCCGGGCGCCCAGGAAGGCCGCCACCGCCTTCATCTCGGCGGGAATCGAGGCGTACTCGGCCGTGAGGTCCGCGTGGCTGCCGCCGGTATTCACGATCGCGAGCGCCAGGCCGCGCTCGGCGGCGCGGAAGTCGACTCGCGCGTGCGCGGGCGCGTCGGGATCGGCGAAGTCGAGGTATACGACGCCGCCGATCGCGCTCGCCGCCTGGTCCATGAGGCCGCAGGGCTTGCCGAAGTACTCGTTCTCGGCGCGCTGCCCTATCCGGGCTATCTCGAGGGGAGGCAGGCAGGCGCCCGCGAGGTCGGCCATCACGGTCCCGATCAGGACCTCGACGGCGGCGGAGCTGGAGAGGCCCGAGCCCGGCGGCACGGAGGAATGCATGGCGCAGTCGAAGCCTTGAAGCGGGACGGCCCTGTCCGCGAGGCCGGCCGCGATGCCCCGTACCAGGGCGGCTGTCGTGCCGCGCTCGCCCGGGACGGGAGCCAGGGATCCGAGGTCCACGGCGACGGGCTCGAAGCCCTCGGATCTCAGCCGGACGACGGCGCTTCCGTTGGGGGCCGCGCAGGCCGCGATATCGAGCCCTACCGCCGCGCAGAGCACCTTGCCGAGATTGTGGTCGGTGTGGTTGCCGCCCAGCTCCACCCGCCCGGGGGCGGAATAGAAGCGCTCATCGCCTAGGACGGGAGCGGACCCGGCGCCGGCCCGCAGCGCCGAGGCGAGGCGGGCGTAGCGCCCTGCCTGCCGGGCTTCCCCGGCCTTGCCGTACAGCTCGCGCAGCGTGGCGGGGGCCTCGCCGCCCCGGTTCCCGCTCCCTCTCCCGCTTCCTGGCATCGACGCTCTCCCGATCCTCTCCCGGCTCGGCTTCCCTTGCCGGATGCCGCGCTTGGAACCGGATTGTAGCCCAAAGGCCGGGGGCGTGGAAGCCCGAGGAGCGGAGCCTCGCGGAGTATCATTTGACACGAGGGGCCGCATGCACTAGGCTGATCGGGACGAGGCTCGCGCGGCGCGCTTCGTCCGGATCGCGGGGGCGCGCGTCCCGCGGACGGGGCTCGTTACAACGCGGAACGGGAGTTTTAGGAGTCCGTATGCTGCTCAAAAGCCTCGAGGACATCCTTATCGGCGCGGCGCCGGGGGTCGGCAGGCGCTGGCTGGCGAAGCTGCGCAAGGCGGAGAACCTGGCGGGCCTCAACGCGATAGGCGACGCCGAGCTCGATTCCGTTCACGGCGAGATCATCCGCAAGCTGGGCAGGTGGTTCGACAGGAGCGCCGACAAGAACGAGGTCGGGGCCTTCTTCGTCATGATGGGCAAGGAGTACTGCGCCCAGGGCATCCCCCTCTCCGAGCTGACCTACTCCCTCAACCTCGACCGCAAGGCCGTCACCGAGCACATCGTCGACAGCGAGAATCTCGAGGGCGCCCATCGAATCTACGCGCTCATGGAATCCCTGGACCAAGTCGGCGACTTCTTCTTCCTCGGCGCCTACTACCTGACCAAGGGATATCTCGAGGAGACCTTCGTCCGGATGAAATACGACCACGGCCTCGACGACGAGACGCTGAACCGCTATTTCCCGGACGACTTCTTCTTCAAGGATTAGGAAGGCAGTCATGCACCCGGCGGCGACTCTCGGCATGGCCTCTGTCGCGGCGCTTCAAGCCGCGGTTTCGCTCATCGCGCTGTCCTCCTCGCCGAGGGCCGCCGCGGCCGCCGCCGCGATCGGCGTCCTCGCGCTCGGCCGCTACGCGGCATTGGCGCTCTACGCCTCGTCGGTATGCGGTCGCCGGGCCGCCGCCGGCCGTCTCCTCGCCGCCTCGGCCTGGATCCTTTCCATAATGGCGCTAGGCGCGGCCATCGCCGCGATCGGCGTCAAGGCCCCCGGCCTCCTGCCCTGGGCCGCAGCCGCGGCATTCGCGGGCCCGATCGGCATGTCCGTCCTCGCCCTGGGCAAGGGCATCCGCGCCCTCGCCGCCGGAGGCAAGGCATGAGCGGCGCCGTCCACGAAGCGGCGGGCGAGGCCGCCGGCCAGGCCCTGTCGATCAGCGAGCGGATCACCGAGGGCATGGGCATCGAGACCGTCTTCACGATCCATGCCTTCGGCCTCGACATTCCCATCTCGGACACCGTCGTTTCCACTTGGGTCGTGATGGGCATCATCATCCTG
>CAYPHO010000143.1:0-8208 GCA_964410245.1 uncultured Treponemataceae bacterium | reverse complement strand
TCTATCATTTCATCGACGAGGATAGCGGCGCCATCGAGCTCCAGGCCTGGTCCACGCGTACGAAGGCCGAGTTCTGCAAGGCCGAGGGCGCCGGCATGCACTATCCCATCGCCGACGCCGGGGTCTGGGCGGACGGCCTGCGCGAGCGCAGGCCCGTCGTCCACAACGACTATCCCTCGCTGCCGGGACGCAGGGGCATGCCGGAGGGGCACGCGGCCGTCAAGCGCGAGCTCGTGGTCCCTACCTTCCGCGACGACAAGGTCGTCTCGCTACTCGGGGTCGGGAACAAGGGCTCCGACTATACCGCCGATGACGTGGGCCTCGTCTCCTACGTCGCGGACCTGGTCTGGACGATAGTCGAGCAGAAGAGGTCCGACGAGCGCATACTCGAGCTGAACCGCAAGCTCGCCGATCTGGCCCTGACCGACGAGCTCACCGGGATAGCCAACCGGAGGGCCTTCTTCGCGGTCGCCGAGAGGGAGCTGGCCAAGTCCAGCCGCTACTCGTCCCCGCTCTCCTTCCTCATGATCGACATCGATCACTTCAAGCTCGTCAACGACGAGCGCGGCCACGACGCGGGCGACGCGGTCCTTAAGGAGGTCGTCGCCGCGCTGAAGGGCCAGGTCCGCGACGTCGACGTCCTCGCCCGGCTGGGCGGCGAGGAATTCGGGGTGCTCATGCCGAGCACGCGGCAGGGCGACGCCCTCGTCTCTGCCGAGCGCCTGCGCGCCGCCGTGGCCAAGGCCTCGTGCGAGTACAAGGGCGTCGAGCACAGGGTCACGATCAGCGTCGGAGTCTCGAGCGCCGCCCCCGGCGCGAGCCTCGACGAGGTCATGAAGGCCGCCGACGAGGCGCTCTACCGCGCGAAGGGAGCCGGGCGGGACCGCGTCGAGGGCGCTATTCCCTGATGCCCAGCTCGCGCAGCTTGCGGGAGAGGTTGTTGGGCCTTAGGCCGAGGGACTCGGCCGCCCGGGCGACCGAGCCGCCCGCCGCCTCGAGCGCCTTCCCGACATAGGCGCGCTCGAAGGCGGCCTTGGCCTCCGAGAGGCTCATGCCTCCCCCGATCGCGTCGCCGAGCGGGCCCGCGCCCGGATCGTCGGCCGGATCCGCTTTCGGAGCCGGCCGCGCGGCGGGCCTCGGGGAAGGGCCCGCCTGGGGCGCGAGGTCCTCGGGCGAGAGCTCGCCGCCGCGCGGCGCCAGCCAGAGCGCGCGCTCGAGGGCCGCCCGCAGCTCGCGAACGTTGCCGGGCCACTCGCGAGCCTCGATGTACGCGAGGGCGGCCTTCCCCAGGCGCGGCGCGCCCGGGCCGATTCGCTCGCGTATCGGCTCGGCGAGGAAGGCGGCCAGCTCGCGGATCTCGAGCGCGCGCTCGGCAAGCGACGGTAGCCTGATCGTGGCCTGGGCGAGGCGCCAGAAGAGGTCCTCGCGGAAGGCGCCCGCGGCGGCCTCGGCGGCCAGGTCGCGGTTGGTCGCCGCGACGATGCGGACGTCCGCCTTCTGTGCCTTCGTGGAGCCGACGCTCTGGATCTCTCCCGACTCGGCGGCGCGCAGGAGCTTCGCCTGCAGGCCCATGCCCACTTCGCCGATCTCGTCCAGGAAGAGCGTGCCCCCCGCCGCCGCCTCGAAGTAGCCCGGGGTATCGGCGGCGGCCCCCGTGAAGGATCCCTTGCGGTATCCGAAGAAGGCGCTCTCCGCGAGCTCGGCCGGGATCGCCGAGCAGTTTACCGCCACGAAGGGTCCCTGGGACCGCGGGGAGGAGAGGTGGATCCACCTGGCGAGGAGCTCCTTGCCCGATCCGGTGGGTCCCGTGACGAGCACCGAGAGCGGCGACGAGGCGATGCGCGCCGCCTCCTCGACGATCGAGCCGAAGGGCGATCCCGGGACGTAGAAGAGGTGCTCCTCGCGCCAGGTTTCGCGCAACGCGTAGATCTTCCGCTCCGAGGCGGCCTCCCGCTCCAGGTTGCGCAGGATCGCGAGTAGCCGCTCGGTGTCCAGGGGCTTCTCCAGGAAGTCGTAGGCCCCGAGCCGCAAGGCGGCGAGCGCGTCCTTGACCGCCGCCCGCCCCGACATCATGACCACGGGGGGGCGGGCGCGGGCCGGGGCGGCCGCGTCGGCGCTCCCGGCCCCGGCCTCGAGCAGGGAGCGCCCGTCCTCGCCGCCGACGTACACGTCGGCGATGACGGCGAGGAAGGGCTCGGCCCTCGCGTCGGCCGGGGCCCGCGAGAGCGCGTCCCGCGCCGAGGCGAGGTCGGCTACCGCCACGGCCTCGTATCCCGAGAGCCGGAGGAAGGTCGCGACGCCCTTGCGGACGTTCTCCTCGTCGTCCACGACCAGTACTCTCATGCCTTCCCTCCCGTCGGAATCGCCGCCTTGGCGCCGAGCCCGCCTCCCTCCGCGACGAAGAACTCGAGGCCGCCGCCCGCGGCGGAGAGTATCCTCCCGGCGAGGATGAGGCCCAGGCCGGCGCCCTCGCTCTTGGTAGTCACGCGCTCCCGGCCGAGCCTGGATACGAGCGAGGCGTCGATCGGCCCGCCCGAATCGGTGACCGTGGCCGTCGCCGCGGCGCCCTCGACGGCCGCGACGACGCGTATCGCGGCCTTCCCGTCGCCGCAGGCCTCGATCGAGTTCGCGAAGAGGTTCCAGAGCGCCTGTTCCAGGAGGCCCTTCTCGCAGGCGACGGCGATCGGGCCCGGGGCCTCGATCGAGACCGCGGCCCCGCGCGACTCGGCGCGGGCGGCGCAGCATCTCAGCGCCTCGACGAGGTCGGCCTCGCTCCCGGGGACGTAGGCGCCGAGGCCCTCGGGCGCCAGGTCGCGGAAGCGGGCGACGAGGGCGGCGAGGCGGTCAGCCTCGGCGACGACGATGTCCGCGCACTCGGAGGCCGTCGAGGCCCCGAGCCCGGATTCCGAGCGTTCGAGGGCGAGGCGCGCGTTCTGCGCGGCGAGTCGGATGGCCGCGAGCGGGTTCTTCAGCTGGTGGGCCAGGAAGGAAGCGACCTCCCTCCAGCCCTCGAGCCGCGCGGCTTCCGCGAGGCGCCTCTGCTGCTCCGCCGCCAGGTCGAGGAGGGCGTTGAGCTCCCTGCCCACGGCGTCCAGCTCGGGATCCTTGATCCCGGGAATCCTGGAGGCCCGGTCGAGCCGCGCCCGCTGAACTCCGCGCGACAGCTCTTCGAGGCCGCGCGCGGCGAGGCGCGACAGGGCGACGAAGGTCGCCCCTCCCGCGAGGAGGACCGCGCCGAGGACGGCGGCCATGCGCAGCGAGAGGCGGACGACCTCGTCCTTCGAGAGGAGCCTTCCGCGGGCGAGCAAGGAGCGCGCCGCGATCAGCGAGTCCGCGGCCTCCGATATCCTCGCCTCGGCGTCGACTGAGCCGTCCACCGCGGCCGCGGCCGCGCGCCCCAGGATCGCCTCGGCCTCCGCGCTCTCGCGGCGGGCCCAGTCCCGCCCGACCGCGTAGTAGAGCGTCGTCGCGCCCGCGATCATGACGAGGACGCCTATCGCGGCGAAGAGGAGGACGAAGCGGTTGCGGGTCCTCATGGGCCCGGCACCTCTCGGGGAGAGGAGAAGGAGTAATCCGATTTCAGCGAGGCGTAGTTCCAGAGCACGGGAGCCTCGCGCCACGATCCCGAGGAATCGATTATGCCGACCGCGGCCGAGACGGCGACGCGGGCCCCGGATTCGATCTCGTCGACGGGGCAGAGGCGCAGGCCCTGCGCCGCCGAGACCAGGGCCGTCGCCGCGACCGGGTCTATGACCGAGGACGACTTGCCTTCCTCGGCGATCTCGACGCGGTAGGCCGAGGCGCGCATATCGTACAGGACGGACCGCGTCGAGGCCGCGGACCAGCCGCCTCCGTCCTTGGCCGCCAGCTCGGCGGAGAAGCGGAGCGCGACCCTGGATCCGGTCTGCACGAGCTCGAGGGCCTCCGGCACGAAGGCTCCCTCGACGCGGGCGTTGACGAGGATGTAGCCCTGGTCCTGGAAGACGCGGGCGTAGAGGACGGGATCGGGACGGCCCTCGGCCAGGCCGAGGGCTATCCCGATGGAGAGGAAGAGGCGCCGGAGCGAGTCGCCCATCTCCGCGCAAGCCCTTAGCGGGAGTAGGCCGCGCCGTAGAGCGCGTCGCGCGCCGTGAGGTAGCGCTCGTAGCGCCGCTCCTCGTCGGTCTTGCGGAAGAGATCCACCAGGCCGTTGGCGGCCGACCAGCAGGACCACTGCATGGAGGGCCAGACGCCCTCGGTCCACTCGTCGCCCTCGATCAGGTTCGCCCCGACGCGCAGGAGGCCCGCGAAGATCGGCACGGCGAGACCGGACACGAAGGACGTTATGCGACGCTCCTTTCCCCGGTCGGCCTGGTACTTGAGCGCGGCGACCGCCATGGCCTCCTGCACCTCGGGATCGCTCTCGTTGAAGACGTCCGAGTAGATCGCGCGGTAGTCCTTCAGCGGGGCCGAGGATACGAAGGCCCCGGCGACCAGGAGGCTGGCGCCGCCGATCGCCAGCCCGAGGCTGAGGTTCTCCCTAAGCTCGCCGTCCATGGGCGAGCCCGTCATCCATCGGGAGATGTCGTCCCCGGCGAAATAGGTCGTCGCGCCGGCTCCCAGGACCGTTCCGCCTATCGTGAAGAGCGCTATGGAGGCGGCCTTCTTCTCCCGGGGGGCGCGCTCCATCCGATCGTCCACCCAGCTCGAGAAGATGCGATAGGCGATTTGCGGCTGCTCGGCCTTTGCCTCGGCTATTTCTATTTGCGCCGCGAGGGGAAGGGCGAGGGTAGCGAGGCAGAGGGCAAATGCGATTGCTCTTTTCATGGTATGGCCTCCAAAGGGTTCTGCCTCTTTATTAGCAATGACTGTACCAAATGCCTTCGCAATTCGTGTTTTCGCCCGGCGCCAGGAATGGAAAGGAATTGCGCGAATGAGTGCCGCTCGATCCGGCTCTCGGTATAGGATCGCTTTCAATACATCTATCGAAATAGATACTATTCCAGAAGCGGCGGACTATCAATGTTGATACGCGCGCATAAAAAAGCGCCCGGCGGTATAGAGCCGCCGGGCGCCGATACGTAACGCTGCCTTACGTCGCGCGTTGCTACGCGCCGGCTTGCGCGGCGAGCTCGTTCTCCCAGAAATCAGAGGGATAGCGGCCCTCTGCGGCGCGCTCGGCAGCAGCAGCAGCCTCGGCCTCGGCCGCGGCCTTCGCAGCGGCGCGAGCGGGACCGCCGGAGGCTTCCCACTCGGCCTGGCGCCTGCCGCGCAAGAATTTGTCCGCGACGCTGGGGAAGAGCTCGAGCAGCAGCTCCTCCTTCTCGTTCAGCGCGAGCCTGGCTCCCTCGAACTCCGCGATCTCGGGATTGGGCTGCTTCTTGTACTTCGAGGTGTCGTAGGGCATCTCCTCGCGGTGGCCGCAGATCTTGAGGCGGAACTCGGGATCGACCGGCCAGGGAGTCTTGCCGTAGGAGCCCTTGACCAGCTCCAGGAAGTTTTTCGAGACGTTGTCGTAGAAGCTCTTGCCGTGAATCCGGTCGACGACGCAGTTGACCGCCTGGACGCCGACGATCTGGCTGGTCGGCGTGACGAGGGGCGGCACGCCGCAAGCGAGCCTGACCTCGGGCACCACGGCGAGCACTTCCTTCGTGTGCTGCTCGAGCTTGGCTTCCTGGAGCTGGGAGAGCATGTTGGTGTACATGCCGCCGGGAATCTGCGCGTGCCTGACGATCTCGTCCGGGTCGGGATAGTTGAAGCTCTTCTCGATCCTCTGGCAGAGCTCGAGGACCTTATCGATCTTGGGCCGAGGCGCCGTCGCCTCCTGGGCCGCCGCGTCGAACAGGGAAGCCCGCTCGGCCGAGAGCTTGTCCCTCGACAGGTCGAAGACCGGCGGCAGGTTCGACTTGAACTGGTCGAACTTGGCCAGCTCGCCGCGGAAGACGCGGAGCTCGGCGTCGATCCTCGCGACCATCGCGCCGTCGACGCCCGTATCCAGCCCGAGCCTGTCGGCGAGGAGCTGGATGATCTCGAAGCCGGGGCCCGCGGGGCCGCCCGACCAGCCGAGGATGACCGAGTCGACGATATCGACGCCCTTGGCCATGCCCATGAGCACGGAGGCGACGCCGTAGCCCGGCGTGCAGTGGGTGTGCAGGTCGATGGGAATGCCCACCTCGGACTTGAGGGCTCCGATGAGCTCCGAGGAGGTCTTCGGGTCGATGAGGCCGGCCATGTCCTTTATGGAGATCATGTCGGCGCCCTCGGCGGCCAGGGCCTTGGCCTTGTCGATGAAGTACTTCAGGTTGAAGAGGTCCTTAGGCAGCTTCCTTCCCTTGAGGAAGGCGCGCATCCGCTCGCCGCGCGAGAACTTCGGGTCGACCGTGTAGCAGATCGCGCAGTCCGCCATGCCGCCGGCGGACTTCACGAAGCGGATGGAGCTCTTCATGTTCTCGACGTCGTTCAGGGCGTCGAAGATGCGCATGATGCCGATGCCCGATTTCACGGCGTTCGCGCAGAAGCCCTCGATAACCGAATCGGGGTAGGGCGCGTAGCCGAAGAGGTTGCGGCCGCGGGAGAGCGCTGTCAGCTTGGAGGCGTCGCCGATGGCGGCCTTGATCTTCTCCAGGCGGTCCCAGGGGCTCTCGTTCAGGAAGCGCATGACCGAGTCGGGAACGGCGCCGCCCCAGACTTCCATGGCGAAGAATCCAGCCTGCTTGTAATAGGATAGCACTCGATCTACCTGGGCCTGGTTCATCCTGGTGGCGAGTTGGGACTGCTGGCCGTCGCGGAGCGTAAGGTCTCGAATCTTTATGCTTCGCTTCATATTCCTCTCCATAAGGTCCGCTTTGGGGATCGGCTTCCGAATCGATGACTTTTCCACTTTTACAGTATAGGTGCGAATGTCATCAACCCTACTATACAGCATACCTCCGCTTTTTTAACAGCCGGAGCCCGAGGGGCGATAGTCCGAGGCGCGCCCTCGCGCTTCCGAAATCGATCGACGAGGTCCTTGCCGGCTTGGCGAACGTATGGCATAGTTCTGACGAATCTTCATTTTTTGTAAAGGCGGTTTTCGGTTATGGACGACAAGATCCGAGAACTCGAGGCAAAGCGCGCGAGCGTGATCGAGGGCGGCGGGCCTAAGCGCGTGGCCGCTCAGCACGAGAAGGGAAAATCCACCGCCCGCGAGCGGATCGAAGCCCTCCTCGACCCGGGCAGCTTCGTCGAGCTGGACTCCTTCATCGAGCATCGCTGCGACGAGCTGGGCATGGACGAGGTGAAGGCTCCCGGCGAGGGCGTCGTCACCGGCTACGGCAGCGTCGAGGGCCGCAAGGTCTTCGTCTTCGCCCAGGACTTCACGGTCATCGGCGGCTCGCTGGGCGAGATGCACGCCGCGAAGATCTGCAAGGTCATGGACATGGCGATGAAGGTCGGCGTACCGGTCATCGGCATCGAGGACTCGGGCGGCGCCCGCATCCAGGAGGGCGTCGACGCCCTGGCGGGCTACGGCGACATCTTCTACCGCAATACGCTGGCGTCCGGCGTCGTGCCGCAGATCTCGGCCATCATGGGCCCCTGCGCCGGCGGCGCGGTCTACTCGCCCGCCCTGACCGATTTCGTGTTCATGACCGACAAGATCGGCAACATGTTCATCACCGGGCCCCAGGTCATCAAGGCCGTGACCGGCGAGGATGTCAGCGCCGACGCGCTCGGCGGCGCCGAGGTGCACGCCGCGAAGTCGGGCGTCGCGCACTTCGCCTTCCCCGACGAGGCGGCGACCATCGCGGGCATCAAGAAGCTCCTGTCCTACCTGCCGCAGAACAACGTCGAGGACCCGCCGATCGTCGACTCGGGCGATCCGATCGACCGCGCCGGCGCGGATATCGCCGGCATCATCCCCGACTCGGCCAACAAGCCCTACGACATCCGCGAGGTCATCTCCCGCGTCTTCGACTCCGACGCCGCGGGCGGCGCGGGCTACTTCGAGGTCGCCGAGAAGTTCGCCAAGAACATCGTCACCTGCTTCGCCCGCCTGGGCGGCCGCAGCGTGGGCATCATCGCCAACCAGCCCTGCCAGAAGGCCGGCGTCCTCGACATCGACGCCTCGGACAAGGCCGCCAGGTTCATCCGCTTCTGCGACGCCTTCAATATTCCCCTGGTGACCTTCGCGGACACCTCGGGCTACCTTCCCGGCGTCGGCCAGGAGCACGGCGGCGTCATCCGCCACGG
>CAYPHO010000142.1:2524-8262 GCA_964410245.1 uncultured Treponemataceae bacterium | reverse complement strand
CGCGCGCTTGATCCTCCGGCAGAGATCGACCTCCTCGTAGTAGAGGAAGAAGCGCTCGTCGAAGAAGCCGACCTCCTCGATCGCGGATCTCCTGATGATCGTGAAGGCCCCGGGCACCCAGTCGCAGAGCAGCTCGCGGCCTTGATCGATGTAGGTCATGTCGGGGCGGCCGAAGATCGGGCTTCGCTTGTACTTGGCCGCGAGCCCCGAGATCGTCAGGAAGTCGTTGGCGATCCCGGGAAATGAGCGCGCGGAGGGCTGCCAGCCGCCGTCCTCGCCGATCAGCCTTCCTCCCGCGAGCCCCACTTCGGGGCGGCCGTCCATCAGGCGAGCCGCCGCCGCGAGCGAATCGCCTACGAGGAACGCGTCGCTGTTCAGGAGGACGACGTACTCGCCCGAAGAGAGCCCGTAGCCGACGTTGTTGGCCTTCGCGAAGCCGAGATTGCGGCCGCTTTCCACGAGCTTCGCCTCGGGATGCTCCCTCCTTACGTAGTCGGCCGAGCCGTCCATCGATCCGTTGTCGACGACGACGATCTCGCAGGGGAGATCGCCGGCCGACTCCCTCGCCGATGCGATGCACCTGCCCAGCAGCTCCCTGGTATTGTATGAGACGATGATGACGGATACCCGAGGCTTCGATTCGCTCATGCGTCAGTCCCTCTTTGTCCGGATCCATGAGGATCCCCCTCGCGCGCTTTTCAGCGTCCTCGGGAGCTGGATCACTTTCCAGAAGATGTACGCCGGTATTTCGGCCATCGCGCGAAGATCGCGCTTCTTCCCGTACAAGGCGACCGCGGCAAGCGTCTGAGCCGCCAATATCCCGATCCCGGCGAGGCCGTATATCGCGAAGGGCTGAAAGGGCAGGGCGACGAGCGCGGCGAGGAGGAGGGCCTCGTAGCTCAGCGGCATGGACATGAGCTCGAGGAAGGGCTCGGCCATCGAGGACTTCCCCGACAAGAGCCCGCGGAGGAGCGGCAGGAAGAGCTTCCGCTGGAGCATGAATCGGCCGCCCTCCCATCTCGCCCGCTGCGTCTCGGTTCCCTCTTTCGAGACGGGGAAGTCCGACAGCACGCTGGCTTCCGGCACGAAACGCACCTTGTAGCCCTTCTCGATCAGGCGAAGGTGGTACTCGAGATCCTCCGTGATGGAGTTCGCCGTGTACGGGACTTCGCTAAGCAGCTTCCTCGATAGCCCGAAGCCGTTGCCCAGGAGGCCCGCGGACAGGCCGAGCCTCTCCCTGCCCATGGGGCGGAATACGTTCATCGACAGCAGCGCCAGGTTCATCAGGCGGATCCTTCGGGACGATTCCACGTTCAGCGGGAGGTTCACGCATTGCAGGGCCTCCTGGCCGGAGGCGAACCTGTCGGCCATGGCCTTGACGAAGCCGTCGGATACTTGCGTGTCGGCGTCGATGATCGCGAAGGCCGCGTGGCCCTCGGGCATCAGGGAGGCGATCGCGTAATCGAGGGCCGCTCCCTTGCCCCGCTTGTCCGGATCGAATCGCTCGATTACTCGGGCGCCCGCCTCGCGCGCCGTGGCTGCCGTAGCGTCGTCGCAGTTGTCCGCTATTACGATCACTTCCCGCTCGTGCCCTCCCGCGTCCGACGCGAGGGCCTTCGCGACGCAGCGGGCGATCCCCTTCTCTTCGTTGTGCGCGGGGATCAGTATCGCGATCCGGAGCGGCGCGCGCCCGGATTCGGCCGCGGCTTCCCGCTTCTCGCCCGAGGGGCGGGGCAGCAGATGGGCAAGAAGGAATAGGCCGAGCTCCAGGACGGCCGGAAGCGATATGGCGAAAAGGACCGTCGCCGCGATCAGGATCAGTATGCTCACGGCCGCCTCCCGCCCGCGAGGAACAGCTCGCCCAAGGCCCTCGCGTTGGCTTCGGCGTCGAACATCGTCGAGACTTTGGTCGCGGCCTTGTCCGTCAGCGCGCGCGCGTCAGCTACGCCCGTGATGAACGAATCGATCGCCCGCGCGAGCTCCTCGGCGTTCGACGGCTGGGCGAGCATGCCCTCGGAGCCGTGCTCGATGAGCTCCGGGATCCCCGCGATCCGGGTGCTAATGACGGGAACGCCCGATGCCATCGCTTCCATCAGGGCTACTGGTATCCCCTCCGCGAAGGAAGGAAGGACGAAGAGGTCGCTTGCCGCGAGCTCTTCCTTGACGCGCGCGTGGCCGACGGGCCCGATAGCCTCGACGCGGCCGCCGAGTCCCTTCGCGTCGATCATCGAGCGGATGGCCTCGAGATCCGGCCCTCCTCCGAGGAGGCGTATCCTGAAATCCCTGTTTTCCCTTCGCAGGATATCCGCCGCTTCGATCAGGATGGCCTGGCCTTTGCTGGGGCATAGCCGCCCGACGCAGAGTATGTTCCGAGCCGGGCCGTTCGGCGGGAGCCGGCGGGGGAATTCGTCCTTGAAAATGCCGCAGCGCACGATATGGAATTTCCCCCATTGATCCATGGAGGACAGTCTCATCAGCTGGCTTCTGCAGAAAAAGCCGATGCACCTGACGAAGGCGGCCGCTTCGATCTTCTCCCGGACGTTGTTGGCCGTCACGTCGTAGAACTCGTCGGGGCCGTGCACGCTGAGGCTGAACTCGAGCCCGCCCAGCTTGACGGCGATCATCGCGACGGTGGCCGCGGGGTTCGCGAAGTGGACGTGGATATGACTGATGCCCTCGCGGCCCGCCCACTCGTGGAGGAGCACTGCCTCGACGAAGTAGCCAAGGGCCTTCTTCATGCTGCGAGGCCCGGAGGAGGCGGCGATCTTAGCCGCGTAGGCGAGCGACGGGAAGAAGCGTCCCCGCCCGATAGCGTACTTCGCCAATATAGCGGCGATGCGCGGCTTCGGCGTTCCCTTGATCGCGTAGGTCCTGGCCGCGTACTCCCGGTCGCCCGGTCCCATCTTCTCGACATTTACGGGAACATTGACCGAGGCGGTGCGGATGTCGAAGCCTTCCCGCTCCAGCACGGATATCTCGCGGGAGATGAAGGTATGCGAAAGAGCCGGGAATTCGCTGCAAAGATAGCCGATCCGCGCGCGCGGGCGCTTTTCGAGGCTCATGCCGCCGCCTCGCTTCCGCCCTTAGGCAGGATGCGCGCGTTGGTCAGGGGCCGCGAGAAAGCTCGCCCGAGGTAGAACCTCAGCATGCCAAGGAACTGAGGAATGACGACGAGGGACGCGTGCCACGCGTAGACTCGCGCCTCGCGCCGCGACAGCCGAAGCGATTTCCCGAATCGGCCTGCGAGCGCAAGCCTCGGCCTAAGGAGGATCGCCGCTCCGAGAAGCCAGGCCGCGAGCATCCAAGGCCAAAGGGCGCAGAGCGGAAGCAGGATCGTCGCGGCGGCGAAGGGAGCGGAACGAGCCGCGATGCGACGGACATCCCGCCGCCAGAAGTCCTCGTGCATCGAATGCACCTCGGCATAGGCATGGCCCGAACGGAAGGAGCGCCGGAAATACTGCCTGAGCGTGAACATGGCAAGATCGTGCTTCGTCATCGGCTCGGCGAGCTTCAAGATACGGAAGCCCGCGCGCCGCATGCGGAACGAGAGCTCCGGGTCCTCCCCGGCGATCAAGTCGGGATCGTATCCGCCTGTTCTCTCTAGGGCCTCGCGACTTGCGAGAACGTCGCCACCGAAGCATTCCGCCTCTCCAGGGTCGCCGTTCCATTCCAGGTCGCCGATCCAGTTGAAGACGCTCGCCTCCGGGCGCATCTCGCGTCGATCCCCGGCGACCGCGCCCGCCTTCGATGACTGGATCGCCGTGATAGCCTTTCCAAGCCATTCGGAATCTAGTACCGTATCGGAATCGAGGAATTGGATATATTTTGATGATCCCATGCGCCAGCCTGCGTTTCTCTGGCTTCCTGGAGTCGGGGACCGTGAGTCGATCCGCGTGCAGGTACATCCGAAGGATCGTGCTAGTGACATCGATGAGTCGATCGAGCCCCCGTCGGCGTAGAACAAGGAAATACGATCTTTGGGATAAGTGCAATTCCTGACGCTTTCAAGACATCTGGCGAGTGTTTTCTCTGAATTCAAACCTATTATGACGACATCTACCGAGGGGAAAGACGACATTTTGTACTCCCGAAAGCCCTACGATTTGTAGAATATCTGAACCCGTAGTATGCCTCTGAGGAAGGGTCAAATACAATCGGGTCGGCCCGAAAGCAATAAGGATATTGAATTTCGTCGAGGTATTTTCAAACCCCGCATATTCGTGCTAGTATTAAAGAAGTATTGAATGATTTTAAAACAAGGAAGGTATCATGAAAAGAACAAAGCTCCTTCTCCTCGCCTCTGTAGCGGCGTTAACATTTTTTAGTTGTACCGATCCAAGTTCCTCCCCTCCCCCTCCCGTCAACTGGACCATTAGCTTTGACGCTAACGGCAGCGAGGACGTCGAAGGCAGCATGGATAGCGTCATCGTCGCTGATGGATCCAGCTATGACGTTCCCGACTGCGGATTCACAAGGGATTTGTTTACCTTCTCCTGCTGGGTAACGAGCTTGGAAGAGCCCGAACCGGGAGATCCCGAGCCGCCTCGCTATTATCCGAACGATACGATAGAGGCGATTAGCGGTAATATCGTCCTCCATGCGTTCTGGACCGATAACCCCAGGACCGTAAGCTTCGACGCTAACGGCGGATCGGGTAGCATGGATAGTGTCAGCGTACCCTATAACGACTCCTATCCCCTTCCCGAATGCGGCTTCGACCGCGAAGGCTATACCTTCATGGGCTGGCAGGACGGAGAGGAGACTCTCTTCGCGGTCGGCGATACGTTCAACGTCACTTCTGATGTGGAGTTCACTGCGATCTGGTACGCCAACCCGGTGATCTCCTTCAACGCGGGCGGTAGCGGCAGTACCGGCAGCATGTCCAGCGTCAGCGTGCCGTATAACGGCTCCGTTTCCCTGCCCGAATGCGGTTTCGCTCGCGCAGGCTACACATTCCTGCGCTGGCAGGACGGAGACGGAGTCTCTCGCGAGGTCGGCTATTCGTTCAACGCCACCTCAGATGCAGAGTTCACCGCCATATGGATCGCCAACCCGTTGATCTCCTTCAACGCGGGCGGCAGCGGCAGTACCGGCAGCATGGACAGCGTCAGCGTGCCGTATAACGACTCCTTTATCGTGCCCACATGCGGCTTCACCCGCGCAGGCTATACCTTCTCCAAGTGGAGGGACAGCGGCGGCGTCGAGCGCCTTGTCGGCAGCACAATTACGTCCTTGACCGCTGACATAACCCTCACCGCGCTTTGGAACCAGAATCCGACGATCACCTTCAACCCGGGCGGGGCGGACGGCGGCTCGATGAGCAATACCAGCGTCGCCTACGGCGACAGCTACACGCTCCCGGCTTGCGGCTATACCCTCACCCGGTACACCTTCCTTCACTGGCGCGACGGGAACGGCCTGACCTATCAGCCCGGGACTCCGGTGGTGCTGACTTCCAACATCACCTTCACCGCGGTGTGGCAGATCGTTCCCAAGATCACCTTCCACCCGAACGGCGAGCCGGGAACGGTGCCTGTAACGGGCACGATGGAGAGCGTCACCGTCCAATACGGCAACTCCTACACCGCGCCCCCTTCCGGCTATGCGCGCAAGACCTTCCACTTCATCGGCTGGAATACCGCGGCGAACGGCGGCGGGACTTCGTATAGCGCGGGGACGTCGATCGGACCGATTAACGACGACCTCGACCTCTACGCCGTATGGGATGAAAACGACAA
>CAYPHO010000142.1:0-2514 GCA_964410245.1 uncultured Treponemataceae bacterium | reverse complement strand
CATCAAGTACATCGGATTCGACGAGGGGCTAGATCTCGGCCAGCTTTTCGACACGGTAGAGGATGACGGGAATACCGTCGAGAT
This sequence comes from uncultured Treponemataceae bacterium, assembly GCA_964410245.1. Classification (GTDB taxonomy): domain Bacteria; phylum Spirochaetota; class Spirochaetia; order Treponematales; family Rectinemataceae; genus CAZXXZ01. The sequence continues at coordinate 2,430 of CAYPHO010000142.1, read as the reverse complement.
CGTCAGCGACGCTCCTTCCGGGGCTGACGGGAAAGCCTTGCGCGCCCAACTCGACGCTGTGCATCTGCTGGACGCGAAAATCAACGACGGAGATCATTACGATGATTTCTGGCTCGTGTATAACTATTACCTGGAGTATACGAACGGCGTCGGAGAGACCTTCCCGGGCGGCTCCCATGTTCCATTGGTGATTATACTGGATTCGGCCAGCTCGGCTGCTACGCCCCCGCTGATCGGGACTCCCCTGTTCAACAATTTCGAGTATAACGATCCCGTCGTCGGCCTGCCCAGCATCAGGACGCTTACCAACATCGAGGGGCTCACCGAAAGAGTCCTCGGCCACATGCATACCATCGGGAATCCCGAGGGAACCTGGCACCGGGTCAAGATCCATGTAAAAACGGATGCGTCCCTTGCCGGTGTTTCTATTACCTTCGATGGCACGACGTGGGCTTTCCCCGCCATCTCAGTTGATGGCGATGATGGAGTAGATCCCGACGTCAGCTTCGACACTCTGAGGTTATGGTACCATGTGCCTGACTTCGGTCCCCTATACGAGGCCGAGGATACAGTTCTTTACTTCGATGACATCGGGGTTTACGCTGAGGATCCCGATAGTTATCCGGATTGAGGGGACTGCGGTTATAGGAAGCATCGCCCATATCTTCGGATAAGGGCGATGCTTTTTCTTTTCCAATGAGCCTCCTCATTTTCAGATAGGAAATATTGCGCGTCCTTCGCGTATTCTGTATTGTCCTGCAGGGGCATGGTCCTGGAGCCGAATTGACCGCCTAAAAAGTACTATCAATTACATAATTGTCATTATCTCCAATATTATTGATGCGATAATTCTATGTGTTTTTCTTCGCGATTGCTTGCCTTGAAAAGAAATATTTGGTTTCCTATCGCGCGGCATGATTCATGCTTGCTCATATTCCGCGTACTCATGCAGAAGGAGAAGCAATGAATCATTCGATTAGCGCGAAGGCCGTATCGCTTGGAGTCCTGGTACTGGGATTCTTTGCATTGAGCTCGTGCATTGGGCCGTTATCGATAGGAACGAATCTGCCGCACGATCCTGGCGACGGTAGCCGCAACATCGGCATAAACCTATTCGCTTCCCATCTTGATTTCGTCGAGGACCGGCTATTCGCCGACGCGATGAAGACCGCCAGGGATTGGGTTACGCCGGGAAGCTACGGGAACGGGAGCTTGGTCGCGGTCGACGCGAACGGCTGGCCGACCGGCGATGCGGAATCCGTCATATTCAACGGTCTGCTCAATATGAATGGAACGTATTACCTCGAGGGCGAGTGCGCTTCGCGACCTACGGTGACGGCCGGATTCGGCTCGTCTTCGATCCAGAATTTCGCCTACTCGGGCGGGCGCTTCTCCGCCAAGATCGTCTATACGTCGACGGACAGATCGGGTCTCCTCCTTACCTTTACCAATACGGGAGGGGGAGTGCGGAACGTCAAGCTGATGAAGCCGCGCACGGTAGGCTCTTCGAGCTCGTACAGCGTGGGGACGGCCTTCACCGACCAGGTTAAGAGCCTCGTCGAGAAATTCAATGTCATACGCTTCATGTGGGCCACCGACGCGTGGAACGGCGCGTGGCAGGTTTCCTGGTCCGATCGCGTCAAGCCCGACTATAGCTCGTATAATCGCGGCGCGAACCGGGTCGTCAACGGAGTCACCATCGGCTGGGCGGGCATGGGCATGGCCTGGGAAGAGGCGATCCGCTTCTGCAACGAGACCGGGAAGGATATGTGGCTGAACATGCCGCTCGGCGCCAGCGACGATTATGTCGGGCAGCTCGCCGCCCTTGTAAGGGATACCTACACCGTTCCCGACGGAAAGGTCTATTGGGAATACTCGAACGAGGCTACCTGGGACATGCTCGGCGTATGCAAGGACTATCTGCAGGCCCGAAGCAGCGCGGAAGCCAACTCGGGGGGGCCCGTCGGCTACGACGGCAGTACCGATATCAATGTCCTGACCGCGCGATACTATGCCAAGCGGGCCGCCGAGATGAGCGCGATCTGGCGGAGCGTGTGGGGCGACTCGGCCATGATGAGCAGGGTCCGGCCGGTGGCCTCGGGCCAGCTGAGCTACGATACCGAGCTGATATGGGGCCTCGAGTTCGTCCATAACTGGTTCAATAACGGCGACGGCGACCATGTCGCGACGCCTCATCCCGTCAACTACTACTTCTACGGCTGCGGCGGGTCAAACTACACGGGAGGGCCGACCAGCCCCGGCGACGATCCGGACAGAGTGACTGACGGCGTTTCGCAGATCGCCAGGATGGAGGGCTACGAGGAAGAGGAAGCGGGCTTGGCGACGATATACGGGCTCAAGCGCTGCGCCTACGAGGGCGGTGTATGGACGACGGCGGCTAACTATAGCCTTCCTCGGATCGAGGAGGCG
>CAYPHO010000141.1:0-8337 GCA_964410245.1 uncultured Treponemataceae bacterium | reverse complement strand
GGCGTCAGCTTTGGGAGCTGAAGATCGAGGGTTCGAATCCCTCCGTCCCGATTGTCGTGCGCCGCCCTGCGGCGCGAGATAGAGGTGGACGGAGGGAGCCCGCCTCGGGTCTATGCGGGCAGGTCCCTCCGTCCCGAATCGAATCGGCGCATCCCCGCCTGGTTTTCTTAACCCCGTAGTTTTGATAGTATGGAGCTCGAGAGCACGGGCGATCACGCGCAGTTTCGCGAAGCGAACGGTTGATGGCAGTGCAGTTCGATGTCTCGCGAAGCGAGTCTTCGAACTGCCAGGTCAATGGGGCGCCCTAGAGGTAGAGCGCCCCATTGACCGGGGATCATAGCTCAACTGGATAGAGCAGCTGCCTTCTAAGCAGCAGGTCGCCCGTTCGAGCCGGGCTGGTCCCGAGATAATAAAATGGCGAGGCTGAAGGGGCTGCCGGGGGATTTCGCCCTCGGCAGCCCCTCTGCTTAAGCTCCATCAAGGCGGGGCGCCGCGTCGCTTTCTGCGCCCTTCCGTTTTGTTTTGTTTCTATTGCTCTGCCGATGGAACGAGTATATGCTGAAAGCTCGGAAAAAGATCGATGAAAGATATCTCCGAGTACGCATCCTCGACCTCGCCCTACGAGCTCTTAACGTTATTGACCGAGAAGATCGTCAGAGGCGAACTGACGACATTCAAGGCCCTGCGGGATTACTGCGCTCAATTACCCGATTCTCCTAAGGTCGAGGCCATTCTCCGCAGGGCCTTCGACCTCCAGAAGAAGCTGTATTGGGGATTCTTCAAGGATATCTCGCCCTCGACGCACCCGAAAGTATGGAGCAAGGTCGTCGTTCCGGACCGCAAGCACCGCTTCGCGGGCGACATCAAGAGGCTCGCGGCCATCCCCGACGTCTACATGGCGATCATCGACATACACGGCTATACCCGGTTCTGCCAGAAGCACCGCCATAACATGTCCATGCTCGACCTGCTCGATCGGGTGCTCCAGCAGGACATCCCGGCCTTGGCCTCGGCGCACGGCGTCGTGTCCCGGCGCGCCCGCGGCGACGAGATACTCCTCGTCTCGGGCTCGGCCGCCGATCTCTTCGAGGTCGTCTTCCTGATTAAGAGGCACATGGCGAAGCGGGGGCCGACTGAGAAGTCCGAGCCGGCGCAGGCGGGCGAGGGCGAGAACGCCCTTCCCGCCTTCGAGATCTCGGCGGGGATCGCCGGCGGGGCGAAGTATTCCCAGCTCGTAATAACGCGAGACGGGGATCTCTCGGGATCCATCGTCAATACCGCGGCCAGGCTCCAGGCCCGCGCGAACAAGATCTCGCCGGAGCGGACCAAGATCCTCCTCGCCAGCGTCACCTATCAGAAGCTGAAGGGCCAGCCGAAGCCCTCGTCGAGCTACAAGTACGCCTCGGCCGTGGATTTCTTCGATACCGGCATGGTCGAGTTCAAGGGGATCAACCTGTCGGTCATCGATACGATCTTCCTGCCGGAGGAAGCCAGTCGCGTCGAGTACCGGGACCGCATGGGCTCGCTCTACGATTCGGTTCGCCAAGGGATGTGGGCTTCAAAGGTATTCGCGGACGCCCTCAACCTCATGGCGCGGATCTTCTCGGCCAATCCCGGGGGCTTCACGAACGAGAAGACGGGCGCTCCGATCGAGGCCACCGATTCGATATCCGCCATGCAGCGGATCAAGAAGATGCAGAGCCTATTCGCGGCCGAGCGCTACGAGCAGGCGATCGCCGACTTGAGCGGCCTCGTCTCGGACTACTCGAGGGCCAGGGAGCGGGACCTGATCGTCATCGAGTACCTGAATATCGTCAGGCGGAATTACCGCAAGCTGCTGGACGCCTTCTCCAAGTCGCTCGACCGCGAGATCGACGATCACCTCGAGGCCATCTTCCTGGGCCAGGGCGATCGGAATAATTACCGGACCCTCGAGAAGCACCACGCGATGTTCACCAGCGTGCGGGACGCCGCCCGGATCAAGGTGCCCGACCGAAAGGCCATCTGGGCCAAGTCGGCGGAACAGGCGGCGTCGACGCTCGGGGTCAGCATAAAGGCGAGGAAGTGAGCTCCGCGCGCGCATGAGGAAAGCTCTCGTCTTCGGCGCCGGGAGCATAGGCCGAGGCTTCATCGGCGAGCTCTTCCACCGATCGGGATACGAGCTCGTCTTCGTAGAGGTGGACAAGCGCCTCGTCGCGGCCTTGAACGCGGCGCGCCGCTACCCCGTCCGCGTCGTGTCCGATCTCGGCGCCTCGGAGTACTTCGTGGGCCCGGCGCGCGCGGTGGACGGCTCCGACCGCGCGGCAGTCGCCCGCGAGATCATCGACGCCGACGTCGCGGCCACCGCGGTCGGGGCGGCCGCCCTGCCCGCCGCGGCCGCCAACCTCGCGGCCGGGCTCGAGCGGCGCTGGGCCGCCGGCATCTCGGCCCCACTCGACGTGATCCTCTGCGAGAACCTCGCCGACGCCGGACGCGCATTCCGCTCCATGGTGGCCGCGAGCCTGGGCCGCGAGGAGGATCTGGCCGGTCGCGTCGGCTTCGTGCGCGCGTCGGTCGGCCGCATGGTCCCGGTCATGACCGACGAGATGCGCGAGGGCAACGCGCTGCGGGTCTGGGTCGAGCCCTACGATCGCCTGCCCGTCGACGCCGAGGCCTTCGCCGGGCCGGTCCCGCCGATCAGGAACCTGGAGCCGGTCGCTCCCTTCGAGCTCTATATGCGGCGGAAGCTCTTCATCCACAACCTGGGCCACGCGATCGCGGCCTACGAGGGCGCCTTCGCGGGCTGCCGATTCGTCTGGGAAGCCGTTGCCGGCGGCCAGCCCCTCGCGGCCGCGAGGGCGGCCATGAACGAGTCGGCCGCGGCGATCGCGGCCGAGCACGGCGTCGATCCCGCCCCGCTCCTCGGGCACGCCGAGGACCTGCTTAAGCGCTTCGCGAACAAGGCCCTCGGCGACACGGTGGAGCGGGTCGGCCGCGACCTTCAGCGCAAGCTCGCGCCGGGCGATCGCATCCTCGGCGCCCGGGCCCTCTGCGCGGCCCATGGCCTTCCCAGGCGCGCCATACTGGAGGGCCTCGCCGCCGCGCTTCGCTTCGACGATCCCGCCTCGACGCTCGTGAAGGATCTCGTCGCCGCCGAGGGCCCGCGCGCCGCCCTCGTCCGCGTCTGCGGCCTGGCCGAGGGCGATCCCGACCTGGACTACGCGGCCGAGCGCTACGAGGCCCGCGGCCGCGGTCCCGACGGACGCTGATCGCGGTCGCGAGCCTGGCGGGCGCCGACGCCCCTACGCGTCGAGCTTGAAGGCTATCTTCAGCTTATTCGCCGCGTCGGCCATGCAGGCCTCGAAGCTCTTCTCGAAGCCCTTCATGACGATGTCGTTCAGCCATTTCCCCTCGGCCGTTGAGTAGAAGCCGAAGTAGTCCTTGAGCTGGGCGTCCGAGAAGGACTCGTAGATCGCGGCGAGGGCCTTCTTCGTCTGAATTCTCACGGCATCCGAATCGAGGCTCGCCTCCGCGGCGGCGATCGCCTGCGCCTCGACATCGGAGCTTATCCTGCTTGGCTCGGGCAAGAGGATGTTATAGGTGTAGATGAAAGCCTTGATAGCCGCCGCGGCGATCCTCTTCTGGCTTTCGATCCTCATGCCCTCGTCGAGGAAGGAATCGAAGAGGCCGTCGCGCGCCGCGGAGACCTTCGAGTAGTCGAAGCCCGCGATCTTCACCGCTTCCTCGGGACGGCCGGCTTCAATTTCCCGCGCGGTGATATCGAGGAATAGCTTGCTTCGGTACGCCGAGACGATCTCGCGGCAGTACTCCTCGCTATATTCGGCGAGCATGGCCTTCTTGACGTACGAGGAATGATCCGTCTTGACGAAGGAATCGGTAATGACCTCGATGATCTTCCGATAGGATTCCTCGGGCATCTGGCCTTGCTGGCCCTGATACATGCCGAGGACCATTCCCGATACATCGGCGAACTGCTTCTCGATGCCCGTGACCTCGAGCACCGAAGCGACGAGATCCTCCTTGGCCTGCGAGGAGGCCGGAAGGATGCAGGCCGAGAGGGCGAGGGCGGCGATCGCTGCTCTCGCGCGCGCTTTTGCTTTCATCCTATCTCCTGTTCGCGGCAGCCCGCCGGCCGCTCTTCCTAGACCAGCGACTTCGCGACGCGGACGATGTCGGCGAAGAGCCCTCCCGCCGTCACCTCGCCGCCCGCGCCGGGGCCGCGCACGATGAGGGGAAGCTCGGAGTAGCGCTCGGTCGTGAAGGCGACGACGTTCTCGGGGCCGCGCAGGCCGAAGAGGGGATCGCCGATCGCGGCCGTCCTGAGCCCGAGCCTGATGCCCGCCTCGTCGATGGTGGCGGCGTAGACCAGGCTCGCGCCCTTCGCTCCGTCTATCAGGGAGCGGAAATAGGGTTCCTGGCGCTCCAGCTCCTCGAAGAAGGCCTCGATGCTCGGCGCCTCGATGCAGGAGCGCGGCAGGAGGGGCTCGATCTCGATATCGGCGAACTCGAGCTCGCGGCCGCACTCGCGGGCCAGGATCAGGGCCTTGCGGGCCGCGTCCGCCGCCGAGAGGTCGTCGCGCGGGTCGGGCTCGGTGTAGCCGAGCTCCTTCGCCTCGCGGACCAGGCTGGCGAAGCTGCGCGAGCCGTCGTAATTCGAGATGACGTAGCCGATGGTGCCGGAGAGCATGGCCTCGATGCGGACGATCCTGTCGCCCGAGACGATGAGGTCGTGCAGGGTCGAGATGACCGGCAGGCCCGCTCCCGCCGTGGTCTCGTAGAGGTAGGGCGAGCCCGACTCGCGCGAGGAGCGCATGAGCTCGCGGTAGAATTCGAGGCATCCGGCGTTCGCGCGCTTATTGGGCGTCGCCACGGCGGTAGATTCGCGGAAGGCCCGCGGGTAGAGGCGGGGGATGTCGTCGGAGGCGGTGCAGTCGACGAAGACCGCGTTGGGCATGGCCAGGTCGCCCGCCGCGTCGACGAAGGACTCGAGGTCGGTCGGGACGCCCTCGGCCTCGATCAGCGACTTCCAATCCTCCAGGGGGATGCCTTCCTCGCGGATCAGCATCTTCCTCGAGCGCGCGATGCCGACGACCTTGACCCGCACCGAGTAGTCGTCGGAGAGGAGGGTCCTGTGCTCGGCTATCTGCTTGAGGAGCGTCCCCCCGACCACGCCGGTGCCCGCCAGGAAGACGTTGACCGATCTCGTGCCGGAGAGGAAGAAGGCCTCGTGCACGGCGTTGAGGGCCTTGGCCTCGTCCCTGGAGTCGACGACCAGGGAGATGTTCAGCTCGCTCGAGCCCTGGGCGATCGCCGAGACGTTGACCCCGTTGCGGCCCAGGGAATGGAAGACCTTGCCCGAGATGCCGGGCGTGTGCTTCATGCCCTCGCCGACGACGGCGACGACGGCCTTGTCCTCCTCGACGATCGGCGTCCCGATTCGGCCGTCGGCGATCTCGCCCCCGAACTCCTCCGCGATCGCGGCGAGGGCGGCCTCGTGGTCCGACGGCGAGACGCAGAAGCAGATGGACCGCTCGCTGGAAGCCTGCGAGATGAGGATGATGTTGACGCGGCGGCGCGCCATGCAGCCGAAGAGGCGCATCGCGATGCCGGTGACGCCGACCATGCCCGGGCCTTGCACTCGGACCATGGCCGTCGCGGGAATCGAGGAGATGCCCCGGACGGGATAGGGAGAGGCGGCCGCGCCGGCGGAGACGACCGTGCCCGCGAAGGCGGGATTGAAGGTGTTGAGGATGCGGATCGGGATCCCGCGATCCAGGGCCGGCTGTATGGTCGGGGGATAGATGACCTTGGCGCCGAAGTGCGAGAGCTCCATCGCCTCCTCGTAGCCGAGGCAGTCGAGGCTGAACGCGTCGGGCACCTTGCGCGGGTCGGCCGAGAGGATGCCGTCGACGTCGGTCCAGATCTCCACCTCCTCGACGCCGAGGACCGCGCCGAGTATGGCGGCGGAGTAGTCGGAGCCGCCGCGGCCCAGGGTCGCCGTCTCGCCGGCCTCGGTCGCGGCGATGAATCCGGTGACGATCGGAAGCGGGACGCCCTCGGAGCGGGGGCGGAGATGCGCGCGCACGGCTCTTTCCGTCGCCTCGCGCAGGGGCCGCGCGTTGCCGAAGTCGCCGTCGGCGACGATCAGGCCGCGCGCGTCGACGTCGATCGCGTCGACGCCCGCCTCGCGGAAGGCCGCGGCCACGATGACCGTCGACATCCTCTCGCCGAAGCTCATGACCAGGTCGAGGACGCGCGCGGACAGCTCACGCAGGGCCTTCACGCCCGTCAGTACCTCGCCGAGCTCGGCCAGGAGGGCGTCGACGCGCGACTCGGCGCCGCTTCGGTTCGGCCCGGAGGCGAGCTCGGCGATCGCCCGGTAATGGCGCGCCCGCAGGGACTCGAGCCGCGCTTCCCAGGAAGCGTCTCGGGACGCGGCCGTCCTGGCCGTCGCGATGAGCTCGTCCGTGACGCCGGACAGGGCCGAGACGACGACGACCGACTGCCCGCGCTCGCGGACGATGCCGACGAGGGCGCGGATAGCCTCGGGGCTTCCGACCGAGCTTCCGCCGAACTTCGCGATTCTCATGGTGAGACGATACTAGTTGGGCCCTCGACGATGGTCAAGGACGAGGCGCGCCGAGGGGCCGGGGGCGCCGTCCGCGCGACGCGGCGCGGCCCCCGGCCCGGGGATACGGCGACCTCAATCGGCCCGGGCGTTCTTCTCGACGCGTGCCCGGAGGATCCTCGCGAAGAGGCCGAGGAATATGCTTTCCGTGAGGCAGACGAACAGGACCGAGAAGGCCTTCAGCTCGATGACGTCGAACCTGAAGATGACGATCACGCCCGCGAGGGTGCCGATGACGCCGGCCGCGTAGAAGGCCTTCTCGTAGAAGTCCCAAAGGGCCGCCGCGGCCTTGCCCTCGGCTTCCGATAAGCCTTTCGCGAAGGCGGCCTTCCACGCGCCCACCAGCTCCTTGAGGCTCCACACGGCCAGCACCGCGAAGAAGGGAACGAGCAGGACGATGATCAGCGGGGAAGGCAAGAGGAAATAGTAGAATCCCCCGCCCTCCAGGAAATAGGCGGCGGAAAAGGCGATGAGCGATGAGAGCGTTCCGATCGAGAACCTGAGCATGCGTACCTCCCGTCGGGCGGGCTCGGCGGCCTTCCCGGCGCCTGAATCGATAGCCGATTCGGCGCGGCTTTCCTATCGGACTTTTGTATGAGGCGCGGAATCATCCCCGCCGTTGGACCGGAGAACCGGCAGAAGGGCGAGCTCGACGTTGCTCCGGCATCCTGTCTTCTCGTAAGCGCGGGAAATGTGCGACTTGACCGTCTTGATCGAGATGCCGAGCTCGTAGGCGGCTTCCTTGTAGCTCGATCCGGCCGCGATCAGGGCGGCGACCTCGGCCTCGCGGGCGGTTAGGCCGAAAGCTGAGGCGAGGAGGGCGGCCGCGTCCCGTCCCTCGGCCGCGTCGGCGGCCCGCGCGGGAAGCCGCGGGGACCGCGACGCGACCTTTGCCATCGAGCTCGCCGCGACTGCGTTGAGCAGGGAGTAGAGCGCCAGGTAGGCGCCGAGTAGTCCCCATTCCTCTATTATTTCGCCTTCGAGAATTCGCGGCATCGCGGTGGAGAGCGAGAAGGCGAGGCCCGCGAGCGCGGCCCTCCCGCAGAAGGCGCCGAGGCTTTTGAGGACGGCGATCGATTCCGCGGTTACGCCTATCGCGTCGGGGGCCGAGAAGACGCGGCGCAGCGCGGCGGCCACCTCGCGGAAGGGCCAGACCGCCAGGGCGCAGGCGAGGGGAACGACGAGGGAGATTGCGAAGGGCGCGTAGAAGGCCGGGCGGAGGTCCCGCGCGACGAGCACGCCCCCGACGCCCAGGGCCGTGAACAGGGCTGCCTCGATGAAGAAGAGTGTCCTGGCCATATCGAGGCCAGTATATCCCGATCCGCTCCCGCCTTGCCACGCGGCCGGGGCCTCGCTACACTCGACGAGTAGGCGGAGGAAGATCGATGGCCAAGAGCTACGAGGAGATCAACGCCAGGATCGCGAAGGGCGAGGCCGTCGTGCTGACGGCCGAGGAAGTCTCGCGCATGGCCCAAGAGGCCTCTCCGGCCGAGATCGCGAAGAAGGTCGACGTCGTCACCACGGCCACCTTCGGCGCGATGTGCTCCTCCGGCTGCTTCATCAACTTCGGCCATACGAGCCCCCCCATACGCATGGAGTCCGTCACGCTGAACGGCGTGCCCGTCTTCGCCGGGATCGCCGCGGTCGATGCCTACATCGGCGCGACCGAGACCTCTCCCGACGACCCGGCCTACGGCGGGGCCCACGTC
>CAYPHO010000140.1:0-8409 GCA_964410245.1 uncultured Treponemataceae bacterium | reverse complement strand
CGCTTCGCCCAGGAGGCGGGCCGCAGCCACTTCCAGCGCGCGAGGCGCTACCGCGAGGACTTCCACGTCCTCATGATCGACGTGGACCGCTTCAAGAGGGTCAACGACGAGCTCAGCCACTCGCGCGGGGACGAGGTGCTCAAGGCCATCGCCGCCATCATCCAGTCCTGCCTGCGCTCAAGCGATTCGGTCTCGCGATACGGCGGCGAGGAGTTCCTCGTCTACCTCGTCCGCTCGGACTCGCAGGTCGCCCAGTTCGTCGCCGACCGCATCCGGGAGACGATCGAGTCGACCTCCTTCGAGGGGGTCCCCTGGACGGTGACCATCTCCGTCGGCGTCGCCGGCATCAAGGACGACGACAGCCTCGAGTCCCTGATCGACAGGGCGGACAGCTTCGTCTACTCCTCGAAGCGCGGCGGACGCAATCGCGTTAGCGGTTTCTAGGCCCGCCCGCGCTCGCTTCGCCTCGCCCGCGTCTCGTCCAGCCGCCGTATCAAGGCGTCGATGGGCGTCGGCCGCATGAAGAGGCTGCCCTGCATGCCCAGGATGCCCATCTCGCGGAAATAGGCCCGCTGCTCCTCGGTCTCGATGCCCTCGGCGATGACGTCGATGCCCAGGCTCCTCGCCAGGGTCAGGATCGAGTTGACGATCTTCCGGTTCTGCTCGTCCCCCAGGGCCCGGACGAAGGAGATGTCGATCTTCAGCACGTCGACCGGCAGGCGCGAGAGATAGGACAGCGATGAATAGCCCGTGCCGAAGTCGTCGATCGCGATCATCAATCCCGGGAGGCGCTCCTTCAGCTCGCGCACCTTCGCGATCGACTGGCTCGCGTTGCTCATCAGCGTCGTCTCGGTCAGCTCCAGCGCGATGGCCGAGGGAGGCACCCTCGATTTCGCTATCGACTCGCAGATGACGTCGACGAACCTGTCCTGCTCGAACTGCGCGGGCGAGATATTGACGCTCATGTAGATGCCGCGGCGGCCCGTCGACGCGATCATGCGGGTGTCGGCGAAGGCCTTTCGGAAGATCCACTCCCCCAGCGGCACGATTACGCCCGACTGCTCGGCCGCGGGTATGAACTCGCAGGGCGGGGCCATGGAGCCGTCGCTCTTCCTCCAGCGCGCCAGCGCCTCGAGCCCCAGGAGCCGGCAGTCGGGGGTGACGATCGGCTGGTAGTGGAGCTCGAACTCGCCGTTCACCAGGGCCGAGCGCATCTCCTGCTCCAGCCTCCAGCGCTTGGTCGACTTCGTGCCCAGGCTCTCGTCGTAGACGGTGACTCGGCTCTTCCCCGCCTCCTTCGAGCAGTACATCGCTATATCGGCCGCCTTCGTCGCCTCGTCGGTCGTCGAGCCGTGGTCCGGCATGACCGCCACGCCGACGCTGACGCCCAGGTCCACGTGGGCCCTGCCGCCCTCGGGCGAGGAGAGGATGAAGGGCTGCTTCACCGACCTGAGGATGCGCTCGGCGACCGTGGACGCGTCCCTCGCCTCCCGTATATCCGGCAGGAAGACCACGAACTCGTCCCCGCCGAAGCGGTAGGCCGAGTCGAAGTCGCGCAGGCAGAAGCGGATCCGCCTCGCGGTCTCGATCAGGAGCTCGTCGCCCGAGGAGTGGCCCAGCGTGTCGTTGACGTGCTTGAATCCGTCCAGGTCCAGGAAGAGGAGGGCGGCCTTGCGCCCGTCCCCCCATGCCTCGTCCTTCAGCGAGGCGGAGATGTCCTCGTTGAAGAGGTCGCGGTTGCCCAGCCCCGTCAGCTTGTCGTGGAAGGCCAGGTGCCGCAGCCGCCGCTCCATGGTCTTGCGCTGGCTTATGTCCCGGACGATGCAGGTCAGCGTGCGGCCCTTGAACTCCCGCGAGTTGCCGAAGGACATCTCCATCGGCGCGACGCCCCGGTTCTTCGTGACCCCCAGGAGCTCGATCGTGCGCTTCATGCCCATGGCCGTCCGATCCGCGTCGTCGACGTAGAAATATTTCCGGAACTCCTCGATGTGCTTTCGGAAGACTTCCTCCGGGAAGAGGGACGAGAAGGTGCGGCTCGCCATCTCGGAGCGCTCGAAGCCGAAGGTATTCTTCACGCCCGAGTTGGCGAACAGGATGTTGAAGTCCTCGTCGAGCCGGAAGATGGCCTCGGTGATCGTCTCCGACAGGGCCAGGAAGTGGTCGTTCGACTCGCGCAGCTGGTGCATGAGCTCTCGGCCGATCGGCTCGTCCCGGAGCACGACGACCAGCCTGAGCTCGCCCGCGGACCTGATCGGCGACAGGAAGCAGTCGGCCGAGAGGAGCTCCCCCGCCTTCGTCAGGGCGTGGAAGGATTGCAGGTCGTCGATGCGGGCCTCGCCCGTTTGGACGGACTCGGGGGATATCTTCTCGAGCTTCGAGCGGAAGTCCTTGACGAAGGCCTCGGGGACGATCGAGAGGATGCTCTTCCCCGCCAGGTCGCGGGAGGACCAGCCGTAGCTGCGGCTGAAGCTCGGGTTCACCTCGAGCACGCTGCCGTCGACGGATAGCAGGATGATCGCGTCGGCGCAGTTCTCCAGGAGGATCTCGAGGCTGTCCTCGCCCTCGTCCCCCGATCCCAGCCTGACCTCTCGGCCCGCGAGCAGTCTCTGGAGTATCTGCGCGAAGAGCGAGTCGCCCGTCCTCTGCGGCCCCGAGGAGGGACGCGCGCTGGGCGCGCGGTTGTCAGCGATGGTAGTGAGCAGGTTTCCTAAAGCGGTTTGCTTCATGATCCTCGCCGAGCGAGCTGGTGTGCGGCGCCATTTTCCGCTGACAGTAGTATAGCTCATGCCGAGTCCACGAGGAAGGACGCTCTATTGCTAAATTCGTAAGTCTATGTACAATATTGGTCGGAAGTCATCGATGGCGCGGCACTCATCCGGTATCTTGCTTCTCGCGGTCTCGGCGCTCCTTTGCGGATGCGCCAGCTCGGGGGACGACGGATTCCTCGTTCGCAGCCTGGACGGGGAGGCGAAGGCGGCCGCCCTGGCCGATCGCGGTGCGGCTGTCTACAACGAGTACGTCGCGCGCGACGCGGCATACGGCCGGTTAGAGGAAGTGCGCGAGTACTTCGCCGTGGCGCTCCGCTTCGACCCCTCGAACGCGAAGGCCGCGCAGTATATAGCCAAGATCGACAATTTCCGCGCCGAGTTCGTGCGATCGAGCCTCAAGGCGGCCCGGGCCCTGGAATCGAAGGCCAAGCGCACTCCGGACGAGGATTACCGCATGGTCGCCGCCATCCAGGCCGCGGTCGAGGCGGATCCCCAGGACGAGCAGGCCGCGGCCCTCGCCAAGCGCTACGCGAAGCTCCGCGCCGGATTGTCCGAATCCCTCGCCGCGCAGTCCGACGCCGCGGCCAGGAAGGCGCAGTCCGCGACGGGGACCGCCCGCGAGGACGCCCTCGCCGAATCCTACCTCGCCGCCAAGAAGGCGGCGGCCATCGATCCCTCGGAAGCCGCCGCCGCGCGCCGGGACAAGGCGCTCGCCGCGCTCAAGGAAGCCGTCGAGGCCTATGCCTCCCAGGCGGCCAAGCTCACGGCGAAGTATTCCTTCGAGGCGGCCGAGCGCGAGCTCGCGCGCGTGGCCGCCATCGACCGCAAGTCCCAGGGCGCCTTCGCCGCCGAGCTCGCCTCGGCTACCCACGACCTGAATTACGCCTGGGCGAAGTCCTACGAGTCGCGCCAGCGCTACTCGGACGCTATCGCCAAGGCCGACAAGGCCATCGCGGCCCGGCGGAGCGCCGAGGCCGTCGCCCTCCGCAAGCGCGCCGGCGATAAGGCGCTCGCCCTCAAGAAGAAGGCCGAGCAGAAGAAGGCCGCCGCCAGCGCCGCCGCGTCCGCCGCCGCCAGCGCGGCCAGCGCCTCCGCGAGCTTCGACGCGGCCATCGCCGACGTCGACCGCCTCATCTCCTCCGGGGACGCCGTCGGGGCCAAGGAGGCCATCGACTCGGCCGCGAGGCTCACCAAGGAGGCGTCGAAGCTCGACGCCCTCGACGAGCGGCGCGCGCGAGTTCGGTCCATGATCGCCAAGCTCTACGCCGACGGCGTCGCCGCCTACCGCTCCGAGAGCTTCAAGTCGGCGGTGGACCTCCTCCAGGCCGTCGTCCTCGTCGACGCCGATTACGAGCAGGCCTCGGACTTCCTCGCGAAGGCGAAGGAGAAGCAGCGGCTCGTCGACCAGTACTCGAAATAGGAATACGCATGGAAGCGAAGCCCGAGCGATCGGATACGGCCCTGCGCGTCGTCATGCGCCTCGTCGAGATCCTCTATTCGCTCTTCGTGCTCGGTTGGATAGCGGCTCCCCTCGTTCCGGATGCCGTCGCGCTCTTGCCGGGACTCGTTCCCGCTCCCTTCCTGCCCTTCGGGTCCTATGACGGATCGGCGCTCGTCCTCCCCGCCTCCGTCGCCGTCGGCGTCGGCGTCTTCCTGCCCGGGCTCATCGCCCTCTTCAAGCTGGTCTCGCCCTTCCTCGCATCCGCGGCGCCCTCGATCTGCGTGCCTACGCGCTCGCGATCCCTCGTCCTCTCTTTCGTCCAATCCGCCCTCGTCGTCGGGGCATTGACCTACTACCTCTTCGAGTTCGCGCGCTCGCCGGCCTTCTTCTCCTCGGCCTCTCCCGTCGCCTACGCGATGGCCGGGGCCTCCGTGCTCTTCAACGCATTCTCGATCTATCGGCTCGTCGTCAACGCCGGGAACCGCAACGAGGATTACCGGGAGTACGTCGCCTTCAAGCGCGGCCCCGGGAAGGCCGCGATGCGAGAGGCCGGCCTGACGCACGGCATCCAGAAGAAGCTCGTCTTCTCCTTCCTTCCCCTCATCCTCGTCATTATCGTGGTCCTCTCGCTCGCCCTCATGGCGAGCTTCCGCTCGACCCTGCTCAGCTCCATCATCGACAGCGGCGAGCGCCTCGCCTCGCAGGCCGCCGACGTCGTGAAGTCCAACCCAGCCGACGCCATAGCCGTCGACGACTACTTCCTCATCGAGGCGAGGAAGAACCAGCTCGCTCCCTTCCCCTTCCACGTGCTCGGCTATTACGCGCGCGATCCATCGACGGGAGAGTTCTCGCTCGAGGCCTCCGCCGAGGGCGCCGTATCCGCGGCTCCCCCCGGTCCCGCCGCCGAGGATTCCGAGGCCGCCGGCGCCGTCCCCGCCGGATCGGCCGCCTCCGCGCCCAGGCGCATCGCCTCCTTCTCCGAGCCCTTCCACGAGTACGAGGCCGAGCGCGACCTCTACGCCTTCTACGCGCCCGTCCTCCTCAGCAAGGCCTACCTCGGCTACGTGCGCGTCGACTACGAGCGCGACGTGATCTTCGAGCCCTACTTCAGGACCCTCATCAGGGTCGTATCGCTGGCGGCGATATTCGTCTATCTCGGCTCCTTCCTCATATTCCTCATCGGCCGCAACATCGTCGTTCCCATCCTCTACCTCCGCATGAGCGTGGCCTCGATCTCCGCCTCGCTCGCCGGGATGGTGAAGGGCAGCAAGCGCGTCTCGAGCGAGCAGCTCCTGTACAAGGACCGAGTGGATACCAAGGACGAGATAAAGGGCCTCTCGAACGAGGTCGGCAACATGACGGCCGTCATCCGCGGCATCGTTCCCTATATCTCCGCCTCGACCTTGAAGCATTCCGAGCGCGCCACCCCGATGAACGAGCTGCGCGAGCTCTGCTTCCTCTTTACCGACATCCGCGGCTTCACCGGCATGTGCGAGGGCCTCGAGCCGGGAGAGGTCGTCTCCCTCCTCAACCGCTACCTCGAGCTGCAATCCGCGATCATCATCGAGAACGGCGGCGACATCGATAAATTCGTCGGCGACCAGGTCATGGGAGTCTTCGAGGGCCCCGAGAAGGAATTCCACGCCGCGAAGACCGGGGTCGAGATCATCAAGGCTATGGCGGCCGAGCGCAAGAAGGCGATGCAATCCAAGGGGCGCATCATCTCCATCGGCATCGGCATCAATTCCGGAGAGGTGGTCTTCGGCTCGATAGGCGCTAAGGACCGCATGGACTTCACCAGCATCGGCGACGCGGTGAACCTCGGGGCCAGGCTCGAGGGAGCCAACAAGGCCTACGGCACGAAGGCGCTGATATCGGATGTCGTGCACGCGAAGATCAAGGAGCGCTACCTCTGCAGGGAGGTCGACAGGCTCGTCGTCAAGGGCAAGAGCCTTCCCGTCAGCGTGTACGAGCTCGTCGAGCGGCGCGACATCGCCGACGCGCATCAACTCCATCTCTGCTCCATCTTCGAGCAGTCGCTCGCGCTCTATCGCAAGCGCTCCTGGGACAAGGCCGAGCGGGGATTCGGCCTGCTCGTCGAGAAGTACAAGGACGAGCTGAGCGCCACCTTCCTCAAGCGGATCGCGCATTTCAAGCGCTATCCGCCATCCGAAACCTGGGACGGAGTATTCACCCTGGCCGTCAAGTAGCGGATACGCCATCGAAGATCTGTGAACATCTATATTGGCTGATGCATGCGATTTCAATCATCTCAGTCCTTCTCGCGCGTATACGTCCCAGGTACATTTATGATTATTAGCAAGAGGCTTACTCTCCTCGACGCCGGAGATGGGCGTCTCGCCGTGATAGCGCGATGCTCAGAGGACTTCCTCAGGCTGATACGGTCGGTCCCCCGTTCGATATGGAATCCCTTAGCCTTACGCTGGGAGTTCCCGGCGGAAGAAGGAAGATACTTCCGGAAAGTCTTTTCAGGCTGGCTTATTCTCTCCTCGCCCGAAGCGCTGGATAGCGAGTCGCCGCCCGATAGCGGCCGGTCGGAGCTATGCGATACGTCGGAATCATGCACGCAAGCCGTGGAGCCGAGTGAAAAGAGGGAGAAGCGTACTCCCGCGAGGCTGGCGATGGCTATGGAAAACGCCATGCGTTCCTTGATGTACTCGCGGAAGACGGCTAAGCGCTATCTCGCGATTATCGAGCGATACGCGTGCTTCGTTGATATCCCGCTGCCCGAGACCAGCATGGACGATGCTATAAATTTTCTAGCCTATCTCGAGAGGGACGGAGGAGTATCTGCATCAACGCTGAACCAGTCGATTAGCGCGATGAAATTCTTCTACGGCCGCGTGCTCGGGAGGGAAATGCCCCTGAGCCGGCGGCCTCGTTCCGATAAGCGCTTGCCGGCTATCCTCTCTCGCGATGAAGTAGTGAAAATCATTAACACGCCGAAGAACATCAAGCATCGAACGCTGCTTGCCATGGCCTATTCGGCGGGCCTTCGCGTCAGCGAGCTTGCGTGCGTTAAGCTGGCGGATATTGATCAGAACAGGGGCGTTATATTCATTCGAAGCGGAAAGGGAAGAAAGGACCGATATACGATATTAGCTGACAGGATGATTGCGCTGCTAAAGGCGTATATAGATTTGTATAGGCCAAGAACATGGCTTTTCGAAGGTCAGGGAGATGGTCATATCCATATACGATCTATTCAGGAAGTTTTCTATCATGCTAAAGAGCTATGCGGTATAGAAAAGAATGTCAGTATCCATACTTTACGGCATTGCTTTGCGACACATCTTTTAGAGGATGGAACGGATATTCGGTACATACAGGAGTTGTTAGGACACATTAGCGCGAAGACGACGCAAATCTATACGCATGTAGCAAGGAAGGACTTTCTTAGGATCAGGAGTCCATTTGATGAGAAAAATATAGGAGAGCATATATATGAGTATCTATAGATGATGCTATTATTTCTTTCTGTTGTGGTATGCACAAATACAGAGTAAACTTAGGGGACTGTTGACTACCTATGCTCAGATCCTGTTGCGGCGGACTGTGCGGAGATGGTCTTTCATCGTCCTCATGCAATCTCGCAAAGCTGAGGCTTTGCAAGTCCTTTCTTAACTATATTACACATTACATACATTTTCCCTTCACCTATCCATCTCTGTCAGTAACCTAAAATACACTATCACTTCACAAAATCAGTAATCCCGCTACGAGGAAAATACCAAGTTAACAGTATTCAGTTATATTCATCTACAAACCGTTAGGCGAAATATAGATCTTTTGCTGTTGCTCCATTAGGACTCGCCCGGGCCTCCGGCCGTCGGGCTCGTGCTAAGTAGTAATTCGTAATAGAATATGGAAATAGTCAATGAAAAGCCTCTTGTACTATCTTGTCAATTGGCATTAGTTCATGATATTATTGAATCAGGATAGCTTCATAATTACGTATTGAAGGAATGAAGCAAGGTATGTTGTTTGAGAAGACAAGGACAAAGAAAGGGTATAAAACCCATCTTAAGAATAGTAGCATAATTCTGGGTTCTGCAGAAAATGTATTAAAGACATTTCCAGATGGATATTTTCAAACATGTATTACAAGTCCTCCATATTGGGGACTAAGAGATTATGGTGTAAAAGGGCAGATAGGTTTAGAGCCAACTTTTAACGAAT
>CAYPHO010000139.1:0-8418 GCA_964410245.1 uncultured Treponemataceae bacterium | reverse complement strand
TCGAGCGCCGAATCTTCTATTCCTTCCGGCATAAGATTATAAGCGCCGATTATGACATGGCTTCTCTGCATCGAGCGATAGTCCTTCCTGGAGATGCGCGGGATTATAACCTAGCGCTCGAGCTTCCGAAAGGAGGATCGGGCCTTTTTTTCGCTTCCCGCGCGGAGGATCGCTCCCGTCGGGCAGGATGAGGCGATCTCTCCCCAGCTCCCGGCCTCGACCGAGGGATTCTCCCTGGCCAGTTCGCCAAGGACGGAGAATTCGAAGCGGCTAGAGAGGCGAGAGCATTCTCCGCAGGCGATGCAGGCCGAGCGGCAGTCGCTCTTCTTCTGCTCGGCCCTATCGTGCGATATGCAGGCCACGTACCATTCCGAAGAGGCGGGTACCAGTGAAATAACGCCCTTGGGGCAGGCGTCGACGCATTCCCCGCAGCCCGTGCAGAGCGAGCGCGAGACGAGGGCCCTCCCGCCGCTCAGGCTTATGGCCCCGAGCGGGCAGGCGGCGACGCAGGTTCCCAGGCCGACGCAGCCTTCCTTGCAGCGCTTTGGGCCGCCGTAGAGCAGCGAGGCCGTTAGGCAGCTTTGATGGCCCTCGTAGCGGTAGTCGTCCTCCGCCGCGTCGCCGCCCCCGCAGCGCGCGACGGCGCGCATCGCGCGGGCGCGCGGATCGCCCGGTCGCGAGGAGAGCGAGGTCCTGAGCGCGGCTTCGAGGGCGGAGCCCCCGGGCGCGCAGAGGGCCGGGTCGGCGCCTTCCGCGTCGACCGCCGCCGCGTAGGAGCGGCAGTCCCGCGAGCCGCAGAGGCCGCAGTCGAAGCCCGGGAGGAGCTCCTCGATCGCGGCGGCGCCCTCGCTCCGCCTTCGCGGGCGTTTCCAGGCGAAGGAGAAATGGGCCGCCCCGAAGGACGCGACGAAGGCGAGGAGGAGGGCCGCGGCGAGCGATAGCCAGGTCACGGCGAGCCCCCGAGATTGCGCACGAGGATCGAATCGACGCCCATGAGGGCCATCGACATGAGCCCGGCCGAGACGAGCATCGAGGGGGCGCCCCTGAAGGCGGCGGGCAGGTCGCTCAGCTCGAGGCGCTCGCGTATGCGGCGCAGGAGGTAGGTCGCCATCCAGTAGCCGAGGCCCGAGGCGGCGCCGGCCGCGGCCGCCTCGCCCAGGCCGTAGCCGGAGCGGGCCGCGACCAGGGCGATGCCGAATACCAGGCTGCCGACGATGAGCTCGTCCGCCTCGGCGCCGACCGCCGCCGCGATGCCCGATCCCGAGCGGGCGGCCCGCGCCAAGGCCTTGAGCGGGGGAACGACGATGAGGGCGAAGAAGAAGATATCGAGCCCGGCGAGGCCGAGGGGGTCGAGGATGAGGCGCCGGGCGCACCAGAGGATCGACGCGGCGGCGGCGTTGATGCAGGCGAGGGCCAGGGCGGAGGCGAGGCGCGAGCCGCGCTCGCCTGCGCCCGCGGCGGGGCCGCCCCTTCCCCCGCCTATCGCGGGGATCGCGCCGAAGCCGTAGGAAAGGAGGGCGTTCGAGGCAAGCACCGACGAGGCTACGATGCCGAGGTAGCTCACGGCGCCCTCCTTCCGGCCTTCTTTATGACGAGCCGATACGCCGCGGCGAGGAAGCCGAGGAGGATGAATCCGCCGGAGGTCGCGGACGCGAGGCCGAGGGGACGGAATCCCAGCGCGGCGAGGCTGATCTCCGCGTCGCGCGGCAGGGGGAAGGTCAGGCTGCCCTGCCCGAGCAGCTCCCTGAGCGCGCCTATAGCCGCGGCAGAGGCGAAGAAGACCGCCGATTCAACTGCTATCGAGCCGAGGCGGGGCCCGCCCGCGGCTCGCTCGCCCGTCGACGAGGCGCGCTTGACGGTGTGGAGGCTCGTCGCGCTGACCGCGAGGAGGGGAAGGTATATCCCGAGGCCCTCGGCGAGCGAGGGAGAGTAGGCGCGGACGGCGAAGGAGTAGAGGACCGCGGCCGCGGTGGCCAGGGCGAGGGAGAACAGCGGGCGGAGCCGATCGGGCAGGACGCCCCTTGCGGGAGGGGCGAGGAGCCCCAGCAGGAGGGAGCAGAAGGCGGCGCCGAGCCCCAGCGCCAGTCCCGCGGGCAGGCTCCGGTCGGCGGCGGCGATCGGGCAGACGCCGATCATGCCCGCCAAGAGCGGGTTCGGAACGAAGGATCCTCGCTCTTCGATCATCGACGGGCCTCCGGGATCGAGGCGACCGCCCGCGACGCGCGGGCGATCGCCTCCTCGCAGGCGGCGATCTCGCGGCTCGGCCTCGCCTGGGGGGCCGCGCCGAGGATGCCGGCGAGCCATGCGGGAGCGGCCCCGCCTCCGATCGGCTCGATCGAGATCGGCGCGCCGTCGCGCTTGAACAGGACGACGGCCCTGACGATCCCGGCGCCCGCGGGCAGGCGCAGCACCGAGGCGAAGGCCCGGGATCCCCCGCCGACGGGGTAGACGCGCGAGAAGGCCGGGTCGTCGAAGCGGGCGGGGCCGCCCGATACCGGGCCGCCCGCGGCCTTCGCGATCGCGGCCCGCTCCGCCGAGGCCGAGCTCGATTCCGCGAAGATCGAGGCGGCGGCGAGGATGAGCGCCATGAATCCTATCGCCGCCGAGAGCGCCGCGTTCTCGGCGAGCCGCGCGCGATGGCTATCGGCCATTGCGACCTCCATCCGCCCGCTCCCGCCCGCGGGCCGCCCCGCTCCTTCCCCGGGCCGATGACGCGTCGAGGGCCGCGATGGCCGGCACGGCGCAGTTCATCAAGAGCACGGCGAAGGCCGTCGCCTCCGAAGAGGATCCGAGGCAGCGGAGCGCGAAGGCGATGAGCCCGATGCCGGCGCCGTACGCGAGCATGCCGCGCCGCGAGGAGGGCGAGGTCACGGGATCCGTGGCCATGAAGAAGGCGACGATGAGGAGCGAGCCCGAGAGGAGCGAGAAGAGGGCGTCGCCCGAGAAGAGCCCCTGGCCTGCGCCGAGGCCGCCGAAGGCCCACGAGGGTATCGCGAAGGCCGCGAGCATCGAGGCGGGTATCTCCCAGCGGATCATGCGCCTGGCCAGGAGGACGACGGAGGACGCGAGTATGAGGAGGCCGGAGCCCTCGCCTATCGCCCCGCCCCTACCGCCGATCAGCAGATCGATATAGCCGTAGGGCAGGTCCGCTCCCAGGCGGGAGAAGACCGTTCGATTGAGCGCGTCGGTGACGGCTCCGTCCGCGCTCGAGAAGGAAGACCCCCCCGCGAGGAGGAAATCGAGCCCGGAGCCGCCGTAATGGGCCGCATCGCGGGCGAGGGAGAGCGGCGTCGCCCCGCCGAGGGCGTCGGCGGCCGGCGCGGCCCAGGCGCCCATCTGATCGGGCCAGCAGATCAGGGCGAAGGCGATGCCGGCGAGCGCCGGGTTCATCCAGTTCGAGCCCAGGCCCCCGAAGGCGCCCTTGACGACGAGGACGGCGAAGAGCGAGGCCGCCGCCGGGATCGCGAGCGGCACGCCCGGCGGCATGGCCATGCCGACGAGGAGGCCGGTCAAGAAGGCCGAGCCGTCGGGCAGCGTGAATTTCCGGCGCGGCGCGCCCGCGAGGGCCTCGCCCGCGAGGGCCGCGAGTATCGACGCGATCAGCGGAAAGGCGGCGGCGCCTCCCGATGTCCCGAGGCTCCATGCTACGGCCGGCGCCAGGGCGGCAGCCATTCCCCATATCAGCGATGAGGTGGTGCGCGCCCGGAAGGCGAAGGGCGCGGGGCTGATGGCGAGGCCGGCTTCGCGGCTCACTTCGCGGCCTCCGCGAATCGTGCGCGCGAGGAGAAGGCCGCGGCCAAGGGTACGCGCGAGGGACAGGCGTAGGAGCAGGACCCGCAGGCGGTGCAGCGCTCGAGGCCTTGATCGCGGGCCTCGACGATCCTGCCGCGCTCGACGAGCCTGAAGATCAGCTGCGGGTCGAGCCGCTCGGGACAGGCGTCCGCGCAGGACCCGCAGCGTATGCAGGGAAGCTGCCGGCCGGACCCGACCTCCCTCTTGTCGAGGGCGAGGACGGCCGAGGTGGTCTTCGTCGTCGGATCGTTCAAGTCGCCGACCGCGAAGCCCCTGAAGGGGCCGCCGAGCACGAGCCTCGACGGCGGCCGCGCGAAGCCGCCGCATTCCTCTATCAGCGCGCGTATCGGCGTCCCGATGCGCGCCTTGAGGATGGCGGGTTCCCTGATCGCGCCTCCGTCCACGGTGATGTAGCGCTCGATCATGGGCTTGGCCAGGACGACGGCCTCGTAGGCGGCGAGGGCGGTCGATGGCCTGACGATGAGGCAGTCGCCCGCCGCCCCGCGGGAGCTCTCGATCGCCTCGAGGAGCTGGGCCGGAAGGTCCTGGGGATAGCGGGGCTCGAGGAGGATCGACTCGACCGTCCAGCCTCCGTCCTGACCGAGCCCCCTCGGGAGGAAGGGCGAGAGGGCCTCGGCATCGCCGGGATCCCCGGGACGATCGCGCGCCGGCGCCTCGGAGGCGATGACGGTCCTGGACGGGTTGACCACTTTGCGTATGATGCCGAGCCCCTCGATCACCTCGGCGCCGCGGTTCCGGAGTATGAAGGATTCGGCCCGCAGGTAGGGCTCGCTCTCGACGGCGTTGAGGACGAGTAGGCCGACCTCGCGCTGCGAGGAGAGCAGGTCGAAGAGCGGCGCGCCCGGATGCTCCGCGGCGACGACGCCGCGATCGCGTATCGCGCCGAGGATGTCGCGCCGAGCCATGCTTTTCCATAAATAGCGCTCTTCCCGGCGGCCGAGGCGATCGAAGGATCCGTCCAGCGCTATGACGACGGCCTCGGCGCTATCGCCGCGGGGAAGCGGCATCATCTTGACGTCCAGGACCAGGCCGGGGATCGGGGCATGCACGTCGGCGGATCCGGGGCCCTCGGAACGGCCGATGACCATTCCCTCCCGTACGCGGTCGCCCTTCGCGACGACGCACCTGGCGCTCTTCCCCTCGTGCTGCTTGAGGAGCACGCGGGCGATCCCGGGGAGGAACGCGTTGAACGCCGTTTCCCCCGCGCGCTTTTCCGCCTCTATCCTTATGCCGCCGTAGCGGAAGGTACGTGCCGATCTCATGCTTCCTGCCGTACGCCGCGCGAAGAAGAGGCGCGGAATGATGGTATGACCGCCGCGATACGGAACAGCGGCGGGATCACGAGGAGTATATACAGCAGGGCGCTCATCGGCGCAAGCGGTGGCCCGTTCCGGGGCCCTCCCGCGGCCGTCGGGCCGAGGGCGCCGATCGTCGCCCCGTCCTGGGAGGCGAGCATGAGCTCGACGGAGGGGCCGTCCAGGCCTCGATACGCCGCCCGCGCCCAGTCGTCGCCGAAGTCGACGCGGGGCCCCGCTCCCTCGATGGAAGGAAGGGCGAGCGAGGCGAAGGGATCGGGGCGATCCTCGCCGAGCCTTGCGTAGGGTATGGCTTCCTGGAATGCCGAATGCGCGAGCCAGGAGGCGAGTCCCGGGAGCCTGCCGTCGATCGCTTCCTCGCCAAGCCTGGCGGCGGCCTCGGCCGGGAGGGGCCTCGCGCCTCCCGGAAGGGCGATCGGCGAAGGATAGGCGGCATCGGCATCTATTCCCGCCCGAGCGGGGATGGGCCCGCCCGCGAGCGAGGCCGCCGCGGCCGCCGCGACGGCCGCGCAGGCGAGGATCGCGCGAGAGGCTGACGCGGGGCCCGGCCTCGAGCGCTTGCCGCCGATCGAGATAGGGCTGAAGCGGCGGCGCCCCGGGAGGCCGAGGCGCGAGGCGAGGGCCGTCGCCGCGGCGGACGAGCCGAGCCCGGCCGCGATCGCCGGCGCGAGCGAGGCCTGGGCCGCCGCCGCGCCTAGGGCGGCCGCGAGTACGGCGAGGCCGGGCGGGCTCGCCGCTATCGCCGCGCCGAAGGCGCGCCGCATGCCCGCGCCGAGCGAGAGCTCTCGGGCGAAGGCGTCCGCGGTATCGGCGAGGTCCAGGATCGCTAGGGCCCAGAGCGCCGCGCAGGCGGATGCCCATCCGCCCTTCCATGCGATCGCCGCGAATGGCGCCGCGATCGCGGCTCGGGCCGCCGCCGTCTCGAGCGCCCGCGAGGGCGGCCGCAGGCGAAGGGCGCTTCCCTGCAGCGAATGCGGGGATCGGCCCATGAGCGAGCTCGCGGCGATCGCCAGCGCCATGATCGCTGCCGAGACGGCGAAGCTCGCCCTCGGATGGGCGTCCAGCGGGGACGCGGCGGCGGCTTCGGGCAGGGCGTACTCGATCCCCAGTCCCTCGAGGGCCTTCGATACCGCTTGGCCGCGCGATCGCGATTCCGGAAGGTAGATGACGCGATACGGCTCGCCGCCTACCCGCGCCTCGAACCAGGAGCCCAGGCGCCGGATATAGGAATCGAGCCTGGGGTCGCCGGGTATCAGCGATTCGAGCGCCTCGGCGAGCGTCGTCTCGACGGGGCGCGACCAATCCGAGACGAGCACGGGCTGGGTCGAGGCCGAGATGGCCGGCCAGGCCCCTGCCTCCTTGAGCCTCGCGAGCGTCGCCTGCTCGTCGGCCCGTGAGTCGACGAGGAGGAGGCGGTAGCCCTTCCACGAGGTACGCGATCCCGCGAGCGAGGGTCCCGAGCGCGAGGGCGTCGCGAGGAAGGCCGCGGCCGCGAGGGCGAGCGCGGCGAGGGCGAGCCCGAGGGCGGAGAGGGCCGATCGCCGGGCGGACCTCGGCCCTCGGGCTTCGGCACGGGCTGCGGCCGCCTTTGATCGCATCACAGCGTGCAGAACGCGAGGGCGAGGAAGAAGCCGAGGAGGCCGCCGACGATCACCTCCGCCGCGCTGTGGCCGTGCACTTCCCGGACCGGATGGAAGGATATGCCGAGCCTCGACGAGAGGTCCCGGCCGAGGAGATTGAGGGCCCTGGCTTGGAGGCCGGCCGCGCGCCGCACGCCGAGGGCGTCGCGGATCACGACCAGGGCGAAGAAGAGCGAGAGGATGAACAGGTTCTTGTTCACGCCCTCGGTCATGGCGATGGCCGCCGCTATCGAGACCGCGAGCGCGCTATGGCTCGAGGGCATGCCTCCTGTCTTCCATAGGAAGGTGCCGAGTATGTCGCGGAAGCGCTTCGCCCGCGACTTGAAGGCGAGGACGATCGACTTGATGAACTGAGCTGTAAGGAGGCTGAACACGGCCGATAGGAATACGCGGTTCGAGAAGAGGCCCGCCCAATGCGGATCGGCCGATTCGGTCATCGGCCCAGTTTCACAGGTAGAGGCGCGCCTGTCAAGATTCGGGCATCCGCGGGCCGGAGGGCCGCCGCCTCGGCATTGACCCCGACGCTCGCCGAGCGTAGAGTCATCCGGGATGCGGAGCGATGACGATTGGGCCGAGCTCGCGGCCGGCCCCGACGACGAGGGACGCCGCCTCGACAAGGTCCTGCGCGCCGCCCTCCCCCGCCTCGGCCTGTCCGAGATCTACCGATCGCTTCGCAAGGGCGACATTCGGATCAACGGCTCGCGCGCCGCTCCCGACTCGCGCGTTTCGGAGGGCGATCGCATCGCGATCCGCGCGTCGGCCCTCTCTCGCGGCGCCCCCGAGGCCGCCTCGGCCGGCCAGGGCGCGAGGGGCGCCGTCGACGGC
Organism: uncultured Treponemataceae bacterium; assembly: GCA_964410245.1. Taxonomy (GTDB): domain Bacteria; phylum Spirochaetota; class Spirochaetia; order Treponematales; family Rectinemataceae; genus CAZXXZ01. The sequence continues at coordinate 824 of CAYPHO010000139.1, read as the reverse complement.
CTGAAGGATATCCTCGTCCTGCGGACCGAGAACCTGCTGTTTATCAACAAGCCCCGCGGCGAGCTTTCCCAGGGTCCCGGCAGCATAGAAGACAGGCTGCGCGCCGCCCTCGCCCGCCGGGCCTCGGCCTCGCTCAGCTTCTCTCCGGGTCCCCTTCATAGGCTCGATCGAAACACCTCGGGGCTGATGGCCTTCCCCGCGACGGCCAAGGGAGCCCGCGCCTTTACCGGGCTCTTGCGGGAGCGCAAGTTACGGAAGCTCTACCTCGCCCTCCTCGACGGCGAGCCAGCCGGGCCCGCCGAGTGGCTCGACCGCATCGAGCGCGACGAGGCTTCGCTGAAGAGCCGAGCGTCGGCTTCCGGCGAGGAGGCCTCGGCCCTCGCGACTCCCCTGCTCAGCTACGGCGGAAGGAGCCTCGTCCTCGTCGAGCTGCGCACGGGACTGACCCACCAGATCAGGGTCCAGGCCTCCAGCCGAGGGATGCCACTTTCGGGCGACCGCAAGTACGGCGGGGCGCCCTTCGAGGGAGGCTACATCCTCCACGCGCTCTGCCTCCGTTTCCCCGATCCGCCCTTCGACGATGTCCCCTCGCTGGTATCCGCGCCCCTTCCCGCGGGCGCCTCCGCGCGGCTCGGCGCCCTCTTCGGCCGGGCCGCCCTAGGGCGAGCCCTCGATCGCGCCTTCGGAGACGGCTCGGGGGGCGCCCTCGACCCAAAATAAACCGGCCGAGTTGTTCATTTTCCCCCTCGAATACAGTACCCTACAATGCAAAGGAGGCGCTAATGGGAGACACATTCGCCCAAAGGATGCGCAATGTGAGCGGT
>CAYPHO010000138.1:0-8493 GCA_964410245.1 uncultured Treponemataceae bacterium | reverse complement strand
GCTGGGCACCGTGTACCGCTACGAGAGATCGGGCACCCTGCACGGCCTCATGCGCGTGCGCGGCTTTACCCAGGACGACGCCCACATCATCTGCACGCCGGAGCAGATCGAGGACGAGATCATCGAGGTCCTGCGCTTCTCCCTCTACATGCACAGGACCCTCGGCTTCAAGGAGATCAAGGCCTACCTCGCCACCAAGCCCAAGGGCGACGGCGCGGTGGGCGAGCAGGGGATGTGGGATACCGCGATCGCCTCGCTCAAGAATGCGATAGAGAAAGAGGGAATGCCCTACGAGATGGACGAGGGCGGCGGCGCCTTCTACGGCCCGAAGATCGACCTGAAGGTCAAGGACGCGATCGGCCGCGAGTGGCAGCTCTCGACCATCCAGTTCGACTTCAACGAGCCGGAGCGCTTCAAGATGGAGTACGTGGACGCGGACGGCCAGCGCAAGCGGCCCTACATGGTCCATCGCGCCCTCTTAGGCTCGATCGAGCGCTTCTTCGGCGTCTACCTCGAGCACACCGCGGGGGCCTTCCCGATCTGGCTCGCGCCGGAGCAGGCCGTGGTCATCCCCGTAGCCCCGGCTTTCGACGAGTACGCCAAGAAGGTGGTCGCCGAGCTCAAGGCGGCGGGAGTGCGCGCCAGGGCGGACCTGTCGGACTCCCGCATGAACGCGAAGATCCGCGAGGCCCAGGGCCAGAAGGTCCCCTACATGCTCGTCGTCGGCCAGAAAGAGGCCGACGAGGCGGCCGTGTCGGTGCGGAAGCTCGATGGCAGCCAGGAGAACGGCGTCAAGCTGGCCGACTTCAAGGCGCGGACGCTAGACAAGATCGCGCAACGCGCCCTGGATGCTTGATAGGATTCACCACGGAGGCACGGAGCGAAGCCTAGCGAGGCGGAAGCCGAGCGTTAGTAGATCGGAGAGCACGGAGAGTGCTGAGGGATAAGGAGTGTGAAATTGGGGAGGAGCGTTATCGGACTCACCGTGGCTATTCCTCTTTCGATGTTTAGCCCTTCTCTTCTCGTCTTCATTCCTCTCCGTGATCTCGCCAAGGTCTCCGTGTCTCCGTGGTGAATCTCGGTATAGTAGAATCGTTGGGGGGGTGATGGACGACAGCGTTTCGAGGCCGGGATTCCTCAGGATGAGCGCCCTCTTGGGGGCCTCGGCCCTGGGCTGCGTGCTGCTCCTCGTCGTCCGGGTGGCCGTCTCGGGCAAAAGCTCATACGCCTTCCTGGTCTGGAACCTGGTCCTCGCCATCGTCCCCTTCGTCGTCGCGGGCTCCGGGGCCTACCTCGTCGCCCGCGGGAGCGGAGCCAGGGCGCGCAGGGTCGTCTCGGTGGCGGCCGCCCTCCTGTGGCTCGCCTTCTACCCGAACGCGCCCTACATCTTCACGGACTTCATCCACGTCTTCAACCGCACCTTCCTTCAGGGCCGGCCCTCGGAGTGGATCGGGCTCAACGCCCTCGTCTGGTACGACATCATCATGAACTCGGCCTTCGCCTTCGCGGGGCACTTCATGGGCCTGGCCTCCATGTGGCTCATCCAGGGCTGCGTCGCCCGGGCCTGGGGCAAGGCCGCCGCCCGCATCCTCGTCGCGATCGCGATACTGCTGTCGGGCTTCGGGATCTACCTCGGGCGCTTCTCCCGCCTCAATAGCTGGGACGTGGTCTTCTCGACCAAGCTGGTATTGCGGGAGGTCGGCCAGGCGCTCGCGGACCCGAAGGCGATCATGTTCTCGCTCGCCTTCTCGACCTTCATCTTCCTGACCTACGCCGCTCTGATTTTCTTCAAGCGCCTCGACGTTCCCTCCCCGGCGCGAAAGGAATGAACATGGGTATCGACCTCGATCTCGGCAATCTCTCGTCGGCCCTGCCCGCGGACTTCACGCAGGAAGAGCGGGCCCGCGCCCAGACCCTCTTCCTCAAGCGCCTCTCGCTCAAGGCCCACGACTACTACGGCGGCAAGATGCAGACCGTCCCGAAGGCCGGCATCTGGGGCTTCGGCTGGTTCAACGCATGGTATACGCCCGGCGTCTCGGCCGTGTCGACCGCGATCCGCGACGAGAACGACCGTTCCTTCGCGCTCTCGAACCGCGGCAACCTCGTCGCCGTCGTATCGGACTCGACCAGGGTCCTCGGGGACGGGGACTGCACGCCGCCCGGCGGCCTGGGGGTCATGGAAGGCAAGGCCATGCTCATGAAGTACCTCGGCGGCGTGGACGCCACGGCGCTCTGCGTCGATTCCCGGGGTCCCGACGGGAAGAACGATCCCGCCAAGCTCATCGAGTTCGTGAAGATGGCCCAGCATTCCTTCGGCGCGGTCAACCTGGAGGACATCTCGCAGCCCAATTGCTTCCGCGTCCTGGACGAGCTTCGCGAGGAGTGCGATATACCCGTGTGGCACGACGACGCCCAGGGCACGGCCTGCGTCACCCTGGCCGGGCTCCTGAACGCCCTGAAGCTGGCGGGCAAGAGGCTGGGCGACGCCCGAATCGTCCTCCTGGGGGCGGGGGCGTCCAACACGACCATCGCTCGGCTGATACTGGCGGACGGCGGGGACCCGGCGCGCATGGCCCTCTTCGACACCAAGGGCGGCCTCCACGCGGGGAGGGCCGACATCGAGGCGGACCCCCGGCACTACCGCAAGTGGGAGCTCTGCCTGAAGACCAATCCGGCGCGTTATGCGACCGAGGCCGAGGCCCTGAAGGGCGCCGACGTCCTCATCGCCCTGTCGAAGCCGGGACCCGATACCGTCAAGCGCGAGTGGGTCCGGTCGATGGCCCCGGGGGCGATCGTCTTCGCCTGCGCGAACCCGGTCCCGGAGATCTGGCCCTACGCCGCCAAGGAGGAGGGCGCCTTCATCGTGGCGACGGGCCGGGGCGACTTCCCCAACCAGGTCAACAACTCGATCTGCTTCCCCGGCCTCCTCAAGGGCGCGCTGCTGGCCCGATCCAGGAAGATCACCGACGCCATGGCCATCCGCTGCGCCCATTCGATCGCCGATTACGCCGAGGGCCGCGGGATCGGGCCGGACGACATCATAGCGACCATGGACGAGACCGAGGTCTTCGCGATCGAGGCCGCCGACGTCGCCGACCAGGCGGCCAAGGACGGAGTGGCGCGCTCATCGCTCTCCCGGCAGGAGGTCTACGAGCGCGCCAAGGCGGATATCGCCGCCTCGCGCAAGCTCGTCGATGACATGCAGAAGCTGGGGCACATAGCCGAGCCGCCGGCCGCGCTTCTCGAGGAGGCCTTGTCCTGGGCCATCGCGAGCGTCCGGTCCTGAGCGCTCGCGTCGCGAGCGTCCGGTCCTGAGCGCTCGCGTCGCGGCTCGGACTTCGAGGTCGTCTACGCGGGCGAGATCATCCGCCCCTAATACTTGAACTCGCTGTCCCCGATGAATTCCCTAAGAAGGCTGTCGCCCGGCACGCTCTGGGCGGGGATGGGCGTGAAGTAGTCCAGGAATGACTGGAGGCGACGGGCCTCCGAGTATTCGGGGCAGCCGGGCTTGACCGTTCGCAGGAGCGGCTCGGCATAGACCTTGAGGACCCCCAGCTCGTAGTCGAGGGCCGAGTTGAGCGCGGCGTCCGCGCTGTTCTGGTAGGGGAAGATGTGCTTGCGCTCGCCTGCTTGGACCGAGGGCCACATCTTCAGCGTCTGCCGAGCCGAGTGGCCTCGGAAGTTGTAGTCCCGCACGAGCCGCCTGAGGAGGCGGTTGTCGGTGGTGCTGACCCGATTGTGGTCGTCCAGGTTCAGCTGGGTCAGGGCGCTGACATAGATCTTGAACTTCTGCCCGCGCGGTATGCGTGGCGTCAGCTTGTCGTTTAGGCCGTGGATTCCTTCCATGATTAGGATGCTCCGCGGGCCGAGCTTGAGCTTCTTGCCCGAGACCCTTCGCGATCCCGCCTTGAAGTCGTACGCGGGCAGCTCGACCGCCTCGCCGCGGAAGAGGGCCAGGAGCTGCTCGTTCAGGTACTCGACGTCCAGGGCCTCCAGGCACTCGAAGTCGGGCTCGCCCTTCTCGTCCAGGGGAGTGCGCGAGCGGTCGATGAAGTAGTCGTCGAGCGAGATCGTCATCGGGTCGAGGCCCAGGACCTTGAGCTGGATGGCGAGCTTCTTCGAGGTCGTCGTCTTGCCCGAGCTGGAGGGGCCGGCGATGAGGACGACCTTGACCGAACCTGCGCGCGCGGCGATATCGTCGGCGATCGCGGCGATCTTCTTGTCCTGAAGCGTCTCGGCGATGCGGATGTATTCCTTGATTCCCTTGGACGCGTTCACGCGGTTCAGGGCGCCCACCGAGGCCACGCCGAGGACGCGGGCCCGCTCTCGGGACTCCGCGGCGACCGAGTAGAGCACGGGATCGTCCTCGAAGGGACCGATCCTGTCGGGCGTCTCCTTGTGCGGATAGCGCAGGAGCAGCCCGCCGTGATAGCTCATGAGCTCGAAGGTCTCGAGGACCCCGGTCGAGGGCACGAGGGGGGCGACATGGAGGTCCCGGAAGCCGGCGCACTCGTTCAAGGGGATGATCGGGTCGTTCGAATGCTCGAGGAGGAGAAGGGTACCCCTCTGGTCCGTCGACTTGAAGTACTCGACAGCCTCGGCCCAGGCCCGCCACTCGACGCGGATGGGCGCGTCGCGCTCGACCAGCTCCCGCATCCGCTTCTGGAGGGCCGCGACCTCCTCGGCCTTCATGGGGATGTCGTCGTCGTAGTAATGGTAGAAGCCCGTTCCTATGGCCATGCCGGCCATGAGGCGCCGCTCGGGATTGAGCTCGCGCGAGGCGATGGCCAAGAGGAGGCAGAGCGAGCGGCGATAGGTCGTCGCGCCCTGGGCCGTGTCGATCGTGACCGGATCCACTCGGCAATCCGTAAGGATCGGAGCGTCGAGGTCCTTCAGCTCATTGTTGACGAGGATGGCCGCGAGGGGCCAGGCGAGGCCTCCCATCTTGCCGATTACGTCGGCCGCCTTGACGCCGGAGGGGTAGGCGACGCTCTCGCCCGAGGCGTAGGTTACGGTTACCTGCTTCATTCGTTAGTTATCGACAATTCCAAGGCGGTAAACCAGACTCTCTTTGTTTAGTAACCGAGTTTACTTTTTCGTTGACCATCGGGTCGATGGATACTACACTGCCGCTGGAGTGTGCGATGCGGCCGACAATTAAGGATATCGCGGAACGGGCGGGAGTCTCCAAGACGACCGTATCCTTCGCCCTCAACGATCCCGAGCGGATCTCGGAAGAGACCTACAAGCGCGTCATGGCCGTGGTCAACGAGCTCGACTACATCCCCAATCCCGTCGCCCGCACCCTGACCACGAAGCGGCTGGGCGCCTTGGGACTCCTCCTTCCCCAGCCGATAACCGAGGCCTTGCGCAATCCCTACCTGACCGAGATCGTCCGCGGCATCGGCGAGCTCTGCGAGGAGCGCGAGCTGTCCCTGACTATGCTGCCTCCCGTCAAGGGCCGGGTCATCGAGGCGGCCCGCCGGGCCTTCGTCGACGGCCTGATCACCGTGGGCGTCGGTCCCGACCACGAGGTCGTGGACCTGCTCAACAAGCGCCGCATTCCCTTCGTCACGATCGACGGGGTCGACACCGACGCCACGGTCAACGTCGGCGTCGACGACGAGGGGGCGGCCTACGCCCTCATGCGGCACATCCTGGGCCTCGGTCATCGCCACATCGCGGTCATCGCCCTCATGCCCGAGACGATCCAGATCATCTCCGGCCGCTTCTCGCTGGTGCGGAACCGGCGGCTCGCGGGCTTCCGCCGCGCCCTCGAGGAGGAGGGGCTCGCCCTCGACTCTCCCGAGATCCCGGTCATCACGGCCCAGGGCTCGGTCGAGGGCGGCGACGAGGCGGCCTCGCGCGTGCTCGCCGGCTCCTCCTCGCCGACCGCCATCGTCGCCATGGCCGACATCATCGCCCTGGGCGTCTACGAGGCCTGCCGGCGCGAGGGCCTGGACATCCCGGGGGACGTCAGCATCGCGGGCTTCGACGATATACCCGCCGCTTCCCGCGCGAGGCCCTCGCTGACGACCGTGCGGCAGCCGGGCCGCGAGAAAGGCTCGGCCGCCGCCGAGCTGGTGGTGAGCCTACTCGAAGGCGTCGAGGCCGAGGACCGGCGCACGCTGCATCGCCGCATGCCGACCGCCCTCATGATCCGCGAGTCGACGGCAGCGCCCAGGCCCGCATCCGGCAGTCCCGCATCCGGCGGGTCGAGCTAGGGGAGGATCGTGCGCTTCTCCGAGGAAGAGGAGCGCTTCCTCAAGCCCGGCTGCGACCGGCTGGTGGCCTTGGCGGGCCTCCTCGCCTCCCGCTCGATACCTTATCAGGTCGCGAGGGCCGGGGGCGACCGCCATATCGTCGCCCGCATCGGGCGCGGAAGGCCTCATCTGGCCCTGATCGCCCATTACGACCGCTTCGAGGGCTCGCCCGGGGTCCTCGATAATTCCTGCGCCTGCCTCCAGCTGGCCAGGCTCGCCGCCGCCCTGGGCGGGGCGGCCGATGGCGGGGCGTCCGATGGCGGCGCGCGGCCCTTCGCCATCGTCTTCACCGATGCCGAGGAAGTCCCTCCGTCGGGCGCGCCCAAGGCCCAGGGCGCCTACGGCCTCGCCCTCGCGCTCAAGGCCTCGCCGGGACTGGCGCCCCCGGCCTTCGTCCTCGACGTGACGGGCCGCGGCGACCGGCTCGTGTACTCCACCTCGGCCGAGTCCCTCCTCGAGCGCCGCGGCATGGCCGCATCGGGCGCGGCCCTCGGCCGCCGCGCCCTGGTCGAGGCGGCACTGGCCGCCGCCTCCCGCGCCTCGCTGAAGCCGCCCCTCCCGGTCGCCCTGCCCTGGTCCGACGACCTCGGCCTGACCCTGGGAGGGATTCCCGCCCTGGCGATCAGTCTCCTTCCCGAGGAAGAAGTCGTCGCCCTCTCGCATGGGATGCGCCCTCGGACCTGGGACTACCTGCACACGGCCTCCGACGGTCCCGAGCTCGCGGAAGAGGGCGCCTTCGACTTGATGGCCGCCTTCCTCGGCCGCCTCGTCTCGCCCTCGGCATGATTTTCCGATAGACTGGCGCCCAGGAGAATATGTCATGCCAGAAGCGACCCGCGTACCGAATCGATCCGAAGTACCCGAAGGCGACACCTGGGACCTCTCGGCCCTCTTCCCGAGCGCCGAGGCCTGGGAGGAAGCGCTCAAGCGGCTCGAGGCGATGATACCGAGCGTCGCGGGCATGAAAGAGGGCATGGGCTCGTCGCCCCTCTCCTTCGCGGCCGTACTGGCCGCCTTCCGGGACTTCGGCCTTCTCGACGAGAGGCTCGGGTATTACGCGAGCCTGCGCGAGGCCGAGGACCAGGGCGACTACGAGTCGCGGGGCCGCATGGCTCGGTATATGTCGGTCGCGACGCGGGCATCCGGCGAGTGGGCCTGGCTGGTCCCTGCGATCCAGGCGCTGGACGAGAGCTTCGTCGAGCGCTGCCTCGCCTCGGGCGACTTCGCCGAGTACGATATCTTCCTGCGCCGCATCATCCGCCAGAAGCCCCATATCCTCTCCGAGGCCGAGGAGAAGCTCCTCGCCCTCCAGATCGAGTCGGCGCAGACCGCGAACGACGCCTTCGAGGTCCTGACCAACGTCGACCTCGACTTCGGGAGCCTGGACACGCCCGAGGGCCCCAAGCCCCTGACCCAGTCGAGCTATCAGTCCTTCATGCGCGATCCCGATCGCGAGATCCGCAAGAAGGCATACTTCCGCTTCTACGAGGGCTTCGACAAGCACAAGAATACTTTGGCCGCCCTCTACTCGGGCTCGGTCAAGCAGGATAAGTACCGCGCGATCGTGCGCCGCTTCGGATCGGCCCGCCGTGCGGCCCTCTTCCCCGACGACGTGAGCGAGTCGGTCTACGACAACCTGGTCTCGACGGTGTCGGCTAACTTGCCCGTCCTCCACGATTACTACGAGCTCCGGAAGAAGCTCCTCAAGGTCGAGGAGCTGCGGCACTACGACGTGTACGTCCCCCTCCTGCCCGAGGCCAAGGCCCGCCATAGCTACCCCGAGGCCGTCGAGCTCGTATGCCGCGCCCTCGCGCCCCTGGGGAAGGACTATGTCGCGACCCTGCGAGCCGGCCTCGAGTCTAGGTGGGTCGACCGCTACGAGAACAAGGGCAAGCGCTCCGGCGCCTTCTCCGCCGGCTCCTTTACAGGAGAGCCCTACATCCTCCTCAACCACAAGGAGGACCTCCTCCACGACGTCTTCACGATCGCCCACGAGGGCGGCCACTCGATGCACTCCTGGTACTCGGCGCGCTCGAATCCCTTCCTCTGCTATAGCTACGCGATCTTCGAGGCCGAGGTGGCGAGCACCTTCAACGAGCAGCTCCTCTTCAAGCTCCTCTACGAGGAGGCCAAGGACGACGCCGAGAGGGCGAGCCTGGTCGGCGCCCAGATCGACGGCCTCCTAGCGACCCTGTTCCGCCAGACCATGTTCGCCGAGTTCGAGGCCAAG
>CAYPHO010000137.1:6483-8501 GCA_964410245.1 uncultured Treponemataceae bacterium | reverse complement strand
TGGCCAGCTCGGTGCGCTCGAGGTCGCTCTTGCGCGCGGCGGCCTCGACGTAGGCGTCGACCTCGGCCTTGCGGTCGGCGGTCGTGATCTTGGCGACGAAGGGATGCTCGGGCGCGAGGACCATGTAGGTCGCGCCGTAGAGCGTATCCGCCCGCGTCGTGAAGATTTCCAAGGATTCGGAGAGGCCCTCGACCTTGAAATGCACCGAGGCGCCCTCGGACCTTCCGATCCAATTGCGCTGCATGAGCTTTATGGGCTCGGGCCAATTAACCGAGTCGAGCCCTTCCAGGAGGCGGTCCGCGTAGGCGGTGATCTTGAGCACCCATTGCCTAAGCCGCTTGCGCGTCACCTTCGAGTGGCACCTGTCGCACTTTCCGTCCTTGACCTCCTCGTTGGCCAGGCCCGTGCCGCAGGAGGGGCAAAAATTGATGGGGGCGTCGGCCTCGTAGGCCAGGCCGCGCTCGAAGAGCTTGAGGAAGATCCACTGCGTCCACTTGAAGTAGTCGGCGTCCGTCGTCGAGATCTCGCGCTCCCAGTCGTAGAGGAAGCCCATGGCCTTGATCTGCTCGCGGAAGCGGTCGACGTTCTGCTTGGTCGTGGCGGCGGGGTGCGTGCCCGTCTTGATCGCGTAGTTCTCGGCCGGAAGGCCGAAGGCGTCGAAGCCCATGGGGTGGAGTACGTTGTATCCCGCCATCCTGAGGTAGCGGCAATAGATGTCGGTGATCGTGTAGTTCTCGACATGGCCCGCGTGGAGGCCGGCGCCCGAGGGATAGGGGAACATATCGAGGACGTAGCGGCGCCTCTCCTTGGGGAAGGAAGGATCCTCGAGGGCGCGGCCGGCCTTCTCGGCCTCCCACCTCGCCTGCCACTTCTTCTCGATCTCCGCGAACGGATACTTCGCCATGATGCGTCTCCCTCGGCCTTAAATGAATGCCGTCGAGAGATAGTAAACGAGCTCGGGCTCCTTGGGCAATAATACCGAGGGGAGCGGCGAAGGCGGGCGGCGCGGCCTAGCGCGGCGCGGCCGATCAGGGAGCGGCGGGCCCGATCCGGAGATAGGCTGGCGGCACCGTATCGAAGGCGCTCTGCTCGTAGCCGCGGCCGAAGACGTAGGGATCCTGCCGCAGGAGGACGTGGTTGGCGGCCTTGACCCCCGTCTCGGCATCGACGTCGAAGCCGACGATCCACGCGCCCCCGGTCGAATGCAGCTCAAGCGCCGCGGCGAGGTCCTTGGCCTCTCCGATCCTGGCCGAGCCCGCCGCCAAGGCGCGGGCGAATTCCGCCAGGCCCAGGACCGACTCGGCCGCGTAGCCGCGCGTCCACGCGGCCAGCCTGCCCCGCCCGGCCATTACCGTCGCGGCCTTCTCGACGCGCCTTAGCCGGCCTGCGGCGTCGGCTTTCTCGTAGTCGTCCGGCAGTCCGGCGGCCAGCACCTCGCGCCATGCCTCGAGCGAGTCCGGGCCGCCGTCGACGACGCAGGCCCCGGTCGCGAGGGCGGCCTCGGCGACGGCCGCCGCCAGCGCCGAATCGGCGCAGTAGAGCGCGCAGTCGCGGTCGAGCGTCCCGAGCCATCCGAAATTCGTATCGGGAAGGCTCGCCGTCGCGAGGCGATAGGCGATCTTGAATTCCGTGCAGGCGGCCCGGAGCACGGCGCGCTCGCGCGAGCGGGCCTCGCCGGCCGCGCCGGCGGCCGCGACCGCGAAGAAGCGCCTCGCGCCGGCTTCCTTGGCGCTCTTAACGGCGAGATAGGGACGGTAAAGCCGGTCCAGCTCGACGACGAGGTCGGCGGCAGCCTCGATCTCCAGCCGGCCATCCGCGCTCTCGGCAGCCACCAGGAGGATGTCGCGCCGCTTGGCGCGTAGCTCCCGGAAGGCCTCCGCGGTTCCAGGCGGCGCGGGGGCTACGAGGATCGCCCTGACCAGCTTATCGTCCGCGGCCTTAAGGAGCGCGGCCGAGAGGGCCTCGGCGCCCGCGCCGGCATCGGCCGAGTCGGGCAGCGCGACGTGCCTGACCAGGGC
>CAYPHO010000137.1:922-6383 GCA_964410245.1 uncultured Treponemataceae bacterium | reverse complement strand
ACGACGAGGGCGACGGGCGGGGCCTTCTTCTCGGGATCCTTCGCCGCGCAGGAGGCGAGGAGCGCCGCGGCGAGAATCGCCGCGCACGAGGCCGCCGCGGCCCTCGCCGCGTCCGATCGGAGAACGCGCCTCAGTCCAGGATGCATGCCGAAAAATGGCCCGGCGCGATCTCCCTCAGGGGCGGCCTTCCTTCCCTGCAGGCCGCCGTCGCGTAGGGGCATCTCGGATGGAAGTGGCAGCCCGGAGGAGGATCTATCGCGCTCGGGATCTCTCCCTCGGGGAGCTCCTTAGGCTTGCGGGCCTTCGGATCGGGGATGGGCACCGCTGCCAAGAGGGCCTTCGAGTAGGGATGATGCGGCCTCGCGAAGAGCTCGTCGCGGGGCGCCTTCTCGACGATCCGGCCGAGGTACATGATAGCGACTGAATCGCAGAGGTACTTGGCGGTCGCCAGGTCGTGCGTGATGAAGAGGTAGGTCAGGCCCATCTCTTCCTTCAGGCGCCGCATCAGCTGCATGATGAGGGCCCGCACCGATACGTCGGCCATCGCTATCGGCTCGTCGGCGACGACGAAGTCCGGCCGGGTAACAAGGGCGCGCGCGATGACCACGCGCTGGCTCTGCCCGCCCGAGAGCTGGTGAGGGTATTTCCTATACAGGTAATCGGCGGGCGAGAGCCCGACCTTCTCCATCATCGCCAGGACCAGGTCCCTGCGCTCCGATCTCGCGCCGATCCGATGGATGGCGAGAGGATGCCCTATCGCCTCGCCGACGCTCATCCGCGGCGACAGCGAGCTGACGGGATCCTGGAAGATCATCTGCGCCTTGGCCCTGAAGGGCTCGAGCTCGCGGAAGCTCAGGGTCGTGATGTCGCGGCCCCGGTACTCGATCCTTCCGGCCGTAGGCTCGACAAGCCGGACGGCGAGGCGCCCGGTCGTCGATTTCCCCGATCCCGACTCGCCAGCCAAGCCCAGGACCTCGCCCTCGCCGATCTCCAGGTCGACGCCGTCGACCGCGTGGACGAGGCGGCGCGCGCCGTCCGATCCTCGGCCCTTCGCGGGGAAATCCTTCAAGAGCCCGGTCGCGCGAATGAGCGCTGCCATCGTTCAGTCCCTCCTCGATCGAAGCCAGCAGGCGACCGAGCGCCCGCCGAGGTCGGCCGTCGGGGGCATCGCCTTCCGGCAGATATCCATCGCCTCGGGGCAGCGGGGGGCGAAGGGGCAGCCCAGCGGCTCTCCTACCAGGTCGGGGGGGCTCCCGGGCATGGCCCGGAGCTCCTTCCGGTCGAGGAGGATGTTCGGCACGCAGTCCATCAGCCCCCTGGTATACGGATGCAGGGGCTCGTCGAAGATCTCCCGGGCCGAGGCGAGCTCGACGATCCGGCCCCCGTACATGACGGCGATCCGGTCCGCGATCTCGGCGACTAGGCCGAGGTTGTGCGAGATCATCATCACCGTCAGGTCGTACTGCCGCTTCAGCTTCATCAGGAGCTCGGTGAAGCCCGCCTCGACGATCACGTCCAGGGCCGTGGTCGGCTCGTCGGCGAGCAGGAGGTCGGGACGGAGCACGAGGGCGAGCCCGATCATGATCCGCTGCCTCATGCCGCCGGAGAGCTGGAAGGGAAACTCGCGCAGTCGGCTCGTCTCGATGCCGAGGTCGCCGAGTATGGCCGCCGCCCGCTCGACGCAGGATCGGCGCGTCGCCTCGCCCTCGTGAGCGCGTATGGTCTCGACGAAGTGGTCCTCGACGCTGGCCAGCGGATCGAGCGAGGTCAGGGGGTTCTGGAAGATCATGGCGATATTCTTCCCCCTGACCCCCAGGAGCTCCCGCTCGCCCATCGCGAGGATGTCCCGCTCGGCGCCGCCGCGGCCCGAGTAGGCGATCCTTCCGGACGCGATCCTTCCCGGCGGCTTCATGAGCTTGAGGATCGACAGGCCCAGGGTGGACTTGCCGCAGCCCGACTCGCCGACGACGCCGAGGACCTCGCCCCTCCGCACGGAGAGCGAGACGTCCTCGACGGCGCGCACCGCGCCGATCGAAATCGGATAGACGATAGAAAGGCCCTCGATCCGGAGGATGCAATCGGCCGCGCCCGCCTCGTCGCTCATCAGTACTCCTGCAGCCTCGGGTTCAGTATCTCCGAGAGTCCCTCGCCCAGCATCGTGAAGCCGAGGGCGAGGATCATGATCATGAGGCCCGGGTAGGTGATCATCCACCAGACTCCCGAGGGAAGGAACTTCTTGCCCATCGAGAGGTCCATGCCCCAGTCGGGGATGCCCGCCGGCAGGCCGAGCCCGATGTAGGAGAGGGCGGCCTCGGTCATGATCGCGTCGGCGATGTTGAGCGAGAACACGACCACGACGGTGGCGATCACGTTCGGGAAGACGTACTTGGCCAGGATGACCGACTTCCGGGCCCCGATCGCGCGCGCCGCCTCGACGTAGAGCTCTTCCTTGATGGTCAGGGTCTGGCCCCGCACCAGGCGGAAATAGGTCGGGATGTACACGACGGACACCGCCACCGTTATGTTCACCACGCCCGGCCCCAGCATGGCCGCGAAGGCGATCGCCAGGATGAGCCCGGGGAAGGAGTAGATCGAGTCCATGACGAGGGAGAGGACCCGGTCCAGCCAGTTCCCCGCGAAGCCGGAGATCAGGCCGAGGGGGATGCCTATGAGCGCCGAGAGCAGCGACGCGGCCACGGCGACGCCCAGGATCGTGCGCGCGCCGTAGACCACCCTGGCGCCGACGTCCCTTCCCAGGTTGTCCGTGCCCATGGCGTGGCCCGGCCCCGGCGCGGCCATCTGGGGACCGACGCCCTGCTCGACGGGGCTATAGGCCGTGAAGAGCGAGGGGAAGGCCGTCATGAGGACGATCGTCGCGATGATGGCGGCGCCGGCTACGAGGATCCACCACTCCACTCGGTACTTGCGCGCCGCTCCCGAGAAGCGGCCCAGGGCGCGCGCCAGGAGGGCCGCCGGCGAGAACGCGGCCGCCCGCGTATCGGGGGGGCCGGAGGGTCCCTTGTCCTTCTCGATTCCCATCGGCCTCTCCCTAGAGCTTGACCCGCGGATCGATGATCGCGTACGCGATGTCCACGATGAGCGATACGACGCTGACGAAGAGCGCGTACACGACGATGACTCCCTGGATAGTCGGGTAGTCCCGGAGATAGATTCGCTCGAGGAGCAGCCGGCCCATGCCGGGCCATGAGAAGGTCGTCTCCGTCAGGATCGCCCCGGCGAGGAGGGCCGAGAACTGGAGCCCGAGCATAGTCACGATAGGCACCAGGGCGTTCTTCAGCGCGTGGCCGTAGACTACCTTGCGCTCGCTGACGCCCCTCGCCCGGCTCGCGAGGACGAAGTCGGACTTCAGGACGTCGAGCATGTTCGCCCGGGTCAGGCGGACGAAGACGCCCGAGAGCGTGATGCCGAGCGTGAGGGCCGGCAGGACGAGATGGTAGAGGACGTCGCCGAGCGCGGAGAATTGGCCGGAGATGATCGTATCGAGCACGTAGAAGCCCGTCTTGTCGAACTCGCCCGAGATGACCCTGGCCCCGACGCGCCCCGAGATCGGGAAGGCGTCGAGGAAGACGCCGAAGATCATCTGCAGCATCAGCCCCATCCAGAAGACCGGAATGCAGTAGACGACGTTCGCGTAGAGGCGGATGCCGAAATCGTGGCCCGTCCTGCGCCTGCGCGCGGCCCGGACGCCCAGCGGTATCCCGATGCCCAGGCAGAAGATTAGCCCGAAGAGGGTCAGCTCGATCGTGGCGGGCAGCTTGTCCGCGATGGACTTCGAGACCCGCTCCTTGAACACCATCGAGTCGCCGAGATCGAGCCTCGCGACGCGGCCGAGGTATTCGAGGTACTGGACCGCGATGGGCCTGTCGAGCCCGAGCTCGGCCTTCTTCCTGTCGATGACCTCCTGCGGGGCGTGCCCTCCCAGCATGGACGACACGGGGTCGCCCGGCATGATCCTCAGCACGAAGAAGACGAGGGACAGGAGGACGAAGACCATGGGGACGGCCAGGAGGAGCCGCGCCCCGGCGTACCTGAGCACGCGCCTCATAGCGCCTCCCCCGCGGGCCCGAGAGCGGCCGGGCCCCCCGCGGGGGACCCGGCCCGGAAGCGATCGGCGAGGATGCGGGCTATCACTTCGTGAAGGCTAGCTGGTCGTAGTTGAAGATGAGCGTCGGGCCGATCTTGACGCCGGTAACGTTCTTCTGCGTGAAGACGTAGAGGTTGCCCTGGAAGAGCGGCACGGTCGGGACCTCGACGGTCCAGTCCTTCTGCACCTTCGTAAAGAGGGCCTCGCGCTCCTTCGGGTCCGAGCTCTGCTGCTCCTTGGCGAAGAGGGCGTCCCACTCGGGGTTCGAGAAGTAGATGCCGTTGCCGATGGCGCCGTTCGTGCCGGCGAAGGCGGCGGTATAGTTGTCCGGATCGAGGTAGTCGGGGTACCAGCCGAGGAAGAACACGGCCATCTGCTTGTCGCGCCACTGCTGCTTGTAGGTGGCCCATTCCGCGCTCTTCAGCGCGACCTTGACGAGCTTGGTCCTCTCGAACTGGGTCTTGAGCACCTCGGCGAGGTTGACCTCGGTGTCGCCGTAGTGGCTCGGCGTGTACCAGAGGTCGAAGGCGAAGGGCTTGGCGGCCGAGTACCCGGCGGCCTTGAGCAGCTCCTCGGCCTTGGCCACGTTAGCGTCGCCGTAGGCGTCCATGAAATCCCGGGTCGCGTAGATCATGCCCTGGGGCACCATGGAGTAGAGGGGAGCGTTCTGGCCCAGGAAGACCTTCTGGTTGAAGTCGGGGCGGTCGACGAGGGCCGCGACGGCCTGGCGGAGCCTCGCGTCCTTGAAGACGCTGACGTCGGTGTTGAAGGCCAGGTAGCGGATGAAGGGGCCGGGGAGCTTGAAGGTCGTCAGCTTCGGGCTCTTGACGAGATCGTTGATATCGGGGGGATTCATCGTCTTGTAGGCCAGGTCGATCTCGCCCTTCTCGAGGGCCAGGCGCATGGTCGTCGCGTCGGCGAAGTAGCGGATGATGATCTTCTTGACATTGGGCTTGGCCCCGTAATAGCCGGGGTTGGCCTCGAGGACGACTTCCTCGTCGCGCTTGAAGGAAACGCACTTGTAAGGCCCGAGGCCGACGAGGGCCCCGCCCTTGAGCTCGGCGGGATCCTTCACGACCTTGTCGGCCGGATAGACCTTCGGATTCAGGGGGAAGTAGGGCGGGCAGCCGGCTACCATGGTCGGGAAGAAGGCGGTCGGCCCCTTCAGGACGAACTTGACGGTCAGCGGATCGACGACCTGGACTTCCTTGACGAAGTCGGTGATGAGCCAGGAGGGATCGCCCGCCAGGCTGACGCAGCGGTCGATGGTCCACTTGACGGCGTCCGCGGTAAAGGCGGTCCCGTCGGTGAACTTCATTCCCTCGGCGGCCAGCCGGTCGATCCGGGGTGTTTCGA
>CAYPHO010000137.1:0-912 GCA_964410245.1 uncultured Treponemataceae bacterium | reverse complement strand
CATTCCCTTGCGCAGCTTGAACGTGAACTCGTCGCCGGTCGAGTTGACAGTGTAGCTCTCGGCCAATCCGGGAATGACCTCGGTCGTACCCGGCTTATACGTCAGGAGCCCCTGGTTTATGTTCTGGAATATCTCCCAGGTATGGAAATCATAGGCGTTCGCCGTATCCATATCGGTGACTTTCTCGGTCGTGCCGTACACCAACGTGCCCTGCGATCCCTTGCCGCAGCTCACGAGGACGAGGGCGGCGGCGAGTAATAGGAGTGCGAGCCTCTTCATACGAACCTCCACTTTATCGAGCGATAGTAGGAGCATTATCCTGGCGAGAGTTATGCGTGTCAATGAAAAGTTAAACCGGACAACCCGACGATCGGGCTATGCTTCCGGGCGCGCCCCGGGTATTATTGCCGGAATCGTCCGACGGCGGCGGGAGGTGCAATGAGGATAGATATAAAGCGTTTCTTCGCCGAGTTCTTCCTCTATTCGAGCCAGTTCGTCGTCTTCTTCATCCTCATGCTCTTCATAACCCCGGCGACCGATACGATCAGGCCGGCATCCCTCGTCATCGTCACGCTATTCCTCCTCATCCAGATCGCGCTCCTGGCCGGCCAGGGGCATAAGCCCATCCTGCGCATCCTCTTCTCGCTCATCAGCCCGGCGGGCTACACGCTCGTCCGGGCGATAGGCGGCGTCCTCGTGCCCCTGGATATGGCGAACGCCTTCCTCTGGGGAGCGGCGCTCTACGTAGGCTTCTTCCAGGCAGTCGCCCTTTCCGCGCGGGGCGCCTGGTTCAAGCGATCGGCCGAAACCCTGCTGGCCATCGGCGCCGTCCTTCTCTTCTTATTCCTGTATTTCTACCTCGACCTCAGGCTGTCGCTCGCCGCGCGACAGCCTGAGGTCGAGGTAGAAATA
>CAYPHO010000136.1:0-8589 GCA_964410245.1 uncultured Treponemataceae bacterium | reverse complement strand
GTTCGTGCCGTAGGTGATGTCGCAGGCGTATTCCTTGCGCCGCCTCTCGTTATCCATGTTTGAGAGGATCACTCCGACCGTGAGGCCGAGGAAGCGGTGGACCTGGCCCATCCACTGGGAGTCGCGCTCGGCCAAGTAGTCGTTGACCGTGACGATGTGGACCCCGTCCCCGGATAGGGCGTTGAGGTAGGCCGCGCTGACCGAGGATAGGGTCTTCCCCTCGCCGGTCTTCATCTCGACTATCTTGCCTTGGTGGAGGACGATGCCGCCGAGCACCTGTACGTCGAAGGGCCGTTCGCCGAGGACGCGGCGAGCGGCTTCCCGCACGAGGGCGAAGGCCTCGGGCAGGATATGGTCCAGGGTCTCCCCGGCCTTATATCGAGCCTTGAGCTTCTCGGTCTCGCGGGGGAAATCCTCCGGCTTCAAGGAGATCGCCCAGGATTCCTTGGCGTTGACCCTATGCAGGAAGGGAAGGAGGGCCTTTACGTCGCGCTCCTTCTTGGTTCCGAACAGCAGCGCGAGCAGGTTCAATTTCATGGGAGTAACAATACCTATATCGAAGAATGGGGGTCAACGGGCTCTTTCGCGAAGAGCGGCGCCCGGGATGCGCGATCCGCGCCGTCGGCGCGCTAGGGCTTCCGAAGCCAGAGAAAGTTCATCGGATCGGTCCGCTTGTCCCCGATCATGACCTCATAGTGTATATGGGGGCCGGTAGAGACGCCCGTATTGCCTAGTATGCCTATGGTCTCGCCTTGCTTGACCGACTGCCCGGTCCTTACGAGCAAGCGGTCCATATGCCCGTACCTGGTCGAGAATCCTTGGGCATGGGCGATGATGACGGTCAGGCCGTAGCTCCGGTCGTTCGCCGTCAGGACCACCTTGCCGTCGGCTGTCGCGACGATCGGATCGCCCCTGCGATAGGTCGAGCAATCGATGCCCTGGTGGAAGTAGCGCTGGCCGGTGAAGACGTTCGTCTCGTAGCCGAAGAGGGTCGAGATATGCCCGATGCCGCCCTTGATGGGCCAGATCGAGGGAATGCTCTTCTGGACCGTGCCCATCTTCCCGAGCGCGGCGCCGTACTCGCCGACGAGGGGCGCGGCGCCGAGGAGGGTCGTCTTGACGGCCGCGAGCTGGGCGGCCTCGTCGCCGGTACGGGCGGGACCGAAGACGCTCTTCAGGCGCGCCGCGGAATCCGCGCTTCCCGCCGCCGTGGCCGGAAGCGCGTCGACGACCGTTCCGAGCGCCTGGTTGAAGGCGCCGTACACATCCATGAGCCGGGCGACCTGATCGCGGAAGCCGTCGAGCTCTTCTTGCGCGGCGGCGTACCTGAGCTCCGAATCGTTCATGGTCGAGGAAGCGCTCGAGGTCCGTTCGCCCAATAGGAAAATGGAGGAGGCGATGGCCGCGGCGGCCGCGAGGCAGAGGGCGGCCCCGAAGAAGGTGATCCTGAAGCCGCGCGGGCGGGATTCGGTGGCAGGAACGATCAGCACGGACAGCCCCTGCCTGCCCGCCTCGACGAAGGCCGCGAGACTTTCGCCCAGCCGGCGCGCGAGCCGCGCCGCCGCAGAGGTAATCCGCTCGACGAGGCGCCGCTCGCCCCGCCGATACGATCGAAGCATCGACATTCGACTATAAAATAGCCGCCTTCCGCGGGATATGTAAAGATAGTATCGGCGCGTTGACAGGAAGCCTCGCTGGAGGCTACAAAGGGGCATGATCCCTCCTCGGCGCCTCGCTTTCCGCGCCTCGATCCTCCTGATAGCGATACTGGCCGCCTCTTCCTGCGAGCGGGGCCGCCCCGCGGGCGTGTCGGTCAAGCGCGAGCAGCTGTTCTCACTCGGCTACGGCCAGACCGAGGATCAGATCGACCTCTTCCAGGTAGCCGGCGAGGAGGCCCCCCAGAAGACGCGGATCGCCATGCGCGAGGGCATCTTCTACATAGCGAACGGCGCCGGCTACAAGGTGACGAGGCTGTCTTCGTACGGCACCCTCCTGTCGATGATCTACAATGCCGAGCAGAATCCCGAGCCGGTCGTCCTCAAGCGCTCGGCCGCGGGCTCGGGCGAGGCCGGCGACGCCGCCAGGAAGGCGGTGCCCTATCCCTTCAGGTCGGTCGGCGAGATCGCCGTCGCCTCGGACCAGACCCTCTACGTGGAGGACCGGCTGCCGCCCGAGCGGAGGACCCAGGATAAGGAATCGGGCGCGCTGCTCGACCGCGTCGTCCTTCGCTTCACCAAGGACGGCCGCTATGCTGACTACCTGGGACAGGAAGGCCTCGGCGGGACGGCCTTTCCCTATATCCTCGGCGTCTATACGGTCTCCTCGGACGACTGCGTCGTCGTGTCCATGACCCAGTCCGCCTGGCTCGCTCACTGGTTCGACGCGAAGGGGCTGCTCGTGGGCTCCGCCAAGCTTCCCCGCGACGACCTTCCCCGACCCGAGAAGGGCGGCGACTTGATCGCCTCGCTGGACAAGATCGTCCCGGACGCGACCGGCAGGTACTTGCTCTTCAAGATCGACTATTACCGGGAATCGATCGATCCCGCGACCAAGGCGAGCTCCGGCATCGAGTTCGCCTCGTCATGGGTCTACCGCATGAGCCTCCGCGACGGCAGCTATTCGGACCGCTGGCTCATCCCGGCCTTCGAGGCGAGCGCCAAGGACGGCCCCGACGGCCAGGCGATCAAGTACTCGCGGGTGCCCGAGTTCCTCGGGGTCGCCGGCAACGCCCTCTTCTTCATCTCGGCGGACGACGACGGCGCGACCATGATAGTCACCTTCGACCGGACGACCCGGGCCGTGACCAGGTACGTCATCGACATCGCTCAGGACGAGCTCCTCTTCAATACGTATTACCTATCCAGGGAAGGCATCCTCTGCGCCGTCCTGGCCACCAGGTACGAGGCCCGCGTCGTGTGGTGGCGATTCGATAAGATCATCGGCGGCGTCGGGCAGGGACTCGCCTCGTGAGGCCGCTCCTGAGCTGCGCCCAGGCGACGCGGCTCGACGAGCTGACGCGAAAGAGCGCGTCGATCCCCGACCTCGTGCTCATGGAAGACGCCTCGCTCAGGATGTGGGACGCCTTGTCCTCGGTCGCCGGGCCGGGACGGCCGGCCCTCGGGCGCCCCGGGGAGCGGATCGTCGCCCTCTGCGGCTCGGGTAGCAACGCCGGGGACGCCCTGGCCATGCTGCGGCTCGCCCGCTTCGCTGGGCGCAGCGACCTGATCGCGATACTCGCCAAGGAGGGGCCGGGCGGCGCCGCCTCCGTATTCGCCGAGTCGCTGAGCGCCCTCGGCGTCCCGCTCCTCTCGTGGAAGGAGCGTAGGGCCGAGTGCCTCGCGGCCCTCTCCTCGGCCGATAGCATAATCGACGGTATTTCCGGGACCGGAATCAAGGGCGCGCTCCGCGAGGACGCCGCCGCGCTTGCCGCGGCGGGGATGGATTCGGGCGCTCCCATCGCCTCGGTCGACCTGCCTTCGGGACTGGGCGACGAGGGAGCCGTCGGGACGGCAGTCCGGGCGGATAGCACCCTGGCGATCAAGCCGCTGAAGGCCTGCCTGTATTATCCCGCGGCCAGGGAGCTCTGCGGGAAGATCGTTCCCGTGCCGGGCCCCTTCCCTGCAGACCTCGAGGTCGAGGCCGAGGCCTGGCTGCTGGATGACGATGACCTCGCCTCCCTCGCCCCGCCGCCCGGCGCCGGCGCGCACAAGGGCCGCCGCGGGCGGGCCGCCGTCTTCGCCGGGGCCGTCGGGACGAGCGGGGCGGCCTGCCTGGCATCTCGAGCGGTCCTCGCGGCCGGGGCCGGCGTCTCGGCCCTCTTCGCCTCGCCCGATCTCCTGCCCCTGGTCGCCCCCGCCCTCGACGCCGTCATGGTCAAGCCGGAACCGGAGGACTTCTCGTCATTCGAGGCGGGTAGCTGGGACGCGGCGCTGATCGGTCCCGGCTGGGGGCGAACCGAGTCGAGGGCCCGCGCGCTCGACGCCCTCCTGCGGCTGGATAGGCCGACGGTCATCGATGCGGACGGGCTGCGCCTGCTGGAATCGCGGAAGGCCGCGCTAGGGAAGCGGGTCGCCCCGCTCATCCTGACGCCGCATCCGGGCGAGTTCGCGGCCCTGACCGGAACCCCCGCCGAAGACGCGCTGCGGGCCCCGCCGAAGCCGCTCCGCAGGGCCGCCCGGGAATACGGGGCCGTAATCATCCTGAAGTCGCAGGTGACCTGGATCGCCTCGCCCTCGGGCGAGCTCGCCGCGTGGGATGGCATGGAAAGCGGGCTGGGCACCGCCGGGTCGGGGGACGTCCTCGCCGGACTGGCGGCGGGGCTCCTCGCGCGGGCGTCGGCGGCGGCGAGGGCCGAGGGACGGGATATCTCGGATGCTGAAGCATTCTCGGCGGCGAGGGCCGCCGTTATCGCGCACGGGCGCGCCGGCAGGACGGCCCGAGCGGCCTACGGCTGGTTCGAGGCGGGAGCCCTGATCGGCGAGGCCGCGAAGGTCCTGGGCGCCTAGCCATGGCCCGCTCGGTTGCCGGAATCTGCGTTCGGGACGGCGCGGTCTTCGTCGCGAGGCGCGGCCCCTCGGGCAGCTGCGAGGGCCTGTGGGAATTCCCCGGGGGCAAGGTCGAGCCGGGCGAGAGCGACGAGGCCGCCGTCATTCGCGAGTTCGAGGAGGAATTCGGGATCGAGGCGAGGCCGCTTCGCCTGCTCGGGGAGACGCGTTTCAGCCACGACGGCGTCGAGCGCAGCCTCGCGGCCTGGCTCATCGAGCTTCCATCCGCCGAGCCTATCGAGCTGCGCGAGCATAGCGAGGCGGCTTGGGTCGAGGCCGCCAGGCTCGATGGCCTGGCGATGGTCGAATCGGACAGGAAGCTGCTGGGCATAGTCCGCGCCCAGATAGCCGGATAAGGCGCGTCCCTACTCGTCCTCTTCTTCGGCGAAGAGGCCGAGCTCCGCTTTTTCCTCGCCGTCCTCTCCTGTCGTCACGCCGAGCAGGGCCTCGACCTTACCCTGCATCTTCTCGAGGTCGCGCTCCAGGCCCTTCGAGAGCTTGATGCCCTCCTCGAAGACGGCGTAGGCCTCCTCGAGCGGAAGGTCGCTTTCCTTGATCCTCTGGGCCAGCTCCTCGAGGCGCTCTAGGCGCTCCTCGAATTTCTTCGCGTCCTTCTTCATTCGACGACCTCCAGCACCTCGGCGGCCGCCCTGCCGCTCGAGAAGGCGATATCGAGCGTATCCCCGGGACCGAGCTCGGACGCGTCGCGGATCGCGGCGCCCCTCGCGGGCCCGCCCGAGTCCGCGAAGGAAGCCCGGCGGACGACCGCGAAGCCCCGGGCGAGCACCGCCGCGGGGTCCATGGCGATAAGCTCGCGGGCGGACAGCTCTACCCGCCGCGACCTAGCATCGAGCGCGGCGCCGATGCCGGCGCTCAGATCGGCCACGGCCTCGTCGAGCCGGGACGCGAAGGGCATGAGGATCCGCTGGAAGCGCGCCTCGACCGCCGTCGGCTCGAATCGGCCGATCAGCAGGCGCGCGCGGTCCAGTCGCGACATGATGGCCGTCTCGAGCTCGGTCCCGAACTGGGCTATCTGGCGCTCCACCGCCTCGCGGCTCTCGGAGACGAGCTCGGCGGCCGCGCTCGGGGTCGGGGCCCTGAGGTCGGCGGCGAAGTCGGAGAGCGCCCAGTCGATCTCGTGGCCGACCGCGCTTATTACGGGTATGCGCGAGGCGGCGATGGCGCGGACCACGGCCTCGTCCGAGAAGGGCAGGAGATCCTCTATGGAGCCGCCGCCCCGGCCGACGATGATCACGTCGCCGAGCTTAAGGCGGTTGGCGGCTTTTATCTGCGCGGCGATCTGCGCCGCCGCCTCCTCGCCCTGGACCGCCGCGGGAAGGACGACGACGCCGAGGCCGGCGTTGCGCCTGCCCAGCACGTTCAGGATGTCGCGGATCGCGGCCCCCGTCGGCGAGGTCACGACGGCGACGCGGGAGGGGAAGCGGGGCAGGGCCCTCTTGCGGTCCTCGTCGAAGAGACCTTCCGCGGCCAGGCGCCGCTTGCGCTCCTCGAGCATGGCGAGTATGTCGCCTTCTCCCGCCTTCTCCATGCCCTCGACCAGGAGCTGGTACTGGCCGCGGGCGGCGTAGACCGTGACCGAGCCTCGGGCGCGCACCAGCATGCCGTCCGCGGGCTCGAAGCCCATGCTGCGCGTCCTGTAGCGGAACATGACCGCCTGGAGCATGGCCCCGCGGTCCTTGAGCGTGAAGTAGAGGTGGCCCGAGCTCGCCGGCCGGCAGTTCGAGATCTCGCCCTCGACCGTCAGGGGAGGCAGGGAGCCTTCAAGGAGCTCCTTGACCAGGGAGGTCAGCTCCGAGACGCTGAGCGGGCGGTCCTGCGCTTTCATCATGGGCTACGATACGGCAAAACGGGAGCTCGGGCAACGGCGTCATCCGAAGGCCGCCAGCCACGCCGTCCCGATCGCGAGCGTGGCCAGGGTCAGGGGGAGGCCTACCCGAAGGTAGGCGCCGAAGGACAGCCTGATACCGGCTTTGCGCGCGCCCTCGGCCACGATGAGGTTGGCGACGGATCCCAGCAGCGTCAGGTTGCCGGCGAAGGTGCTCGAGAGGGCGAGCGCCTTCCACGCCCTGTCGGTGTCGCCGAAGAGGGGCACGAGCGGCCGCTCCAGCATGACCGCCGGTACGTTCGAGATCAGGTTGGAGAATAAGGCCGTTAGGCCCGAGAGGGCCCAGATCGGCCTGCCGCCCGAGCCGCCGAGCAGGGGCTCGGCAGCGTCGAAGGCCAGGGCGAAGGCCGCGGTCCCCTCGACCGCCTTGGTCAGGACGAAGAGCCCCGAGAAGAAGACGAGGAGCGAGAAGTCCACCTCCGCGAAGACGCGTTCCGGATTCACGCGGCGCGTGACGAGGAGGACGGCCGCCGCGGCGAGGGACGCTACCGCGGGCTCCATGCCGGCGACCAGGAGGACGATCATGAGCCCCGCCGCGGCGAAGCTCTTGTACAGCAGGGGCTTGTAGCTCGCATGCCCCGTCGGGGCGGTAGGAGCGGCCGAGAGCATGCCGCCCTTCGCGAATTCCCGGGGGAAGGCGATGACGACGGCAATCCAGGCGACCAGGAGGCAGGCGAGGGCGGGCGGCCCCAGGCTGGCCAGGAAGGCCGTGAAGGGAATGCCGCTCTGGGCGCCGATCAGCATGTTCTGGGGATTGCCGACGATAGTCGCGCAGGATCCGATGTTGGCCGATACCGCCACGCCGATGAGGTAGGGGACGGGATTCCGGCCGGAGCGCCTCGTCACCTCGATTACCAGCGGCGTGAGCATGAGGCACATCGTGTCGTTGAGGAAGACCGCGGAAAGTATGCCCGAGGCCGCCACGATCAGGGCCAGCAGCTGGCGCGGCGATCGCGCGGCCGCCATGATGCGGGCCCCGGCCGCCGTGAAGAAGCCCGCTAGGCGCAGGTTCGCGACGATCAGCATCATCGCCAGGAGGAGGGCGATCGTCGAGATGTCCACGGCGGCCGCGGCCTCGAGGGGCGAGACGGCCCCGATCGCGAGCAGGACCGCCGCCCCGGCCAGCGCCATGCCGGCGCGGTTCATCCGCAGGCCGGGCAGTGCGCCGATCGCGATGCCGGCGATGGAGGCGGCGATGATGATATACTCCAGGACGCTCCCGAGGCTCACGCGCTAGACTATAGGCCGAACCGGCCCGCCTGGCGCAAGAGGCCCCCGCGAGGCTACAATCTGAAGCATGGATCCCCGCGAGCTCCCCGTCTACCAGCAGAAGGAAAGAATCCTCCAGGCCCTGTCCGAGAACCAGGTTATCGTCGTCGAGAGCCCCACGGGCTCGGGCAAGACCACCCAGCTGCCCATCATCCTCCACGAGGCCGGCTACTCGAAGCATGGGCTTATCGGCATCACTCAGCCGCGCCGCATCGCGACCCTCTCGGTCTCGGACTTCATCGCCCGCCAGCTCGGCGTCAAGGTATCGGGACTGGTCGGCTACAAGATGCGATTCGAGGACAGGACGAGCGACGGGACCGAGATCAAGATCATGACCGACGGCATCCTCCTCCAGGAGATGAAGCTCGATCCCGCCCTGTCCCGCTACGGCGTCATCATGGTCGACGAGGCCCACGAGCGGAGCCTCAACATCGACTTCATCCTGGGGCTCCTGAAGCGCGTCCTCGAGGCCAGGCCCGAGTTCAAGGTGATCGTCTCCTCGGCGACCATCAACGCGGAGACCTTCTCCGAGTACTTCGGCCAGTGCCCCATCGTCAAGATCGAGACGCCGATGTACCCGGTCACCCTCCTGTACGATCCGCCCCTGGGCGAGTCGGACCAGCCGGACTACGGCTCCTACTCCCGCGGCGGCGCCGACGAGGCCCTCCAGGCCAAGATCGAGCAGATCGTGTCGCGGATACTCGCCGAGCGCCGAGAGGGCGACATCCTGATCTTCCTGCCCGGCGAGAAGGCGATCAAGGAATGCATGAAGCGCCTCGCCTTCGGCCCGGTCGGCGGGAGGCTCTATATCATTCCCCTGTACTCGCGCCTGGGAAAGGACGAGCAGGAGCGGGTATTCGACAAGGCGCC
>CAYPHO010000135.1:0-8640 GCA_964410245.1 uncultured Treponemataceae bacterium | reverse complement strand
GGCCGCTCCCTCGGGGAAGTTCTGGAGGCCTATTCCCATGGCCAGTGCGACGGCTCCGGCGAGGCTGGCCGACTTGATGCCCGCGTCCAGGGCCCCGAAGCCGATGCCCACGGCGAGGCCCTCGGGGATGTTATGGATCGTGATCGCGAGCACGAGGAGGAGGCTGCGGCGCCAGCTCGTCTTCGGCCCCTCGGACTCGCTGGTCGGCAGGCCGATGTGGAGGTGGGGGATGACCTTGTCCACCAGCTTCAGGAAGAGCCCGCCGGCCAGGAAGCCGACCAGGGGCGGCAGCCAAGGCGGCAGTCCCATGGACTCGGACAGCTCGATGCTCGGCGCGAGGAGGG
This sequence comes from uncultured Treponemataceae bacterium, assembly GCA_964410245.1. GTDB lineage: Bacteria > Spirochaetota > Spirochaetia > Treponematales > Rectinemataceae > CAZXXZ01. The sequence goes on along the minus strand of CAYPHO010000135.1, from coordinate 8,296 downwards.
ACCAGAAGCTGGCCGCGATCATGACGCCGGCGGCGAAGCCGAGCATCGCGTCGAGTACCCTGCGGCCGATCGACTTGAAGAAGAAAACCGTGGCCGCCCCCAGGGCGGTGACTCCCCAGGTAAAGAGCGTCGCGATCAGGGCCTGGAGCCTATGGTCGAGGGAGGAGAACCATTCCATCATGGGACCTTCTTCCACGGCCCGGGCGGCTCGCGCCCGCGCCCGCGCCCGCGCCATAGCCGAATTTACTCCGCCCCGGCCTCCGGGGGCAAGCTCGGCGCGGCCGCCGGGGCCTCCTCGGCCTCCTCGCTCGGCGCGAACATGGCCTTCAGCTTGCCGAAGTACTCCTCGCCCTCCTCCTCGGTGAACTCGGTCTCGATCTCGCGGGCCTCGATGAGCTCGGGGGGTATCTCGGCGAGGAAGGGGCTGGGCACGCAGTCGGCGACGAGGTTCTGCTTCTTGCGCCGCAGGCAGGTCGAGACGAGGAGGCGGCGGCGGGCGCGGGTGACGGCGACGTAAAAGAGCCGCCTCTCCTCCTCGATGTTGCCCTCCCCCTCCTCGAGCGCGCGCGCGTGCGGAATTATGCCGTCCTCGCAGCCCGCGATGAAGACGACGTCGAACTCCAGGCCCTTGGCCGCGTGGATGGTCATGAGGTTGACCTCGCCGCCCTCCTCGTCGTCCAAATCGTCGCGGGTTATCAGCGAGACGCGGTTCAGCCACTCGTAGAGGCCGGGCGAGAGGTTGTCGGGATCGCTCTCCCATTCCTCGATCGAGCGGACGAGTATCTCGAGGTTGTGGAACTTCCACTTGGCGGCCTTGTCGCTCTGCTTGTTCTCCTCGACCAGGTAGCCCCAGTAGTCCACCTCGTCGATGAGCTGGCGGACCTTGGCGGCTATCTTCTTCTTGCCCAGGAGCTCCTCGCGGTATTTCTCTATCAAGTCGAGGAAGGCCGAGATGTCGGCCACAGCCCTCTCCGACAGGCCCCCGAACGCGAGGCCTCCCGCGCCCTCCACCGAGTCGCCGCCGCCCTCGACCTCGATGGGCTTGCCGGTCCTGACCAGCTCCATCGCCGTCCGGAGCGACGCGTCGTGCGACCTCGCTATCGCGTTCAGCTTTTCCAGCGTCGTCTTTCCTATGCCCCGCCTGGGCGTGTTGACGATCCTGAGGAGGTTCACGTCGTCGTCGGGATTCGCGACTACGCGGAGGTAGGAGATGACGTCCTTGATCTCCTTGCGGCCGTAGAAGGAGGTGCCGCCCGAGACGCGGTAGGGCACCTGCTCGGCCAAGAGGGCCTCCTCGATGCGCCTGGTCAGGTTGTTGGTCCGTATCAGGATGCCGAACTCGGACCAGGGCGTCCGGTCGCGGAGCTTGATCTCCTTGATGGTCTTCGCGATGAACTCGGCCTCGGCCCCCTCGTCGGCGGGCGCGTAGAGCTCTATGGCAGAGCCCGATCGCCCTTCCGGCGACCAGAGGGCCTTGTCCTTGCGGTTCTCGTTGTTGGCGATGATCGCGTTCGCCGCGTCCAGGATGGTGGCCGTCGAGCGGTAGTTGCGCTCGAGCTTGACCTCCTTGAAGCCCGGGAAGTCCCGCTCGAAGAGGCCGAAGTTCTCGAAGTTCGCCCCGCGCCAGGAGTAGATGGACTGATCGTCGTCCCCGACGATGCAGACGTTATGCGACGCGAAGAGGCGCATCATGCGGTACTGCATGAGGGAGGTGTCCTGGAACTCGTCGATCATGACGTAGCGGTAGGCGTCGCGCCAGGCGGCGGCGATCTCCGGCTTGAGCTCGAAGAGCTCTACGGGCAGGACGATTAGGTCGTCGAAGTCCACGGCGTTGTAAATCCGCAGGGAGCGGCGGTACTCGTCGTAGAGGCCGCGGTAGGCGTCGTCCGCCTTCGACCAGGTATCCTGCCCGGACCGTATCCGTGAGAAGAGGGTCCCGACCTTGTAGGCGTCGAAGCCCTCCATGCGGAAGCCCTGCTCACGGGCGCAGTCCTTGATGAGCTGGTTGCGGTCGGCCTCGTCGTAGATCGAGAAGTTCGGCTTGTAGCCCAAGGCCTCGATCTCCTTGCGGAGGATCTTCACGCCGAAGGCGTGGAAGGTCGAGACGGTCAGGTCGCGGAGCTTGCGGCCCGTGACCGAGCGGACTCGGCTCGACATTTCCCGTGCCGCCTTGTTCGTGAAGGTCAGGGCCAGGATCGAATGCTGGGGCACGCCGCGGTCGAGCATGTAGGCCATGCGGTAGGTGATGACCGTGGTCTTCCCCGAGCCCGCGCCGGCGATGATGAGCAAGGGGCCGTCGACGGTGGTCACCGCCTCGTACTGCTCTGGGTTGAGGAGCGATTCGTAATCTATCTTCATGGATCGCGGCGTCACAGTTCCTTGACGAAGAGCGAGAGAGCGCCGACGCCGAGCCCTACGACGAGGCCGACTATCAGCGCCGACATGGCGACGCCGGCGAGTATCGCGGGCATCGCCTTCCTCTTGTCCATGCCCAGGATCCAGGCGCCCAGGGCCCCGGTCCAGGCCCCGGTAACCGGTAGGGGCACGCCGACGAACAGCGACAGGCCCCAATACCCGTACTTATCTACCTTGGGCTTCACCTTCGCCCGCGCCTTCTCGACGAAGCGGTCGAAGAAGTCGGCGTAGGCCTTCCATTTATACAGAAGCTTGTGCGCGGTATTCAGGAAGAGGAAGGCGATCGGCGCGGCGAGGGCGTTCCAGGCCGCGCACCAGAGGACCGCGGGAACGATATCGATGCCTCCGGCCACCGCGACGGGAATGCCGCCGCGAAGCTCGGAGATCGGCGTCATCGAAAGGAGTGCCGTCCAGAGGAGCGTCGTTATGTTCATGCGCGCCAGACTATATCGCGAAGCCGTCTCGCGGGACAATGTCCTTGAGGGCGGAAAGAAGCTCATTCGCGTCGGGCGCGATCCACCTGATGCCCGGCAGGGCCCTGAAGAAGGTCATCTGCCGCTTCGCGTAGCGCCGCGTGTCCAGCTTGATCGCGGCCGCGACTTTGTCGCGAGCGACTTTGTCGCGAGCGACCGCGGCGGGGTCGGCAGCGACGCCGCCGGGGCCGCCCCCGGCCGCCGGATCGAAGAACTCGCGGTAGCCGATAGCCTTCATCCCCGGATCCCCCGGCCCCAGGCCCGACGCGGCCAAGGCCGCGACCTCCTCGGCCAGCCCCTCCTCGAGCATCGCGTCGACCCTGGCGTCGATGCGCCTCGCCAGCTCCGCCCTATCCCGCTCCACGCCGATTACGAGGAAGCGGAAAGCCGAGCGCGCGGCCTTGGGCGGCGCGAAATCGGCCATCGGCCGCCCCGTCGCGCGGAGGATCTCGACCGCCCTCGTCAGGCGATAGAGGTCGCTCGGGTGGATTCGGCCGGCCGAGTCCGGGTCCCCGGCGGCGAGCTCCTCGGCCAGGGCCGCCGGGCCGCGGGCGGCGAGGTCGGCGGCGACGGCCGCGCGTATCGCGGGATCGGCCGCCGGGGCGGTCGGCAGGCCGCAGAGGAAGTTTCGGACGTAGAAGCCCGTCCCCCCCGAGACGATCGGCAGCCTTCCCGAGGCGGCGATCTCGGCGCAGGCCTCGTCGGCCAGGCGGACGAAGTCCCCCGCGGTGTACTGTTCCCGCGGATCGAGGATGTCTATCAGCCTATGGGGTAATCGGGAGCGAAGGTCGGCGCCGGGCTTGGCCGTGCCGATGTCCATGCCGCGGTAAGCCTGCATGGAATCGGCGCTGACGACCTCGGCTTCCGGGAGGCCTGCCGCCTCGCGGGAGGCGGCGTAGCCGAAGAGCCCGTCCAGGAGGGCCGTCTTGCCCGAGGCGGTCGGGCCGACCAGGACGAGTACCGAGCGGCTAGTCGAGGAGCCGGTACTCAACCTGCTTGGAGAAGACCTGGCGGGTGGAGAGCGAGACCACTTTGCCGTTGTTCTTCTCTACGTCCGGGGTCTTGAGCACCGCCAGCTGGTAGGCGCGTCGCGTGATCGCCACTGTGATCTCGTAGGCGTTGCCGTCGTACTCGATCAGCTGTTCTAGGGGCATTATCATATCGTCACCTTATCCTAAGGTCTCGCGGAGGCGCAAGCCTCGCGTCGTCGCGGCCCCGCCTCACGCGGTGCCGTCCATGCTCCGGTCCAGGTCGGCGATGAGCCGGGCCGTCACGGCCGTGAGCTCCTCGTCCCGCAGGGCCTCGAGCTTGTCTTCCCCTCCCTTGGCCCGCTCGCGAACGAGCTCGTCCATGAGGGTTATCCCGAGGAGGATGGTCAGCTTCAAGGGGTCGGAGACCTTTGTCGCCGATCGGATCGAGGCGATCCTGTCGCGGAGCCTCGAGACGAGGGACTGCATGTAGTCCATGGACTCGTCCGTGTGGATCGCGAAGGTCGGCCCGATCAAGTCGACGTTGAAGCTGTTGAGGGGCACCTCTATCTCCCTAGAAGATATCGAGCTCGCCAGCAGTAGAGCTGGCGACGTCGGCGGCCGAGTCCTCGGCCTCGGCCGACGCCGCACCCGCCCTGGGCGGCGTCTTGACCGCGATGCCCGACGCGCCCTCGGCGCGCTCGGCCTCGGCCTCTTCCGCCGGCTCCGATTTGGCTGCCTTCCCGGGCTCGGCCGTCGGCTCCGCGGTATCCGCCGGCCTTGACAGCACCAGGTCCTCGAAGGAATCGAGCTTCTCGAGCGCGTGGATGATGCCTTCCTCGATCCTGGCCTGGTCCTTGCGGTACTCGTCCGCCTTGGCGCCGATCTCGACCGCCCGCGCCTCGGCGGACGCGACCCGCTCGGCCATATCGGAAACCCGCGCCTCGAACTCGCGGACGCGGCTCAGCGCGGCCTCGCGGGCGGCGCCGGCCTCCGCGGCCTTCGCCTCGGCCTCGGCGAGCCGCGCCTGGATTTCGGCGACCTTGGCCTCGGCCTGGGCGGCGGCCCCGTCGATCAGGGACTTGTCCTCGGAGAGCCGGCGCTCCAGCTCCGAGTTCTCGGCGCGGAGCGCGGCTATGTAGGAGACCGCCTTCTCGACCCGGTCCTCGAGGGCCCGGACCTGCTCGAGGCTCAGCATGGCTTATGCCCCGAGGGCGGCCCTGGCCTTCTCGACGACGGCCTTGAAGCCGGCCTGGTCCCGGATCGCCATGTCGGCCAGCATCTTCCGGTCGACCGTTACCTGGGCCTTGGCGAGTCCCTCGATGAACCTGCTGTAGGTAATGCCCTCGGCGCGGCAGGCGGCGTTGATCCTGGCGATCCACAGGCGGCGGAAGCTGCCCTTCCGATCGCGGCGGTCCCGATAGGCGTAGGACATGGCCTTGGCGACCGCGTCCTTCGCGACCTTGTAATTGGAGTGCCTGCGTCCCCAGAATCCCTTGGCGCGGCCGAGGATCTTCTTCCGGCGCTCCTTCCTCTTCAATCCGTCAACTGATCGCGACATCTTCTCGCTCCTCGTTTCGTATACGCGGCGGCCGCTTCAGGGCGCCGCGGGCCGGCTCCTCCCTAAGGAGTGCCAGCTGACGATCCCGCCGGACAGGGCGACCCGGACGGGATCCCCGGGGCCTTTAGCCCCTATGCGATTCCCGGGCTTGCTCAGCCGTAGGGAAGCAGCTTCTTCTTGATCTGGCCGGTGGCGACGGGGTCGACGAAGCCGGTCTTGCGGAGATTCCGCTTCCTCTTAGTCGTCTTCTTGGTGAGGATATGGCGAAGGTTCATCTTCTTGTACTTGACCTTGCCGCTCGCCGTGAGCGTGAAGCGCTTGGCGGCGGCCTTCTTGGTCTTCATCTTAGGCATGTCGTCCCGTCCTTAAGCTGATGTGTTATGCTTTCCCTTCCGCGACGGGAGCCTCTTCGGCCGTCGGCGCGGCGATCTTCTTAATAATTGAGGCCTTGGGCTGCAGGACCATGGACATGAAGCGCCCCTCCATCGAGGGCAGCTTCTCCATGATGTAGAAGCCCTCGAGCTTCGCGAGGATCCGCTTGAGGACCTGCTCGCCGATCTCGGGGTGCGCGAGCTCGCGTCCGCGGAAGCGGATGGTCACCTTGACCTTGAAGCCCTCCTCCAGGAACTGCTTCACGTGGTTCGACTTGAAGCAGAGATCGTGCTCGGCGATCTTGGGCTGCATCTTGATTTCCTTCAGCTCGCCCACGCGGACCTTCTTCCGCGATTCCTTGAACTTCTTCTCCTGCTCGAACTTGAACTTGCCGTAATCCAGCAGCTTGCATACCGGCGGGACCGACTGGGGCGCGACCTCCACGAGGTCCAGGCCGAGCTCTCGCGCCATCTTGATGGCCTCGAGCGTCGGGACGATTCCCTTCTGCTCCCCCTGATCGTCCACGAGCCTGACTTCGCGGACTCGGATCTGCTCGTTGATCCGTAGGTCTTTATCTGCCAACTGGCCTCCTAAGGTCTCGCCCCGCCTTCCGGCGCGGCGAGCTGCCGCCCTCGGGCGGCGGATCCCGTCTGCGGAATCGTATATTGCAGTGTAGCAGAAAGCTCATTCGCGAGTAAAGGGCCCAAGCATCGCCGGGGGCCTACTGCAGAATGATTTGACAAAGCCGCAGGCCGGCAAATATGCTTAACCATGATGAGAATCGCGTACGCCGAGGTCATCGGCCGGTTCCAAGCCAGGAACGAAGCCTTGATAGGGCTGTATCGGGAAAGCGCCCGCAAGCTGCCTCCCGGGCCGACGGGCAATCTGGCCAACTCGATGGCCGAGCAACGGCGCGACCTCTCCAAGACCCTGAGCGCGCTCGCGGGGGGGCCGGAGGGGAGGCTCGAGATCGAACTGGAAGAGTCCTATGCCGATCCCGAGCTTCCGGCCGCGAGCCCCGCCGCCGACGCCGCGAGCCTGCTGAGCTTCATGAAAGAGGCCGAGGACGCCGACTTCGAGCGGCTCACCGAGCTGGCCGGCGCCTCCCTGCGGATCTCGGCCGAAGCCGCCGAGCTCCTCGCCTCCGAGGCCGGCGGCGCCAAGAAGCGCTCGGCCTGGGCCCGCGATCACCTCGACCTCCTGGGCCTGTCGAAGCCTTGATGCGACTCCGAAGCCCGTGATAGCCTGCCTCGATGTACATTTTCCTGCTTCTAGGGCTTCCCTTGGGCTTCGCCATCCTCTATCTCAGGGTCTTTCCCAAGGTCGAGGCGCAGGATAGCCGAAGGGCCTTCCTGCGGGGCCTCATCGCCTTCATCCCGACCTGGATCGCCGCCCGTATCCTCGGCTCGCTCGTCCCGGCCTTCTACGGATCCTTCCTGCTCTCTTTCCACGAGCTGGCCGACCGGACCCTGCCATTCGCCGTCGTGCCGGGGCTCTCGTACCTGGTCTTCTACCGAATGAAGGACGACCGCGGCCACGGGTTCCAACAGCGACGCTTGACCGCCTTCTACGCGGGCGCCTTGACGCCGGCGGGATTGGGCGAGATGACCAGGATATGGGGCTCTCCCGACGCCTATTCCCTCTTCGCCCTGCCCCTCGTCATGAGCGCCCTGACCCTGGCCGCGCCCTGGGCCATCGCGAGATTGCGAGACTCCTTCGGGCTTTCGCTCCTGGGCCTGGCCCTCGCATCGATCGGCGGCATGATCGTCCTGTCGCTCGGCCCCTGGCTCTTCCTGGCCCAGCTCTGGCCGCTCTCCGTCGCGATCGCCGTCCTCTCCATCGGGGCCGCCTGGCTTCTCGCCGCGCCCGAGCTCTCCCGCCGCCCCCCTCAGCCTATCCTGGCATAACGAAGCCATTCCGCGACGCGGATCGCCGTCGGGAAAAAAATCGAGCCGTCCCGAGGGACGGCTCGATCGTTTCCGGAGCGGCCGCCTTAGGCCTGGCCGGCAGACCCCAATACATTCTGGTTCTTGTGCGCGTAGAGCTTCTTGAGCTCGTCGCGGGCGGGGCCGATGTACTTGCGGGGATCGAACTCGTCCGGCTTCTCGGAGAGGACCTTGCGGATCAGGGCGGTCATCGCGAGCCTCCCGTCCGAGTCGATGTTGATCTTGCACACCGCGCTCTTCGCGGCCTTGCGCAGCTGCTCCTCGGGGATGCCGACCGAGTCCGAGAGCTTGCCGCCGTACTGCTCGATCATCTTCACGTACTCGATGGGCACGCTGGAGGAGCCGTGGAGGACGATGGGGAAGCCGGGCAGCTTCTTCTCGATCTCCTCGAGGATGTCGAAGCGCAGCGGGGGCGGCACGAGCACGCCGTCGGCCGTCTTCGTGCACTGCTCGGGCTTGAACTTGGTGCGGCCGTGGCTGGTACCGATGGAAATGGCGAGGGAGTCGACCCCGGTCTTCTTGACGAAGTCCTGGACCTCCTCGGGCTGGGTATAGTGCGAA
>CAYPHO010000134.1:0-8751 GCA_964410245.1 uncultured Treponemataceae bacterium | reverse complement strand
CGGTGAAGTTTTGAGGAGGCCCCGGAGTGCCGGCATATACCGTGTCGGGAATGACGCCGATCTTCGCGATCTTGAGGTCGTTCATGGTCTTGTAGATCCACTCGACCACGTAGTTGTCCTTCTGGGGCGACTTGAAGACGTACTTCGCGATCGGGTTGACGATGGTCTCGGCCGCCGCGCAGGAGAAGAGGGGCACGCCGGATTTCTGGCAGAGATCCTTGATCGCCATGGACTCGCCCGAGGTGGTGGGCCCGACGATGGCGATCACTTCCTCCTCGTCGATCAGCTGCTTCGCGAAAGAGATCGCTTTCTCCGAGCTCGCCCCGGAATCCTTGATGATGATCTTCACGGGCCGGCCCAGGAGGCCGCCGGCCTTATTGATCTCCTCCTCCAGCATCCTCGCCGTCCTCTCCTCGGGGGCGCCGAGATTGGCGGCGGGGCCGGTAACGGCGAAGATCGCCCCGATCTTGACGGGATCCCCCGCGGGCGCCGCGAAGGCCGCGCCTGCAAAGGCGAGGGACAGGGCGCAGAGCGCCGCGATCTTGCCGACTGAACCGATGCGCATACAGACTCCTTTTCCGCTCCGACTGACACCGACTATTCGGTCGGTGTTATCACAAAAAAAATTACGCTAACTGGAATACACGCCTTTGCGCAGGATCGTCAGGAAAAAGTCCCATTCCTCGAGGTAGCGGCTGGTAACCATCTCGAGCGGGCAGCCCGAGCGAAGCTCCGCGAGGAAATCGTTGCGCGTCTTCACGAGGATCCACTTCAAGAACTCGACGAGGCGCTCCTTGGGAACCGCGAGGCCCGCGTCGCCCGCCGAGGAGAAGACGGTCGAGAAATGCGCCTCGAAGATGGCGGCCACCTTGGCGGCCAGTTCCGGCTCGTCGATCCGGGAGGTGCGGGCTATGATCCCGATCATCTCGGGATGGCCGATGTAGAAATCGATGGCCGTCCTGGCGACGACCGCGAAGCGCTCGAGCAGGTCGTCGGGCAGCCTTTCTCCGCCTCCCAGGCTTTGGCAGATATGCTCGTACAGCCGGGCATAGGAAAGCTCTACGATGTACAGATACAGCTCTTCCTTCGATGAGATGTATTCGTACAATCCGCCCTTCGATATGCCCGCCGCCTCTACGATCCGATCGAGGGCGGCCTTCTCGAAGTCCTTCGAGCCGAACTCCGCCAGGCAGGAAGAAATGAGTCTGTCCCGCTTCGCGTCGGGTAGTGAAAAGAATGCTTTCTTCATATTCGCCGACTAAGTGGTCGGCACGCTACCACGAGGAATCCGCACTGTCAAGAAAGAACGAGGACTATCCAGAGAACGCGATTGAATCCGTAGCCTTGACCTTATGCACGAGAAGTTGTACTAATGTACTAGATGAGTAGTACAATTTCCGGGAAGGATGTACAGCTTACCCTCGACTCATCGAGCGGCGTGCCCTTTTACCGCCAGATCATACAATTAATAGAGCACGCCATCCTATCGGGAAAGCTGGCGCCCGGGGATAAGCTGCCGACCATCCGCGCCTTGGCGATCGAGTTGAAGATCAATCCCAACACGATCGCCAAGGCCTACGGCGAGCTCGAGCTGCGAGGCGTCGTCACGACCCAGGTCGGGAGCGGGACTTTCGTCTCCGCCATGCCGACCGATTCGGCCCGGGACGAGCTATTGCGGCGGATCGACGACGTGGCGGGCCGCTTCGTGCGGGACATGGCCGCGCTCGGGCTGGACCGCGAGGGCATGATCGCCGTCGTCCGCGACTATAAGGAGGAGCGATGACCGAGAAGAAGCGCGAGGCCGACTCGCCCTTGATACATAATCCCAAGAAGCGCGCGCGACAGGCCGACTTCCTCGTCGGCGGGCTCGGGCTCTGCTTGCTGGCTCCCCTCGTCATCATCATCCTGGCCTGGAGGCTGGCCGTCGGCGAGGAGCCGACGCCCCTCGCCCTGGGCATCCTGGTCGGGACGCCGTTGGGGGCCTTCCTCTTGATGACGCTCTTCCCCCGCTGGAGCGCGGCGATCAAGATCCTCATCCTCGCCTGCGTCGCCGCCGGCGCGGCCTACTCCTTCCATGCCGGCTCGGGCCCCGACCTCTCCCTGGCCCTGGGCCTCGCCGGCCTGGGCGCCCTCGCCGCGCCGGCGATCCAGAGGAAGGACGAGTGGGAGCGGGCGATCGTCCTGCGCTTCGGTCGCTTCGACCGGGTCGCCGGTCCCGGCCTCTTCGTCCTGCTGCCTATCGCGGACCGTATCGCGAGCACGGTGGACCTGCGCATCCGCGTGACCGACTTCTCGGCCGAGACCACGCTGACCCGCGACTCCGTGCCCATAACCGTCGACGCGCTCTGCTTCTGGCTGGTCTGGGACGCCGAGAAGGCGATCTGCGAGGTCGAGCGCTACGAGGAGGCGGTCATCCTCTCGGCGAAGACCGCCTTGCGCGCCGCGATCAGCAAGAGCGACCTGACGGTCTTCCTGGAGCGGGGCGAGGAGATCGAGGACTGCATCCGCGAGGAGGTCGACCGGAAGACCACCGAGTGGGGCATCACCGTCCAGCACATCGAGATCACGGACATCCAGATACCGAGCGAGCTCCAGGACTCGATGAGCCGCCTGGCCCAGGCCGAGCGAGAGAAGAAGGGCCGCGTGCTGCTGGCGGAGGCCGAGATCGAGATCGCGAACCGGCTCGAGGCCGCGGCGAGGATCTACGGCGCGGACGGGATCGCCATGAAGCTGAAGAGCCTGTCCATCCTGAACGAGGGGCTGAAGGCGGGCAGCTCGATGATGCTGGTCCCGAACTCGATCACCGAGGAACTCAGGACCAAGGACGTGTTCGGGCTCGAGGCCCTAGCCGAGGCGCGAGCCCATATCGAAAAGGGCGAAGGCGATAAGGACGAGGAGAAGGACGATGAGCGTCGTAAGGACTGAGAACCTGGTCAAGGACTACGCGTTGAACGGCATCGTCGTCAACGCGCTTCGCGGCGTGGGCCTGAGCTTCGAGGCGGGGGAGTTCGCCGCCGTCGCCGGCCCCTCGGGCTCGGGCAAGTCGACCTTCCTCCACCTCGTCGGCTGCCTGGACGAGCCGACCTCGGGCCGGATCGAGATCGACGGCGTCGATACGGCCTCGCGCACGAGGACCGAGCTTGCCCTGCTCAGGCGGGCGCGCATCGGCTTCATCTTCCAGGCCTACAACCTCATCCCGGTGCTTACGGCCCTGGAGAACGTCTCGCTGCCCCTGACACTGCTGGGGACGGAGGGCCGCGAGGCGCGGGAGCTGGCCGGCCGGGCCCTCGAGGAAGTCGGGCTGGGCGGCATGGGGAAGAGGCGGCCCAAGGAGATGTCGGGCGGCCAGCAGCAGCGCGTGGCCATAGCCCGCGCCCTGGTCAAGAAGCCGGCCCTGATCCTGGCCGACGAGCCGACCGCGAATCTCGACTCGAGGACGGGCAAGGAGATCCTCGAGCTCATGCTCGGCCTGAACGCGAGCGCCGGGACCACCTTCATCTTCTCGACCCACGACAGGATGGTCATGGACTACGCCCGTCGCCTCGTGCTCCTGCACGACGGCCAGGTCGAGTCGGAGATACGCAAATGAAGAGGTCGGGACAGCGCCGCATGAGCGGCGTACGCGACATCGCGGCGATGGGCCTGCGGAACCTGGGCCGCCACCGCGTGAAGACCGTCATAACCACCCTTGCCGTCGCGATCAGCGTCATGCTGTACATCGCGGTCGACGGATGGCTCTACGGCTTCAACCTCGACTCGAGGCGGAACATCGTCTCCTACGAGATCGGCGCGGCGAAGGTCCAGGCCGACGCCTACTTCGAGAAGAAGGACGAGCTGCCCATGCAGGAATCCTTCGCCGGATGGGAGCCGATGGCCGAGGCCCTCGCCGCCGCCGGCTACGACTCGGCGCCGCGCTTCGCCTTCACGGGCACGCTCTACTCGCGCTCGGGCTCGGCGCCCATCATGTTCAGCGCCGTCGACCCCGCGCTCGAGCGGAAGCTCCTCCGCTATACGACGTACCTAGAGGCGGGCCGCTTCCCCTCGCCCGGCGCCTTCGAGATCGCGGTCGGGACCATGGCCGCCGACAAGCTGGGCGTCGGCATACCGACCCGGCCGACGCCCGAGGAGCTCGAGGAGGACCTGGTCGGTTCCGCAGAGTCGGAGGCCGACGCGGATTTCATCCGAGGGCTCTACGCCAAGCCCTCCGCCGCCCCGAAGGGAGGGCTCTTCGCATACAACGACGAGGCGAGGGCGGCCCTCGACTCGCGCAAGCTCGAGCTGAGGGATGACGCGACCAAGGCCGAGCTCGAGCGGCTCTGGTCCATACTCTCGGCTGCGGGCCGGATGAACGTCCGCGTCTCGACCATAATCGACTCGAAGGCCGAGGACGGCTCGGGCAAGGTGGCCCACGTGAATCAGCTCATCGACGCGGTCGTCGTGGGCGTGATCAACTCGCCCAACCCCAAGACGAACGCGAACGTAGCCTTCATGCCCTTGGGCGCCCTGCAGGGCGAGGCCGGCCTCATGCTCGAGGGAAAGGTCACCGAGCTCCTCGTACGGCGCGCGGGCGCGGACGACTCTGCCCTGCCCGGGAAGGACGAGTCGCCCGGGGCGATCGAGGCGGTCCTGAGGGCAGCGGGCGCGCTGCCCGCGGGCCTCTCCGTCCATGGCTGGGCGGATTACGTGCCGGACTACCTGGCCGCGTCGCGCGGGGACGACGTCTCCTCCAGGGTCATGGTCATCCTCCTCTTCCTCCTGTCCTTCATCGGCATCTCCAACACGATGCTCATGTCCATCCTCGAGCGCACGAAGGAGACCGGCATGCTCAGGGCCCTCGGGATGACGGACGGGCAGGTCATCCTGGCCTACATGATCGAGGCCGCCTGCATCGGGGCCATCGGCTCGGTAATCGGGACCGCCCTGGGCTGCCTCATCAACGTCCCCATGGTCGCCTACGGGATCGACTACGGCTCGATCGCGAAGGAGGTCGGGGGCGACTTCGGCTATCGCATAGCCGCGGTCTTCAAGTCGGCGTGGAATCCGCCGGTCATCGCCCTGAGCGGGGTCGTGGCGACGCTCCTCTGCGCCGCCTCGGCGCTCCTGCCCAGCCTGCGCGCGCTCAGGATGCCCGTCACGGACAGCCTGCGCTTCGAGTAAGGGAGAGCCGACATGAAGCGAGCGGACGGAAGCAAGGGCGGGCTCGGCGCGATCGTCACGATCGCGTACCGCAACATCTGGCGGAACGGGCGGCGCACGGCGCTCTGCGTCGTCGCCGTCGCCCTCGCGGTCTTCTTCATCATCTTCATGGAATCCTTCATCCGAGGCATGACGGACAGCATCGAGGACGTGGTCAGGACCTTCGAGACCGGGGACGTCAGCGCCGTATCCGAATCCTTCGAGGAGGACAAGGAGTACTACCCCGCGCAGTTCCCGATCGCCGACGGCAGGGGCGCGGACGAGCTGGTCGCGGAGGTCGAGGCCCTCCCCGGGGTCAGGGCCGCGCTGCCCCGGATCACGGTTTACGCGACGCTCTTCGACTCGACCGTCAAGCACGCCCTGCTCTGGGGAGTGCGCGCCGGCCGCGAGGCCGAGGTCAACGACCTGAACCTCGCCGACCGCGGCGACGGCATCGTCCTGGGCCGCTTCCCCGAGGACGGCGCGAGCGAGTGCGCGATCGGATCCGCCCTCGCGGCGAAGGCGGGCCTGCGGATCGGCGACAAGCTGCCCATGAAGGTCGTGTCCGCCCAGTTCTCGGACAAGTACTGGAGCCCGACCGTCTCGGGAATCTTCGAGTTCGACTACGCCAAGTACGACGAGGACGTCGTCGTCGTCTCCTTCGACCGGCTGAGCCGGGTGCTCTCCCTGGACGGCGCGACCCAGCAGCTCTTCGTCTACGCCGAGGACGGCGTCCCCGCTTCCCTGGTCAAGGCCGAGGTCTCCGGGGCGCTCGGCCCGGGCCACGTCGTCCGGGAATGGGGCGACAACTACTGGGTCGCCATGATGCGGCAGATGACCGGCATCTACGTGATCATCGAGGCCGTATTCCAGATCGTCGCGAGCTTCCTGATCATCAACACCGTGCTCATGGTCATCCACGAGCGGATCAAGGAGATCGGCATGATGGGCGCCCTGGGGATGACCAGGCGCGAGATCGTCCTGGTCTTCTTCTTCGAGGCGGTCCTGCTGAGCGTCCTGGGGGCCCTCGCCGGCTGCGCGCTCGGCGGCGCCGCCACCTGGCTGGGCTCGCTCTTCCCCATGGATACCCAGGCCTTCACGGGCGGCGGCCTCAAGGAGATGCCCTTCTCGGGCACGATCTTCATAGCCTTCTCGCCCGCCATCCTGGCCAAGGGCTTCGCCTTCGGCGTCCTGGTCTCGGCCGCCTGCACCATCCTGCCCTCGCTGAAGAGCGCCTTCGTCGAGCCCGTCGAAGCCCTGAGAAGATGAAAGGAGACTACGTTATGCGATACCGAATGCCGATCGTCGCGGCCGCCATGGCGCTGGCCGCCCTTCTCGCCGCCCCGGCGCAGGCCTCGCCGACGGCCGCAGAGCTCCTCGCGCGCGTGGACTCGAACGAGGTCTACTCCTCGATCTCCTACGAGGGCGAGATGGTCATCGAGTACAGGGGCAAGGTCTTCGTGAAGAAGTTCGTCGCCAAGAGCAGGGGCGCGGAAAACTCCTTCGTCGAGTTCACCAATCCCGAGGACCGCGGCACCAAGTACCTGAAGAAGGACGGCAGGCTCTACGTCTACTCCCCCGAGGCCGAGGAGGTCATGCTGATCTCGGGCCACCTGCTCAAGGAGTCCATGATGGGCTCCGACCTGTCCTACGAGGACACGATCGACAACCAGAAGCTGTCCGCCCGCTACGATCCCGTCCTGGCCGGCGTCGAGGAGCGCGAGGGCAGGAAGGCCTGGGTCCTCGAGCTGAAGGCGAAGAAGAGGACCGAGAGCTATCCCCGGCAGAAGCTCTGGATCGACGTCGAGACCGGCGACGTCCTGGCCTCGGAGCAGTACGCGCTCTCGGGCGGGAAGCTCAAGGAATACCGCCTGGTCAAGGCCGAGAGGATCGGCGGCAGGAGATTCCCCGTCGAGATGGAGATGCGCGACCTCCTGCGCAAGGGCAGCAAGACGACCTTCAGGATGACCGAGGTCGAGCTGGACGCCGCGATCCCCGACTCGGTCTTCAGCATGAGGAACCTCGAGAAATGACAGCCTCGAGGCGAGGCGCCACCGCGTTGCGCGCCATGGCTACGGCGCTCGCGTCGTGCGCCCTCGCCGCGGTCCCGGCCGCGGCGGCCGACGCCCCCCTGTTCTCGGGAACGGCCGAGACGAGGATCGAGGCGGCCCTCGGGGCGGACTACCCCGGCTCGGGCGGCGGCCTCTCGGTCGGCGCCGAGGAATACGCTAATCTGCGGCTGAAGGCCGCCCTGGGCGAGAGGGGAAGCTTCAACGCCGCCCTCAACCTCGTGGCCGCCTCGGGAAGCCTCGTCCCGGACGCCGGCGGCATCGCGGCCCCTCCCTTCGCCGCCGGCCCCGGCTACGCCGCGGCCCTCGAGCTCGAGCGCCTGTACTGCCGCGTATCAGGCGAGGCCTTCGACCTCGATATCGGATTGCAGCGCGTCGCCTTCGGCTACGGCCTGGCCTGGGGACCCATGGACTTCCTATCCTCGCGCAATCCCCTCTTCCCCGACGCGCGTCCCCGCGGATCCCTCGCCGTCGCCTCGGCCTTCTACCCGGGCGGGGACTGGAAGATACGGGCCTTCGCCGCGACAGGCGGCGACGCCGCTACTGGCGGCGATGCTCTCGACGCGTCGATGGACGGCGCGGCCGCGGGACTCTCCGCCGAGCTCCACGGCCCAAGCGCGAGCGCCCAGGCCCTGTACGCGATCAAGGCCGACGCCTCGGGCATCGCGAGCGCCTCGCATCTCTTCGGCCTCTCGGCCAAGCTCGACGCGGGAGCGGGCTTCGTCCTCGAGGCCCTGTACGAGCTCGACGGCGACTGGATATCGACCGGCGACTACTACGACCGGGACTGGAACGCGCTTCGCGGCCTCTCGGCCAGCCTCGGCGCGGACTGGTCGCTCGCGGGAGGCGACCTCTACCTCGCGGCGGAGTACCTCTACCGGGGCGGCAGCGCCCTCGAGCCGGCCGACGATCTGGATCGGCTGTACGGCGGCGATCCGGCCTGGAGCGAGGCGGCGCCCGAGGATCGGCTCGCCCTGCTCGATCCCGCCCTTCCCCTGGGCGAGCTCAACCGGCGGAACTACCTCTACGGGGCCGCGACCTGGCGCATCGACGATTACACGTCGACGACGCTCTCCTGCGTCGCCTCGCTCGACGACGCGTCCCTCGTCCCCTCGCTGTCCTTCGCCCACGAGCCTTTTCAGGGTCTGACCCTAGGCCTGGAGCTCCGCGTCCCACTGGACGAGCGGGCGATCTCCGGAAGCGGAGATTTCGGGGAACTGGGACCGACGCATTCGGGGACGGCGGCCGGCTTGACCGCGCGGGCGCGGCTCAAGTTCTAGGCCGCGAATCGAGGAATTCCCGCGCCGCCGCCGCCAGGCGGTCGACCGCGTCCCGGGCCTCGCTCCAGTCGACCGGCGCGGCGGCCCCTGCGGCCCCTGCGACCGGCTCGGCCGCCCCGGACCCCGCCGCCGCCGCTACCGCGCCTCCCGCCGCCCTCTCGACCTCGGCGGCGGCCTCGCCTATCCCGCCGATCCGCAGGGTCAGGGCCGAGCCGCGGAGCGAGTGC
>CAYPHO010000133.1:0-8794 GCA_964410245.1 uncultured Treponemataceae bacterium | reverse complement strand
GGCATGAAGACGACCGAGATCGTGGTCAGCCGCTTGATCTGCAGGTTCTGGTTGTTCGAGATAACCGAGGCGAAGGCGTCCATCATGCCCGAGAGGATGTCCGAGTAGATGCTCGACATCTCGATCGCCTGGCGGTTGTCCGTGACGACGTCCTCGTAGAGCTCGGCCTCCTCGTCCTTGGCTCGGATCACCCGGGCCGCCTGCAGCTTCTCGAGGAGGATCTCGTTCGACTTGAGGCTGGTCGTGAAGAAGACGAGGGACTTCTCGTAGGATAGGAGCTGGGTCAGCTCGTAGTTCTTGACCGACCTCTGCAGGTCGCGCTCGATGGCCGAGGTCCTGCGGTTGATCTCCTTGAGGTAGCGCAGGAAGACCGAGGCCGCGCGGCCGATGAGGTGGAGGGCGAAGGCCCCGCGGTCGCGCAGGTCCAGGCCCTTGGCCTTGCCGGCGCGGAGCTCCTCGAGGGCCTCGCAGTTGGTCTGGCAGATGGTGACGATCCGGTCCTCGAAGATGAGGATGCCGCAGGGGACCGTGAAGTAGGGCAGCTCGTAGCGGGCGTCGAGGACGGGAAGGCGGACTATGAGGAGGCTGTAGTCGTCCTCCTTCTCGATGCGCGCCTGCTCGTCGATATCGAGGATGTCGGCGAGGTGCTCGGCCTTGACCTTATACCAGCGCTCGAGGAGGTCCAGCTCCTGCGGGGTGGGGTCGATGACGTCTATCCAGGAGTTCTTCTGGGCGCGGTCCGCGGGAATCGGCCCGGCCTGCCCGTTTATCCTGACCTTGATCATGGCGCTCTCCTTGACCGGGCCCTATGTCCCGGCTCGAACCCCGCGGCGGGGGGAGAGCGCCGGCCCTAGGGTCGGGACCTAGGGGCGCCTTCCTCCGGCGAGCGGGGAATGCGTATGAATGGTGATGGCGGTTCCGCGCTAAGGCTACTGTCGGTATCCGGCATACGCTCCCCCTTCCTCGCCGCGATCGCCGCCCCACGAGCGGCCCGGGACCATTCTAGCGATCCCGTCGGCTACGTTGTACCAAGCGGGCGCAAAGGGCGCAAGTGGCTTCGGTTTGACCATTTCGGGGCGAGGGCGTACAATGGCCTCAGGACACTTCCGCCCGGGAAGGCTGCCGTGGAACCGATCAGCGACCTGACCTGGATTCGCCAGCTTTCGCTCTCCTCGGTCGAGCGACTCTCGATCAGGGGCTTCGGCGTCGCCGTCGTCTCGATCCCCTCGACCTCCCTGCATCACGAGGAGCGCTTCCGCTACCGCCTCCTCGCCTTCGATCCCTGGCTGAGCAAGCCCGTGCTCTCGGTCGACCTCGAGGCCGACATCCTGGGCGACTACTGCCTCGCCCTCCAGCTGGGACGCGAGCACCGCATCCTCGCGCGCTACGATTCGCCGCCCTCCCTGCCCGAGTTCCGCGAGCGCGCCCTGGCCGAGGCCGAGGCCGCCCTGCCCCAGGCTCCCCCGCCCCCGCCCTCGACCGGCCGCGCCAGGAAGCGCCGCCAGCTCTGAATGTCCGGCCCTTCCCGGCCGACAATATAAAGGCATGAGAAACCCAGCCCGCGCACTGAGCCTATCCCTCGCCCTAAGCCTCGCCCTCGCCCTAGGCCTTTGGGCCGAGCCCCTGTCTTCCAAATTCGGATTCTACGTGGAGATGCCCGCCGGCTTCGGCCTGCTCGACATGAGCCCCGACGCGACGCGCTTCTCCTTCGCCGATCCGACCGGCGTCATGCTATTCGACATCGTCTCCTACGAGAATGGCCGCTATGAGGGCATCGACGACCTCGCCGAGAAATCCCTGGGGATCATCAAGTCCGAGCCCGAGATCTCTCGCTATCGATACCAGGGACGGCGCGCCGCCCTCGCGGCCCTCGATTTCCCCTTGAACGGCATCGGCATGATGGGCTTCGCCGTATTCATCGAGGGCCGGGACGAGGAGCGCGACTACGCCCTCCTCTCCTACGCGCCCGAGGGCATGTTCGAGGACTACGCCGACTTCATCCTCTCCTGCCTGGATTCCTTCTCGATCGACGCGGCCGCGCTGCGCAGCCCCGGCCCCTTGAGCCAATTCACGCTGGCTTGGCCGCCCGCCCAGGACGGCGAGCGGAGCGTCGCCCTTCCCGGCGGCGCGAAGGCCCCGCTTCCCTGGAGCGAGGCCGAGGCGAGACAGGAAGAGGAAACCGGCATGCGCGAGTACAAGGTCCTGTCCGCCTACGCCGACGAGCCCGAGCTCGGCATCGAGGCATGGGCCCGCTTCTACCGCATGATGTACCGGGAATCGTCCTCCCGCCTCGACCGGCTCGTCCTCGAGATCTCCAAGGGAATGCCCCCGGACGACCCGACCGAGCAGGCCCGCCGCGTGCTATCCTGGGTGCAGTCCTGGAGCTTCGAGCGCGACCCCGAGGGCATGGACTTCGTACCGCCCCTGACCGCGGCCTACGAGGGCCGGGGCGACTGCGACTCGCGGGCGATGGCTGCCGCGATCGTCCTGGAGCGACTGGGCGTCGACGCGATACTGATGGTGTCCTCCGAATACGGCCACGCCCTTTTAGGCGTCGACGTGCCGGGCGGGGGCAGGAGGTTCCCCTTCATGGGCAAGGATTACCTCGTCGGCGAGACCACCGACGAGGTCGGACTCGGGATGATCGCCGCCGACCAGGCGGACTTCTCGAAGTGGCTCGGCGTTCCCCTCGGCCGATGAGGCGCCTTCCCGCGCTCGCCCTGGCGCTGGCCCTGGGCTGGGCCGCCGCGGCCGCGGCCGGCCAGGAAGGACCGGGCGGCCGGCCTGAGTTCATCATCCTCGACTACCATAGCTTCCTCGGGAACGGGACCTCGAACATCGACTTCTCGCTCGAGGAGCTCGCCTCGCACCTGGACCATCTCGCCCGCTCGGGCTTCCGCTTCGTGCGCCTCGAGGAGGCCCTGGCGGGCCGGATCGAGGGCCGGAACAATGTCGTCGTCACGATCGACGACGGCCATAAGTCGATCTACCGCGCCTTCCGCGAGGTCTTCGAGCCGCGGGGCATCAAGCCCTTCCTCTTCGTCTATCCCGCGATCGTCGAGAACCGCGTGCGCTACGCGCTGACGCCCGAGGAGCTGGCCGAGCTGGCCGCCGCGGGCTGCGGGATCGGCGCCCACGGCTACAACCACTCGTCCCTCTCCGAGAAGGCCTGGAAGAAGGATTACGTGCAGTTCAACCGCGAGCTCAAGCAGCCGGGCCCGACGCTCGAAAGGCTGACCGGGATCAGGCCCGGGCTCTACGCCTATCCCTTCGGGGTCAAATCCGAGCGCGCGGCCGCCCAGCTGCCCGAGCTCGGCTACGGCCGGGCATTCGTCGCCGACGACGCCCTCCATCCGATCGCCATTGGAGACCCCGAGCTCGACCCCCTGGCCCTGCCCCGCACCATCATGTACCGCCATCTCGCCGCCGCCTCGCTGAGCTCGATGACGAGGCGCCTCGCCCTTACCGGCGAGGGCGGCGGGAAGGCCGAGTGACCGCCGTCGCCAAGTAGACGCCCGCGACGGCGACGGCGCCGCCGGCGAGCTGAGCCGGGCCCAGCCGCTCGCCCAGTATTACGAAGGCCGCCGCCACCGATACGACCGGTATCAGGTTGATATAGGCCGAGGCGCGCCCGGGGCCGACGCGGTCCAAGGTCATCGTATAGAGCCAGTAGCCCGCGGCCGAGCAGAGCAGCCCGAGGTAGAGGACGTTGAGCCAGTCGCCCGCGCCCGGGACGCGCCAGGAAGCCCGCTCCGCCAGCGCGAAGGGCAGGCAGCCCGCCAGGCCGAAGAGGCTTTGCCAGAAGGTCAGGGCGACGCGGCCGCACTCCGCCGACACGCGCTTGACGATGAAGTTGTAGGCGACCCAGGAAAGGGCGGCGAGGGCCATGAAGAGGTAGCCGACCGGGTCCCGGGTCCCGGCCTCGCTCCTCGCGACGATCAGCGCGACGCCGGCTACAGAGAGGGCGGCCCCGGCGTAGGAGCGGGCGGACAAGCGCGTTCCGGAGAAGAGGCGCTCGGCCAGCATGGTCAGGACCGGAATCGTCGCGATGATGAGAGAGGACTCGGAGGCAGAGAGTCGAGCGACGCCGTTGTTCTCGCCCAGGAAATACAGGGTTATGCCGACCAGGCCCGAGAGGGCGGCGGGAAGGATATCCTTGCGCGGGATGCGTAGGCCCTCGCGGGCGGCCAGGGCGACCAGGGGCAGGAAGAGGCAGGCGACCGCGAATCGAAGGAAGGCAAGGGTCATGGGCGGGATGACGGCGACCGCGGACTTGATGCTCAGGAAGGAAAGGCCCCAAAGGAGGGCGGTGGAGAGCCCGAAAGCCGCGGCGCTCCCGGATCGATAGGCCATAGCCGATACTAGCCTCGAAGGCGCGCTCCTGTCTTTACCGCGAGCCCCATCGGGGCCATACTCCACCCGTGGGGCGCAAGGAACTCGAGTCGATCCTCGACTACATACTCAACAAGGCCAGCGAGAGCGAATTCGAGGTTATCGCCAAGGCCTGCGAGCGCCGGGGCCGAGACTTGAAGGCATTCGAGACCTTGGGCGGCGAGGGGCCGAACGCGATGGCCAGGCGCATGGCCGGCGAGCTCGAGCGCGGCGTCGGCGCGACCATGGAAAGCGTCCGCGGCACGGTGCGCAACCTCGTCGCCGACATCGTCCGCAAGGAAGCCCCCGAGATCGGCGAGTCCGAGCTCGAGGCCTTGCTCGACGAGTACGCCCCGCCGCCCGGCGCCCGACGGCCCGAGGCGCCCTCGCCCCTGCCCCCCGAGGCCCTCCTGGGCATGGTCAAATCCTTCATCGAGTACTCGCGGGGCTCGATGCCGCCGTCCAGGCAGCGCGAGCTCTGGGAATCCTCGCCTCGCTGGCAGGAAGAGTACTGGGCGGCCTTTCCGGCGCAAATAAAGGCGCTCGTCAAGGCCTTCCTGGAAGGCAGGCTCGACGAGGAGACCTTCGGGGGGGCGCTGCTCAGCGTCCTCGGGCTATAGCCGGATCTTCGGGCGCGGGGGACGGCGCGTGAAGGCGTACATCGATCCCGCGGCGACGACGGTGACGAAGGCCGCGAGCATGGGCGGGCTTACCTTCTCGCCGTAGGCGAGGACGCCCAGGCCGAGCTGCATGAGCGGCGAGACGTACTGGATGAAGCCCATGCGCGTCAGCGATATCCTGTTCGCGGCCGAGGCGAACAGGAGCAGGGGAACGGCCGTGACGAGGCCCGCGAGCAGGAGCAGCAGGCTGGGCAGGGCGCCGGCCGCGAGGAAGGCGCCCGCGCCCGCCGCGTGCCTCGAGGCCAGGAATACGACGGCGAAGGGCGCGGCGATCAGGGTCTCGGCCGCAAGCCCGACCATGGGCTCGGCGCCGGCCTTCTTCTTCACGAGTCCGTAGAGGCCGAAGCTCGAAGCCAGGGCGAGCGAGATCCACGGGACCTTACCCATGAGAATCGCGGCCGTCGCTATGCCGGCCCCGGCGATCGAGACCGCGGCTATCGTCCATCGATCCAGGCGGTCGCGGAAGAAGAGCGCGCCCAGGGCCACTGATACCAGGGGATTGATGAAATAGCCGAGCGAGGCCTCGGTGACGTGGGAGGTATTTACCGCCCAGATATAGAGGCCCCAGTTGACTGTTATCAGGGCAGAGGCGGCGATCGCGTAGGGCGAGCGGCGCCTATCCTTCAGCAATACGAAGAGCGTCCCGAGCGCGCCCTTCGCCCCCAGCGCGACGACGGTGAAGGCCGCGGCCCAGACTATCCGATGGCTCAGGATCTGGAGCGGTTCCACCGATCCTAGGAGTTTCCAATATACGGGGAAGAGGCCCCATAGGCCGTAGGCGGCGAAGGCCGCGAAGGTTCCCTTCCGGGAGGCGTCGGCGCCGATAGGCGAGAGCTCGCCGCCGGGCCGCGATTGTCCGCTTCGAGGCATTCGTCATGATACCCGCGCGGCGGCCGGCGCGCCAAGCGGCGGCGCGCGACAGCGAGGAGCGAATCCGCCTCGGCGGAAGCTCCCGTCCCCAGGCCGAGCCTCGATACGAGGAGGATCCTCGGCCCCTTGGGCCGACGCAATCGCGATGGCCGCGTGAAAGAAAAGACCGCCGCCGGCGCTTCTCGAGAAGCGCTCGGGGCGGTCAATTGGCGGGATCCGCGATCCCGCGTCGCGCGCGGCCGCTCAGCTCGCCGCGGCCTTCTTCTTGTTCGCTAACGTAACGCCCGCGCGGGCCGGTTCACTAGCGCCCGCGCGAGAGTCGACGCTCGCGACCGACTTACTTCGCGGCTACTGCCTTCTTCTTGTTCGCGAGCCGAGTGCCCGCGCGGGCGTTCCTACGGCGCCCGCGCGAGAGTCGACGCTCGCGACCGACTTACTTCGCGGCTACTGCCTTCTTCTTGTTCGCGAGCGTCGCCTTACAGGTCTTGCAGATCTTGACCTTCTGGCCGTCGATTTCCTGCTCGTAGAGCACTTTCACCTGCTCGCGCTTGCAGACCGGGCAGGTCCCGCGGCCGTGGGCGGGCGAATCCTTCAAGCCTTTTCCGCGATGGGCTTTCGACATATCCTGTTCCTTCCTTAGGCCTGGCTCGCGGCCTTGTCTTTGGCCTTGCGCTCCGCCTTGCGCTTCTCGCGCTCCGCCTTCTTGCCGTCGTCCTTGCGGTCGACGAGCTCGAGCACGACCATATCGGCGGCGTCCAGCTTGCGCTCGCCCAGGCGGAGGATGCGGGTGTAGCCGCCCGCCCTATCCTTGAAGCGCGGGGCGATGTCGGTGAAGAGCTTCGCCAGGACGCCCTCGTCGTAGAGCTTGCGGGCGACCATGCGCCTGTTGTGGACCGAGTCCTCCTTGGCGCGGGTGATCTCCTTCTCGGCGTAGCGCCGGACCTCGACCGCCTTCGCCCTGGTCGTCACGATCCTCTCGTGCTTGAAGAGCACCGTCATCATGTTGCGGATGAGGGCCTTGCGATGGGCCGGCACCCGGTTCAGCTTGTTGAACCCGATCTTATGCTTCATCGGTCTCTTCCTTCTTCATGGACAGCTTGAGGTAGTTGCGCAGGCCCGAGTAGTCGGTCATCCCGAGGCCCAGGTTCCATTCCTTGAGCTTGTCCTTTATCTCCTGGAGCGACTTCTTCCCGAAGTTCCGCGTCTTCGCGATATCATCCTCGGTCTTGCGCGTCAGGTCGCCGATCGTCTTGATGTTCGCGTTCTTAAGGCAATTCGAGCTGCGTACCGAGAGCTCGAGCTCCTCGACCGGGGTGTTGAGGATCTGCCGTACGCGCTCCTCCACCTCGTCGTTCTCCTCGTCCGCGCCCGCGTCGCCCTCGTCGAAGTTGACGAAGATGGCGAAGTGGTCCTTGGCGATCTTGGCGGCCTCGGCAAGGGCGTCCTCGGGGCGCACCGTGCCGTCGGTCCAGATCTCGAGCACGAGCTTATCGTAGTCCGACCTCTGCCCGACCCGCGTGGGCTCGACCGAGTACTTCACCTTCTTGACCGGCGAGAAGATCGCGTCCATGGGTATCGTGCCCACGACCTCGACGTACTTCTCGTTGACCTCGGAGGGAACGTAGCCCCTGCCCAGGTCGACCTGCACCTCGACGTCGAGCTTCGCGTCGTCCATGAGCGTGCAGATCTTGATGCCGGGGTTGAGGACCTCGAGGTTCTTGTCCTTGCCGAAGAAGGCGCCGTCGATATCGCCGGGACCCTTCATCTCGTAAAGGAAAGTCGCCTGCTCCTCGTCCTCGGGCAGCTTGATCCGTACCTGCTTAAGCGCGTTCAGTACCTCGATGGTGTCCTCGACCACTCCGGGAATCGTCTCGAACTCGCTCGTGACGATGTGCTGCGTCCCCTCGGCATCGTACCGGACGACGCGCACGGCCGTGATCGCGTAGCCTTGGATCGAGGACAGGAGGATTCGGCGCAGCGTGTTCCCGACGGTCGTGCCGTAGCCCGGCTCGAAGGGATAGGCGAGGAACTTCCCGTAATCGGGGCCGGACTCGCTCTGCTCGTAGGTAATGCCCTTCGGCCTCTTGAAACCCTTGAGTAGGTTCTTCCGCGCCATTTCCGCTCCCTTACTTCGAGTATAGCTCGACGACGAGCTGCTCGCGGATGTCGGCCATGTCGGTGATGTCCTGGCGGTGCGGGACCGCGTTGAACTTGCCGACCATATTATCGGGATCGACCTCGAGCCAGGGCATGACGCCCGAGCGGCCGAATTCCTGCAGCGCGTCCTTCACCAGGGCTACCTTCTTCGAGGTCGGGTGCACGGCGACCTGGTCGCCGGGCCTAACCGAGAAGCTGGGCACGTTCACGCGCTTGCCGTTCACGGCTATGTGGCCGTGCAGGACGAGCTGGCGCGCCTGCGCCCTGGAGGAGGCGAAGCGGAGGCGGTAGACGACGCTGTCGAGCCTCCGCTCGAGCAGGCCGAAGAGGTTCTCGCCCGTCTTCCCCGTCATTCGGAGGGCCTTCTCGAAGGTGTTGCGGAACTGCGTCTCCATGAGGCCGTAGCATCGCTTCAGCTTCTGCTTCTCGCGCAGCTGGACGGCGTAGTCCGATTGCTTGCCCTGCCTGGACTTCGGGGCCTTTCCCGGGGGAAGGGCCTTGCGGTTGATCGGGCACTTGTCGCTCTTGCAGCGGTCTCCCTTGAGGAACAGCTTTCGCTGCTCGGTCCGGCAGAGCCGGCATACTGGTCCGGTATATCGCGCCATGTCTACTCCCTCGTCAAATTCGCCGGGCCTTGCGGGGCCGGCAGCCGTTGTGGGGGATCGGCGTCACGTCGTTGATGCTCCTGACCTTGAGGCCCAGGGCTCCGAGCTGGC
>CAYPHO010000132.1:0-8854 GCA_964410245.1 uncultured Treponemataceae bacterium | reverse complement strand
GTCCTTTAGCTCGCGTATCGCCGCCTCGACGACGCCCGGGCCCGAGACCCCCACGTTGACGACGCACTCGCCCTGCCCCACGCCGTGGAAGGCCCCGGCCATGAAGGGATTGTCCTCGGGCGCGTTGGCGAATACGACGAGCTTGGCGCAGCCGATCCCGTCGCGGTCGGCGGTCCTCTCGGCCGTCTTCTTGATGATCCTTCCCATCAGGGCCACCGCGTCCATGTTGATGCCGGCCTTGGTGGTCGCCGCGTTGATGGAAGAGCAGACCTTGTCGGTGGAGGCCAGGGCCTCGGGCAGGGACTCGATGAGGCCGAGGTCGCCCGGCGTGGCGCCCTTATGCACCAGGGCCGAGAAGCCGCCGATGAAGTCGATGCCCACGGCCTTCGCCGCCGCGTCGAGGGCCTTGGCGGCCCCGACGAAGTCCGGCTCGGCGCAGCCCTCGGCGACGATGGCGATAGGCGTGACCGCGACGCGCTTGTTGACGATGGGAATGCCGTAGAGGCCCTGCAGATCGTCGGCGACTCGGACCAGGTCCTTCGCCTTCCTCGATACCTTATCGTAAATCTTCTCGGCGAAGACCCGAGCCTGGGGATCGGCGCAATCCCTGAGGCTGATGCCGAGGGTGACGGTCCTGATGTCGAGATGCTCCATCTTGACCATGCGGATGGTCTCGACGATCTCGTTCGGATTTATCAGCATGTCCTCTACCTCGCCCTCAGATACGGTGCATGTAGCGGAAGGCGTCCTCGTGCTGGACCTTAATCTCCACGCCGAGCTCGGACGCCGCCTGGGCCATCGCGCCCTGGAAGGCCGGCAGGTCGAAGTCCTCTTTAGGCGACTCGGCGAGCATGATCATGGTGAAGATGTCCTGCATGATCGTCTGGCTGATGTCGACGATGTTGACCTTGTGGTCGGACATGACGGTGGCGACCTTGGCGACGATGCCCGTCCTGTCGCAGCCGATGACCGTGACGATGAAGCGGTTGGAGTTCATTTACGGCCATGGTAAAGCCTGAGGCCGGGGAGAGGCAAGGCCCGCGGCCCAGAGGGCGCGCGGGGAGGATCCCTATCTCAGCCTACGCCGTCCTCGCAGGGCTCGTCCTCGTCCTCGTAGCGGGCGGTTTCGGGAGTGAAGGCCTTCCCGCAGGCCGAGAGGCTCATATCCCCGTCCCCGATCGGCGGCGATCCTTTCGTTTCCGTCGTTTCCTTCTCCGCTTTTTCCATACTTCTCCTCCCAGCTAAATATATAGATATCGAGGAGGAACGACCTTCCCGCCTGCCACGAATCAGCTCTTGGCCATCATTGCCGCCCTGACGGCGGCCATGTCCCGATTCCTTTCCCTCAGCGGGCCCGCGCCCGCTCGGTGTGCGGGGAGCGAGCCCTCGAAGGGCCGCCGCGCATCGCTCTCGTAGAGCACGCCGATCTCCTCGAGGGCGCGGGCGAAGGCCCTCGCGCGATCGGAGGGGTCGTACTCGGGCTCGAGGGCGTAGGTATTGTCCTTGAACCACCGCGCTGTATTCAGTTTATTGAAGGAAACGCAGGGCTGGAAGATGTCCACGACGGCGAAGCCCTCATGGAGGATCGCGCGCTTCATTATCCTCGCCGTGCCCTCGATGTCGCCGCTGAAGGCGCGGGCGACGAAGCCTACGTTCATCGCGATCGCCAGGGCGACGGGATTGAGGGGCTCGGCGGTCACGCCGAAGACCTGGACGGGGGTCTCCATGCCCAGCCGGCTCGTCGGCGCCGCCTGCCCCTTCGTCAGGCCGTAAATCATGTTGTCGTGGACGAAGAGCGCGATATTCGGATTGCGGCGGGCGGCGTGGAGGAAGTGATTGCCGCCCTCGCCGTACATATCGCCGTCGCCGCCCTCGGCGATCACGGTCAGGCCGGGATCGACGGCCTTGATCGCGGTCGCCGCCGGGAGGGCGCGGCCGTGCAGGCCGTTGAAGAAGCTCGCGTTGACGTATTGGGGCATCTTGGCGGCCTGCCCGATGCCGGAGACCATCACCAGCTTCTCGCGCTCGATCCCCGATTCCTTCAGCGCCGCCAGGAGGGATTTCCGTATCGAGTAATCGCCGCAGCCGGGGCACCAGGCTATGTCGCGCTTCTCTTCGAAATCGAATGCGTTGCCTTCCATCGACACCCTCCGCGATCACGCGAGCGCGGAGATCTTCTCCGCGAGCTCCTCGACGGCGAATTGATGGCCGTCGCTCTTCAGTATCCTTCGATCGAAGCGCCTGCCGGTCTCGAGCTCCACGAGGTCGGCGAATTGCCCGGTAGCGTTGCCTTCGATCGCGACGACCGTCCGGGCCGAGGCCGCGTACTCTCGCGCGCCGTCGGGCAGGGGGAATACCCAGGGGAAGTGAAGGAATGCTATATCCTTCCGCCCCGCGAGGACCATCGCCTCGATGATCGGCATCTTGACCGAGCCCCAGCCCATGAGGAGGATCCTATAGCCGGGCTCGCCGTAGAGCCTGGGGGGCAGTATGTCCTTCCGCACGGCGGCGATCTTCGCTAGCCTCTTGGCTACCATGGCCCCGCGCATCGCCCTATCCTCCGTGATATATCCTCCCTCGTCGTGCTCGTCCGAATCGACGCAGGCGATGCCCTCGCCGAAGCCGGGAATGCCCCGCGGCGAGATCCCGTCGGGAGAGCCGAGCTCGTAGCGGCGGTAATCGGCCGAAGTCCTGACGATATGGCGCCTCGGGGAGGACTCGGGGATCGTCGTATAGTACGAGTCGACGAAGTACTGGTCGGTCAGGATGAAGACGGGGGACTGATAGCGGTCAGCGATATCGAAGGCCGCGCGCGTTAGCGTATAAGCCTCCTCGAGGTCGCCGGGAGCGAGGACGACCCTCAGGAAGTCCCCGTGCCCCGCGTGGATCGCGAGATTGAGGTCGCCTTGCTCGGTCCGGGTGGGAAGTCCCGTCGCGGGACCGGGCCTCTGGGCGACGTGCGCAACGAAGGGCGTCTCGATGGCGCCGGACAGGCTGACCGCCTCGCCCATGAGGGCGAAGCCGCCGCCCGAGGTCGTCACGAGGGCCCTGGCGCCCGCGTACCAGGCGCCGAGCGCCATGTTCGCGACGCCGATCTCGTCCTCGACCTGCTCCACGACGATATCGAAGGACTTGGAGTATTCGGCCATGGCCGTAAGCACGGAAGTGCCCGGGGACATGGGATAGGCGCAAACGTAGTCGCATCCGCCGGCGAGGGCCCCGAGGGCGACGGCGTCGGCTCCGGAAAGCATTATCTCCCCGGCGACCGAGGGATCGCCATCGATATCCACGGCGATCTCGGCCGAGAGGGCGGCCCCGCGCTCATAGCCGCGGCCGAAAGCCCGGGCGTTCGCGTCCCGGACCGCCGGATCCTTCTTCGAGAAGAAGCCCCGGACGCCGAGCTCTCCGGCCGCTCGATCGATCTTCAGCAAGGCGCAGATCGCCCCGACGGCGACGGTATTGGCGTAGACCGGGCCGCCGACCTCCGACGCGATGGCCGTGAAGGGCAGGTCGATCATGCGGTCGGAGCCCACTATCGCCTTCTCCCCGATGACGATAGTGGCCTCGCTTATCCGATCGCCGACATGCGAGAGGGCTTCGCTCGTCAGGGGAACGAAGATATCGACGCGATCGAGCCTCGCGCGGACGGGCCGGCTCGAGACGCGGATCTCGGTGCTGTTACAGCCGCCGCGCACTCTGGACATGTATTCCTTGGTCGCGAATACATGATAGGAAGCCCTCTTGGCCAAGGAAGTCAGCAGCGACTCTATGGACTGTATTCCCTGTCCAGCCTCGCCCGAAAGGACTATCGACAATTCCTTCATGCTTGCCCCCGTCCGGATTCGGCGTCGCGATTGAATAAATGATACCGGACTTCGCCTACTGCTTCAACTTCGCGTCGAGCGTCATCGGCGTATTCGAGAGGGCCTTCGATACGGGGCAGTTCCGCTTCGTATCCTCGGCGAGTCTTTGGAATTCGACTTCATCGATTCCCTCGACATCGGCTTCTGCGAGGATGTCGATTCGGCTGATGGCGAAGCCGTCGCCCTGCTTGTCTATATGAACCGAATCCTCGGTCCTGATCGAATTCACCGCGAAGCCCCTCTCCGAGACGGCGGCGGCTAGGGCCATCGAATAGCAGGCGGCGTGAGCCGCCCCTAGGAGCTCCTCGGGATTCGTTTCCCCGCCCGACTCGAAGCGGGAGGAGAAGTTGTACGGGGTTCCCCTCAATACTCCCGACTCGGTGCCGATAGTCCCCTTCCCTTTCCGCAGATCTCCCTTCCATTCGCCATAAGCCTTCCTCGTCGGCATATCGACTCCTTTACATGCGCTTCGGGCATGTCAGACAGAGATTACTTCGGCAAGGACTTGCTCCGGACTACCTTCATGGCCTCGCCCCAGGCGACGAGCTGGTCGAGCATTGCCGAGAGCTTCTCCGCATGCCTGGCGGCGGGCCTGAAAACGGAGTAGTTCTCGAAATCGTCGGACAAGGACAAGAGCACTTGGGCTCGGACGTCGGCTACCTGGAGCTCCCCCATGACCAGACGCAGCTGCTCGACTGCTCTAGCGCCGTAGGAGCTGCCGTAGCTCACGAATCCCGCCGCCTTGTTGTTCCACTCGGCATAGACGAAATCCAAGGCGTTCTTGAGGGAGGCAGGCGGCCCGTGATTGTATTCGGGAGTGACGAACACGAAGGCGTCGAAGGAAGCCACTATTTCCGCCCAGGCTTTTGTATGCGGCTTCGAGTATTTACCGGCTGAAGCGGGAACAGGCTCATCCAGCAGGGGGAGGTCATAGCTCTTGATATCCACGATCTCGAAGCTAGCGTCGCCGCGGCCCTTCGCATTGGCGAGGACCCACTCGGCCACCGCCTCGCCGACGCGGCCGGGGCGAACGCTTCCTATCACTATCCCTACGCTTAACATACGCCCTCCCTACGGCTTCTATGCGGATCCGCTCGCGAGCTGGCCCATATATAGATTAATGTCTATATTATAGTCGTGAAAGGCAAGGGGAAGCGCAAGGCAGCCTCTCCGCCGGAAGCGAGGAGACCGCGCCGCCGAGCGCCCGATCTTGTCCCGCTCGAATCCGCGCGAAGGCGATCGGGTCGCAGGCTGGAAAACGGATAAGGAGGTATTTGTGCGTCGCATAACGTGTCTGTTGCTGGCGTCCTCGCTCGCCGCCTTCGCTTTCGCTCAGGGCCTTGGGCCCGACGCGTCGGGCAAGCTCCCTCCGGTGATCCAGCCTCCCTGGCCTTTGACTATCCCGGGATATACCGAGCTCGACCCGGAGACCGGCTTGCACATGACCGGCACTCCGACGCGCGTCGACCTGGCGAAATACCGCCTCGAGGTAAGCGGCAATGTGGACCGGCCGCTCAGCCTGAGCTTCGACGATCTGCGCAGGCTTCCGCGCCTCGCCTCGCGCCCGACGATCGTGTGCGAGGGCTTCTTCGAGGACACCGCGGCCTGGGCGGGCGCATCCTTCTCGGCCCTTCTCGACCGGGCCGGCGTCCGATCCTCGGCCAGGATCATCGAGATGGTCTGCGCCGACGGCTACAAGCAGACCATCACCCTAGCCCAGGCCCGATCCCCCGACGCCTATCTGGCCTATGAGCTGGAAGGGCGGCTGATCCCGGTCCTTCACGGCTTCCCGCTGCGCGCGATCCTTCCTTCGCTCCCCGGCTACGAGTGGGCGAAGTGGATCGTGGCGATACGGGTCCTGTAGCCAGGCCCAGGCGGGCGCGCCGCCTCGGTCCTTGCGCAACGCTGCCGCGGCGCGCATTTATCCGCGGCGCGGCCGCCTTTCCACCCGGACGCCGTAAGGCGGCAGCCCGGCCGCGGCCGAGCGGTTGAAGTTCATCGTGATGACGAAGTCCTCCTTCTCGCCGCGCCGCAGCTGGGCGTTGACGCCCCGGGGCAGCGGCGAGGGCGAGACGGGTTGGAGTCCGGCCTCGGCGGCCGCGCGGCCGACGAGGTCGTCGACAAGGCGCTGCTCCGCCCGCGCGGCGAGGTAGTAGGCCGCGCCCTTCCCGAAGCGGTTCCGCGTCAGCGCGGGGCGCCCCGCGTACCAGTCATCGCCGTAGCTCGCGAGCGCCTCGGCCCCTTCCAGGCGAAGGAGGCCGCAGAAGGCGTCGGCCGAGTACTCGCCCGACAGCCATCCTTCGGTTCCTGGCGCGGGAACGATCCTGTTCGACTGTCCCGGCCAGAGCGCGTCGAGCTCCTCGGCCCAAACCCCGGCCAGGCGGCGCAGCCTTCCGGGAAAGCCGCCCTCGAGGCAGAGGGATCTCTCGTCGACCATGCCGGAGAGGAAGGTAAGGATGAGGATGCCGCCCGATTCCACGAAGGACTCGAGCCGCTCGGCCGTGCCGTCCTTCAAGAGGTAGAGCCAAGGCGCGGCCACGACTTTGTACGGCGAGAGCTCCGCGTCCTGGCCGGGGACGTCGCAGGCGATCGAGCGGCGCCAGAAGGCGCGGTGGAATTCCTCGCAGGCCCGCTCGTAATTCCTCTCGGGCTTGTTGAAGCCGCCGAAGGCGTCGATGGCCCAGCGGCACTCCCAGTCGTAGAGCACCGCGGCCTCGGCGCGATAGGCGCTTCCCGCGATGCCGGCGTTCTCCTCGAGGAAGCGCCCGACCTCGGCGGCCTCGGCGAAGGTCCGCGTCGCCTCGGCGCCGCCGTGGTCGACCACGGCGCCGTGGTGCTGCTCGGCGCCGCCCCGGGTCTTCCGCCACTGGAAGTACATGACCGAGTCGGAGCCGTGCGCGATCGCCTGGGCCGAGGATAAGAAGTGCATGCCCGGGGCCTTGAGGCGGTTGACCGGCTGCCAGTTGACCTGGCTGGGCGTGCTTTCCATGAGGAGCCAGGGCCGGCCTCCCTTGAGGCTCCGCATGAGGTCGTGGCGGAAGGCCGTCGCCGCGGCCTCGTCCGCGTCGTCCCGGTCGGGATTGTGCCACCTGGGGTAGGAGTCCCAGGAGACGACGTCTACATGCTCGCCCCAGTTCCGGTAGTTAAGGCCCGGGTAGGTCCCCATCATGTTGACCGTGACCGGAACCGAAGGCGTTATGCGCTTTAGGGGCTCGGACTCGGCCAGGAAGAAGTCCAGGCTCTGATGGTCGACGAATCTCCTCCACTCGAGCTCGAGGCTCGGGTTCGAGTTCTCGCCTCGCGGGGAAGGCGGCTCGATCTCGTCCCAGGAGGAGTAGCGATGGCCCCAGAAGGAATTCCACCAGGCTAAGTTGAGCTCGGTAAGGTTCGCATAACGCGCTATAAGCCAGGCGCGGAAGGCCTCTTGGCAGAGCGGGCAGTGGCACTCCCCGCCGTACTCGTTCGAAACGTGCCACAGGACCAGGGCGGGGTGCTTCCCGTAGCGCTCGGCGAGCTTCCCGGCGATGCCGGCCGCCTTCTCGCGATAGACCGGGGAGGTATAGCAGTGGTTGTGCCGCTGACCCTGAAAATCCCGCGTACGGTCGCTCGCGCAGCGCAGGATCTCGGGATACTTCCTCGCCATCCAGGCGGGCTTGGCGCCGGAGGGCGTGGCGAGCGCGGCCTTCATGCCGGCCTCGGCCAGCCGGTCCATGATGCCGTCGAGCCAGCCGAACTCGTACTTACCCTCCTCGGGCTCGAGCCGAGACCAGGCGAAGATCCCTATCGAGACGACCTTGAAGCGCGCCAGGGGAAAGAGCCTGAAGTCCTCGTCGATCGCTTCGGGACGCTCGAGCCATTGGTCGGGATTCCAGTCGCCCCCGTGCCAGAGGCCCGGCAAGGCCGGATTCACGTATCCTCGCGCTACGTTCCCGGGTTTATCCATCGATAGCTTCCTTTCCGCCGGCCGACGAGCCGCCGGCGCGCTCGACCTCGGCGAATATCCGCCGCGCCGTCGCGCCTACCGTGTAGATCAGGATCATCGGCCCGATAGCGATGCCGAAGAGCAGCATCGTCTCGTTCCACGAGAAGAGCGCCGCCTCGAAGAGGAGGAGGAGGAGGAGAAGCGAGGTCTTGCCGGGGAACCGGAAGCAGAGGCGGACCGAGTTCGCGAGGTTCATAAACAGGCCGTTCCGGTAGCGGGCCGAGATCGGAAAGGCGTAGACGAGGGCGCAGAACGCTAAAACCGTCGATACTATGCTGGCGATGATGAGGAGGAGGGGCGGATCCTCCGGTCCAAGGACGAGCTGCCAATCGATATAAAGGGCGTAGATAGCCGCTGCGCTGACGAGCCAAAGGAGGCTGCCCTGAGCCAGGTTCTCCTTGAAAGCCGCGAGGAAGCTCCTGGCCACGGGCGCATCCTGTCCGTCGGCGAGCTTCAGGCAGACGCTGAAGGCGGCGACGGTCGATGCCCCTATCGTCAGCAATGGCAGGCTGAAGGCGAGCCATAGGAGGTTGAGGAGAAAGACGTCCGCGAGCCTTCCCATGAAGGCCGCGAGCCTGGAATCCGCGTTGTACTTGAACATCGCCTAAGCCGATCCCCGCATTCTAGATAGTAAAAGGCCGGTCGGCAATCTCCCTCTCCCGACGGGAGACGAAGACGCCGGCCGGCCGCCCGCCTACCGCGCCGCCGCGCCGCCTCGCCCGATGGCGGCGACGCCGGCGACGGCCGCGGGATCTCGCTATTTCAACTTCGCGACGGCCTCCTCGGCCGCCGCGCGCCGCGCTACCTGGGCCTTGGTGAAGGCCATTATCTCGTCGAAGCCGTAGGAGCGGACCTCCTTGTCCATCTTGGCGACGATCGAGTCGAACTCGGCGTCGCTCTTCGCGTAGATGGCCTTCCAGCTGTTGTTCTTGATCGAGTCCGCCACCTGGTTCCACTTTACCTTGAGGCTCTCGGGCACGGGGTCCTCGGTGAACATGGTGCCGGGAGA
>CAYPHO010000131.1:0-8858 GCA_964410245.1 uncultured Treponemataceae bacterium | reverse complement strand
CTGCTCCACCATCTCGGCCCCGGCGGCCTTGCCGCTTATCTTGGTGGTAAAGCGCAGCTCCCCGTTCTCGGCCTTGAGGAAGAATGCCCTAAGCGAGTCCCCGACCTTGACGGGAAGATTCCCCTCCTCGTCGATCAGCTCGTCGCGGTCGAGGATTCCCTCGCTCTTCCCGCCCAGCTGCAGGAAGACGCAGTCCTTGGAGATCGATACGATCTCGGCCTGGACCGATTGGCCCGGCTTGAAATAAATGGAGCCCGTAAAGCTATCCTCGTACATTTTGGCGAGATCGTCGGTCATAGAGCTTGGATGGATCTGTTTCATTCGCGTTCTCCCTGGGGAAGGCGACTATAGCAGGAAAGCGGGCTTCGTGAAAACCGAAGCGCGGCGGACTTCGCCCCCCGGCCTCTCCCGGGCCCGCCCCCCGGCGAGCGGCTCGGGCTCAGCCCGCCCGCGTGATCCGCAGCGCGATATAGGGCCTTCCGGGCAGCTCGACGCGGAACTTGCCCGAGAAGCTTCCCCGCAGCTCCAGGATCGTCATCTCCCAGGTGTCGATGATCTCCACGCGATATGCCGTCCCCGGGTCCAGGTCGAAGACCCGGAAGGCGGGTTGGCAGAAGCCGAAGTAGAACAGGAAATAGCCTTCTCCCGCCTTGCCCGCGGCGAGGTCCCAGTTGGGGTCGAAGAGCGAGCCCTCCGGCTTCGGGATCGGCTCGAGGGGGACGGGGGCGCTCTCGATAATGCTCCTTAAGAAGGCGATCCGCGCGGGGCTCGAGCCGTGGAGCTCGCCGCCGTGCGACCACCAGAGGATGTCCCGCGGATGGACGTAGGTTTCCCCGTGGCCCACGTAGCCGCCCCGTACGCAGCCCTCCCAGAAGCGCCGCGTCATCTCCTGGCCCGGGATGTTGCCCCAGCCGTGGTTGATATTGCCCTCGTAGGCGCACTCGTCGATGACTACGGGCTTGCCGTAGAGCGCGCGCCACTCGGCCGCGTTCTCGGCCGTCTTGTAATGGTCGAGGCGCTGGATGCTCGAGTGGGTCACCCAGCTCTTCGAATGGTCGTAGAGCCTCAGGCAGTTGTGTATCGAGCGGAGATGGCCATAGGGGTCTTGGCCCTGTACGATGCTCGCCAGGCGGTCCCACTCGGCCTCGTCCTTCTTGAGGCTCCCGTCCTCGCGCAGGAAGAGGTCGTACTCGTTCGCCATCGCCCACCAGACATTGCGGAAGGCCGAGAGGCGGGAGACGAGGTAGCGAAGGTAGCGCTCGTCTGCCTCGGGACCCATGTCGCTGAAGCCCCAGCGGTCGTAGGGGTGGAAGAGGATAAGGTCGCACTCGATGCCCAAGGCCTGGAGGTCGAGGATGCGCTCTTCCAGGTGATGGAAGTAAGCCGGATCGAAGCGAGCGAAGTCGAAGCCAGCCTCGGGAGAGCCGGGAAAGGGATAGAGCTCGGGCTCGTTATGGTTGTAGTCGTAGTGCTTGGGGAAGACGCACATGCGGATCTTGTTGAAGGGGGAGGCCGCTAGGGTCCTGAGCGTCAGCTCCTGCAGCTCCTCGGATTGATGGATCCAGGCGTAGCAGGTGGTGCCGAAGGGGAAGTAGGGCGTCCCGTCGGCGTAGCGGAAATGGAATCGGTCCCGAACCCCGACCGGCCCGTGATTGCCCGCTCGATTTCCCGCGCACTCGAAGGCTCCCTCGATTCCGTCCATGCAGGCGGCGTCGCTCCGCGTCGCGAAGGCCCATTCGCCCGCGCGGTCGGGCATGAAGCGTATCTTGTACTTTCCCGCCCCGTCGTAGAATCCCGGGACCTCGATCCTCGCGTCGCCGTTGCGGAAGACGGCGGAGAGATCCGCCTCGGCGAAGGGATTCCCCTCGGCCGGGCCGGTGAACTCGGCCTCGAAGAGGCCCCATTTCTCGACGATTGCGCGCATGGCGGGATAGCGGCTATTTTGACGATTCGGCGACGACGCGGTCAACCCACTCCCTGCCGAATCGCGCGGCGGCTTCGTCGTACACGGATTGGACCGCGGCGCGGAAGGGTTCCGCCTGAGGATAGGCTATGTCCATTCCGTTCCGCTCCATCCGCTCGAGGGCGGCCGCCTGATTCCGCTCGATAAGCTGCAAGTGCTCGTCCATCAGGCCCCGAGCTCCTTCCCTGAGCATCGCCCGGTGCTCCGCCGGCAGGGCCTGCCAAGCGCGCTCCGAGATCATGACGGTCGCGAAGGCATTCTTGTAGTTGAGGACCGAGAGGTACTTCTGCACTTCGTACAGGCGCGCGCCCTCGATATTGGCGATGGGATTCTCCTGCCCGTCGATCTCGCCCGATGCCAGGGCGTCGTAGGTGTCCGCGAAGGGAAGCGGGACCGGTACGGCGCCCAGCGCCTTGAGCGTCAAGGCCGTCATTTCGTTCTCACCGGTCCTGATCCTCAGTCCCGACATATCGCCCGGGACGCGGATCTGCCTGACGTCGTTCGTGATCTGCACGAAGCCGCTTTCCCAGAAGGCCAGTGCGCGCAGCCCCTTCCCGGGCAGGCCGGCCGCCATTTCCTCCAATGCTTCCCCGCCTAGGGCGGAGCCGACCTGCCGGAAGGACGAGAAGAGGAAGGGCAGCTCGAACAGGCCCATCAGCGGGGCGAACTCGACCTGCGTCGGCGATATGACCATGTCGATCGCGCCCGCGGCGGCGTCTTGGGTCATCTTCATCTCCGAGCCGAGCATCTCGGCCGGGAATATCTCCACTCGGACGGCGCCGCGCGACTTCTCCTCCACCCAAGCCGCGAGCTTCTCGGCGCTCTGATGGCGGGAATGGGTCTTGGCCTGGCTGTGTCCCAGCCGCAGGATGGTTTCCCCGGTCCTGTAGGCGAGGACGCCGGCGTAGAGGCTGTCGGAGAGCTTCTTGTTGCGGGAGCTCATCTCCTTGACCGTCTCCACCGTTATCTCCATATGCCCCGTGTTCTTGGCGATTTCCTTGATAGTCTCGATCACGCGCATGTTGCCCTGGATCAGCCGGGCCATCTCCGAGTCGATGGCGCGGCTCCCGCTGATCATCTCCTCCGAGCCCTGGCGGACGTCGCCCGTGATCTTCCGCAGGCTCCCGGTCGATTCCATGATGCTTCGCGACCCGACGTCCTGCTCGTCCATCGCGTTCTTGATTTCCGCCTCCAGCGAGGAAAGGCCGGTTACCAGTTCCTTGACCGTGCCGAAGGCCCGATCGGTGTCGGCGGAATCCTTGTCCAATTCGGCGATTCCCGAACGGATCGACTTGATCGTACTCTCGATCTGCTTCGTCTGCGCTGCGGCCGATTCCGCGAGTTTCCGGATTTCCTGGGATACGACGGCGAAGCCCCTGCCCGAGTCGCCGGCATGGGCGGCCTCGATGGCCGCGTTCATCGCCAAGAGATTCGTCTTCGAGGCGATCGATGAGATGATGGCGTTCGCTCCCTCCAAGTCGTCCGATTCCCTGGAGATCTCGGACGTCTTGCGTACCATCGCGTCGAGCTTCTCGTCGCCGGCCTTAAGCGCCCCCAGGAGCTCGCCGAAGGATCCGTCCATTTGCGTCGTGTTGCGCGATATCGCCCGGGAATTGGAGATCATCTGCTCTACGGCCGAGGCCGTCTGCCCGACCGCCGCCGCCTGGGACTCGATCAAGGCGTTCTGCCTGTCCAGGTTCTCCAGGATGCGCTTTATCGTGGTCGATGTCTCTTCGATTCCCGCGCTCAGGTCCGTCACCCGGTCGTCGACGGCCTCCGCCCCGGCGGCTATCCCCTTGACGACCGTAGCCGCCTTCCTCATTTCCTGCTCGAGCTCATTGCCGACGCTATAGAGTCCCTGTCCGATTTCCCTGCGGGCATTCATCTCGCCCGATAGCTTGTCGGCGAGCGCCGCGATCGAATCGGCTAGGCCGCTCCTGCCCTTTCCCCTTTTCGCATCCTGCGATTCCCGGGTGCCGGAGAGGTCGCCCTCGGTTATGCGTGATATCGACCGGATAGTCCTATTCGAGAATTCCTTCGACCGACGGGAGAGCAGGAGGAAAGCCGCGAGCGCGCCCAAGAGGAAAGCTAGCGCGTTAATCGAAATAGCCATTAGGTCCATTTATCTCCCCCGTAAATTTATCCCGAGTCGATATTCAGGGAGGGCGCGCGAATCCCGCTGCCTGTCACCGTAAAGCGTCGTCTTGTCGGGCGATTTGTCAAGTCAGGGCCTTTCCTCGATGCGCTTCGGGGCCGGTCTCGCGCGGGGCGGATTCCGATCGTCGAGCCGGCGCTTTACAGGGAAAGCACGAAGATGCCGAGAAAGGAGCGAAGGACGCCGCTCGCAGCTTCAAGATCGCGCAGGGATCCGGATTAATCGGCGCCGATCGCGGCGATCGATCCGGCGAGCGAGGCTTCGTCCTTGTTCAGCCTGGCTACGGCCTCGGCGAGCCGGTCCGCGGTGCCTACGTTCGATTGGATAACGCTATCGAGGGCGGACATCGCCTGCCTGATCTGGCTTATCCCGGCGCTTTGCTCGTCTGCGGCCCTGCTGATCTCGTGCACGAGATCGGCGGTGCGGCGGATGTCGGGCAGGAGGAACATGAGCAGGTCCTTCGCCTGCCGCGCGGCTTCCTTGGTGGCGTTCGAATGCTCGATGATGTCGAGAGCCGCCTCCTGGCTCCTGACGGCCAGCCTGCGGACTTCCTGCGCGACGACGGCGAATCCCTTGCCGCTTTCCCCGGCCCGGGCGGCCTCGATCGCGGCGTTGAGGGCGAGCAGGTTCGTCTGCCTCGCGATCTCGTCAACGATGACGACCTTGGACGCGATCTGCTCCATCTCCCGCATAGCGAGTCCCACGGCCTCGTCGCCCTTCGCGGCGTCTTCCGCGGCCTTCGCGGAGATCGCGCTCGTCCTCGAGGCGGCCTCCGCAGTGCTTTGGACCGTGCCGCTGAGCTCCTCGATCGAGGCGGAGACTTCCTCGATGTTGCTCGCCTGCACCCCGGCGCCCTCGGCGATGGCCTTCGCCGTTCCCTCGATCCGCGCGCTCTCGTCGGAAACCAGCGCAACGGATTCGTTGGCGTCCCTCGCGAGCTTGCGCAGCCGCGCGGCCATGTCCCGCTCGGCCTGGGCCTTCTCTTCGACTTCCTTTACCGAGGAGCGGGCTATGCGCATCGACAGGAGCCCGCTGACGGAGACGAAGAGGGAAAGCATGAAGATGCCGAGGAATTGGGACCGGGCGAGGCCTAGGCCGGCGCCCCAGCGATCGGGGAGGAGGCCGAAGCGGACCGCTAGGAGGCCGCCGAGGCAGAAGGCGCCGGCGATGATCGGATGGACGATCGAGTATCCCACGAGGCTCGCGAAGGCCAGGGGAACCATGAAGTAGAAGGCCGAAAGCCAGAGATGGGCCGCGGCGTTCTCGGCCTTTCCGGTAAGGGCCAGAGCGGCCATGGCAAGAATGATGATGCCGATCGTCAAGTCGGCGGCGCGCTTGAAGCGCCGGAGGAAGACGAGGGTCAGGATGGCAAGGAAGGCTGCGAGCGCGACGCCCTCGATGGCGGCGCTGGCATACTTCTGCGCCTTGTAATCCTGGATGAGGACGAGGGGTATGAGGGCTACGATGACCGTCGATATGATCGCCAGGACTCGAGCCTTCTGCCGAATTTCGTATCGTTCATCGGCGTAGCGCCGATCCAGGCCGCGAAACATTCTCATGGCTCCTCCCGCGGTCTCTCCAGCCTCTCGCTTTCAATCAAAAAGCATAGGTATATATGGACGCGCGTCAAGCAAGCCCGCCTCGCCCGTACGCCTCGCCACAAAGGCCGAGAGCTCAGGGGTCTTGCTCATGAGCTTTCGCGCCCGATCGATGGGCGGAATCGGGCCGGAGAGAGCTGGCTAGCCCCGCTCGGCGCCCTTCCCGTAATACCGCAGCGTGCACAGTATCCCCGCGATCAGCAGGACGCAGGTCAGGGCGAAGGGAAGCGTGCGGTTCACGCTCGACAGGAGGCCGCTTATCAGGCCGAAGGGCGCGGTCGCCAGCATGATGACCGTGTGCTGGATCGCCATCACACGCGCTCTCTCGTCCTTGTCGACGTGGAGGGCGACGAGGGATTCGGCCAGCATCGCGAGGATGCCGGCCCCGAAGCCGTCGAAGACCAGCGAGAGGCAAAGGATCGCGTAGCCCGGGATCCCCAGGGCGCCCCGCGGCGCGGGGATGAGGGCCAGGACGAGCTGCCCGACGAAATACGACGCGAAGCCCATGAGCAGGGGCGCCTTGAGGCGGATGGTCGAGGTGACCTTGGGGATCAGCGTGAAGAGGAAGATCATCGCGATGACCGATCTCAGCATCGTGAAGAAGGGCAGGGCCGCGTCCGGCACCTGGAGCTTCTTGTTCGCGATCACCTGCCAGAAGGTGGTGTTCACCATCCCGACCGCGCCCACGAGCGCGGCGATCGCGAGGGAGAAGAGGCTCCCTCGGGATTTCATGATGATCTTGATAACGTCCCGATAGCCCGCCAGGAGCTCGAGGATGCTCTTGCCCCTGGTCTCGCGCATCCTGACCGCCCCCGTCGCCGTCTCATGTGAGGCGGCGTAGAGGATGATGAGCTTGGCCGTCATGACCACGAAGGCGTTCAGGTACAGGATGCGCACGGCCGGCACGAGCGAGTAGCGCGCCACCAGGAGGCTCGCTATCGGCGCGAAGAGGGCGGAAAGCTGGCCCGCAACGATCACCAGGGAATAGACCTTGGTGATCTTATCCTTCTCGACATCCTCGACGAGCAGGCAGTCCCAGGAGTTTTGCGTCACCTTCCAGGCGCCGTTGACCAGCTGGGCTCCCAGGAAGAACCAGAAGTTCTGCGCGAGCATCCAGATGAGGCAGGGAACCGACCACGCGATGAAGTCGAAGATCGCCGTGGTCTTGCGCCGCCCCAGCTTGTCGGTGATCACGCCGCCCAGGAGCCCGAAGACCACCTGCGACAGCATCCCGATCGTGGTCAAGAG
This sequence comes from uncultured Treponemataceae bacterium, assembly GCA_964410245.1. Taxonomy (GTDB): domain Bacteria; phylum Spirochaetota; class Spirochaetia; order Treponematales; family Rectinemataceae; genus CAZXXZ01. The sequence continues at coordinate 1,894 of CAYPHO010000131.1, read as the reverse complement.
GCCGATTTGCGCGTCATGTATGCCGAGCGCCAGCATGTAGACCGAGGCGTAGGGGAGGCAGAGCATCATCGAGAAGCCCCACATGGGCTCCGTGTAGACGCATGCCCGGGCATTGCCCTTTAGCCCAATCAGGGTCCGCCACAAGGAATGCTCCGCTTGCTTCATTGGGCGGCCACTGTAGGCCGGGAAGGATCGGAATGTCAAAGTAGACATTCCGAGCAGGATCCATCATTATCTGCGATAAATGAGAGTAATATGATATATTAGAGAAAATATGGTCGATGGAAGGATCGCATCGAGAAGGACTATCGAATCCAGGGGACGCTCAGCATAAGGAGGACGACGACGGTATGAAACTGAGCATTCGCGGACGCATGATCCTCATATTCCTGTTATCGATCTCATCCATGGCCGCGTTGGGGATCGTTTTCTCCGGCTTGTCCGCGGATCGCCTCAGCCAATCGACCTTCGATAAGCTGTCGGCGATCGCTTCCGTCAAATCCAACCAGATCGAGGAATACTTCGAGAATCTCGCGAACCAGGTGACGAGCCTCGCCGAGAACCTGATGGTGGTGGAAGCTATGTCGGGATTCGCGAAGGAATACGCCGGGCTTAACGACAGTCTTCGCCCCGATCAGGTCCAGGGCGCTCAAGCGAGGATGACCTCGTATATAAAGGACGAGTTCTTCCCTCGAGTGCCGGAATCCGGCCGTCCGGCTTCGGGCGCGGCGGAGTCCTACCTTCAAGGCGATGCCGCCGGCCTGTACCTGGCGGACCTCTTCATCGCCTCGAACCCCAATCCGGTCGGGGAGAAGGATGCCCTCGCCAAGGCCTTTAAGGGCGGCTACGGAGCCCTGCACGCCCGCTACCACCCGATCATGGACTCCTATCTCCGGAAATTCGGCTTCTATGACATCTTCCTCATCGATCCGGCCCAGGGCGAGGTCGTCTACACGGTATTCAAGGAAATGGACTTCGCGACGAGCCTCGTCGTCGGGCCCTACGTATACTCGGGGCTGGGAGAAGTCTTCCGCAAGATCAACTCCAAGCCCGTCAAGGGCAAGTCGGTCCTCGTCGATTATTCGGCCTACCTCCCGTCCTACCTGGCTCCGGCGTCCTTCATCGGAGCGCCCGTCTTCGACGGCGACGAGTACATCGGAGTGCTGGCGATCCAGATGCCGGTCAAGCGGATCAACGAGGTGATGACCTCCTCGGGGCAGTGGGTCGAGGAGGGGCTCGGCCGGACCGGCCAGAGCTATCTCCTTGGCTGGGACCGGCTCTACCGCAGCGAGAATCGGTTCTTCCTCGAGGATCCCGGCAAGTTCCTGGCCGCGCTGGAATCCAATCCGGATCTCGCGGGCAAGGCGCGCGAGATCCGCGAGTACGGCACGACGATCATGCGCCTGCCGACCGGGCTGGGCGACGACCAGATGCAGAAGCTCTTCGAGTCGGGCTCGGTGGACAGGGAGGTCGTGCCCGAGCAAGGCGGCGAGGCCCAGCTCTCCGTGGCCCGCGCGGTCGAGATCCCCGGCCTAAGCTGGACGCTCATCGCCGAGATCGAATCCGGCGAGGCCCTCGCCCCGGTGCGCGAGATGCGGCTGATCTTCGTCCTTATCATAGCGGGCTTCCTGCTGGTCCTGCTGCCGATCCTCCTGCTGATAAGCAGGAGTATCACTCGCCCGCTCAACGCCACGACGGGCTATCTCGCCGATATCGCCGGGGGCACGGGCGACCTGACGGTCCGGATCCCGTGGAAAGCCCGCGACGAGCTCGGCGCGCTCGCGGATAATTTCAACGTCTTCGTCGCCAAGCTCGAAGAGATCGTCAAGGACATACAGGCCGCCGTCTCCGGCGCCGGGCTGATCTCGGGGAAGCTCTCCGCTAATTCCGAGGA
>CAYPHO010000130.1:0-8868 GCA_964410245.1 uncultured Treponemataceae bacterium | reverse complement strand
TGGCTCGAGTCCTTCGAGGATCCCGAGCAGAAGCTCGTGCGGCCCCGCCAGGTCTACGCCGGCCCCGACGAGGCCGAGTACCTCTCGGTCGGCGCTCGCTGAGCCGATGCGCGCCGAGCTGCGCGCTGAACCGCCCGCCGCGGCGCCCCTCGTACGCTACTCGGCCTTGACGATCGTCTCCCGGTCGTAGCTCGGCTCGATCGCCGCTCCCGGCGGCGCGACGAGGTACTCCTCCTCGTCCCAGTTCCCGGCGATGAGGCCCCGCAGGAGCCGCGAGGAGCCGCCCAGGAGGATGAAGGCCTTGCCCTCGGCCGCCGCCCGCTCCGCCGCGACCCGGGCGTAGCCGAGTCCCGCGCTTTCCTCTAGCTCGATGTAGCGGAGCTCGGTCTCGGGAACCGCGGGGCGCAGCGCGTCGCGTACGTAGCGGGCGTTCTCCTCGCCGTACTCGGCGACGAGCTTGTCGTAGTCGATGCCCAGGGCGCCCTCGGCCGTGTGGGCGTAGCTCGAGCCGAACTCGACGTAGCCGGCCGAGCTCCATGAGGCGCTCGGGTTCTCCCCGAAGCGCTCCTTGAAGGCCGAGCGCGAGCCGAGGAGGATCGTCGCGCAGTCGTGGGCCCGGGGCAGGACCAGGGGGACGGAACGGGCGCGGAGGCCCGCGAGAGCGTTGCCGCAGAGGCCGTAGCCCAGGAGTATCGCGTCGTAGCGGCTTCCCGCCTCGGCGATCCGCTCCCCCAGGCGGGAGCGCAGGTCCTCGCTCTTCAAGTGGAGCGATATCTCGAGGAATTCGGCGTCGATCAGGTCGGGCGAGGAGGCGATCGCGCCCTCGATCTCGCGCCTGAACACCGAGCATGAGATCAGCTTGTATCGAGCCATCGCCGGATTATGGACCGGGAGCCCGCGCCGGCGTCAAGGAGCCCCGCGCCCGGGGCGATCGCGCGCGCGGCCGATTGCGCCGCGGGCTCCGGTCAGTCGATAATGCCCCGGAGGGCTCGACTGCAATGACGCGCGCGATACGATTCATCCGAGGCTCGAACGCGACGGACGCCGAGGCCGAAGAGGGAGCGACGATATCCGCCGCGATCGCGGCGGCCGGCCTCGAGGGACCGGAAACGCCCTGCGGGGGCAAGGGACTCTGCGGCAAGTGCAGGATCCGCCTGCTCGAGGGCGAGCTCTCGCCCCCCGGGCCCGAGGAATCGTCCCACCTTTCCGCCGCCGAGCTCGAGGCCGGCGTGCGGCTCGCCTGCCTCGCCCGCGTCGCCGGCTGCGCCGGCGCCGGCCTCGCGATAGAGCTGCCCGAGCCCGGGCGGGCCTCGCTGGCGACCGAGGGCCCCGAGACGGGCTTCCCCCTCGATCCCCCGGTCCGCGTCGTCGAGGTCGAGCTCGAGGCGCCGGGCATGGGCGCCGGCAACGACGACGAGACTCGGCTCCTGGCGGCGCTCGCCGCCGCATCGGCCGCGTCGGCCGCGAGCGGCCCCGAGGGCGGGCGCGGCCCCGGCGCCCCCGCGCCGCTTCGGCCGCCGGCCGCCGTCTCCCTGGGCGCGTTAGCCGATCTCGGCCGCCTCGCGCGCGGCGCCGGCCGCCTCGGCGCTGTCGTCGGCTTCGGCCGCGTAATCGGGCTCCGCCCCGCCGGCCGAGCCGGCTTGGGGCTCGGCGTCGACCTGGGCACCACCTCCGTCGCCTGCCGCCTCGTCGACCTCGCGACGGGGCGGAGCCTCGGCGAGGCCGCCGCCCTGAACGCCCAGCGCCGCTTCGGCGCGGACGTCATCTCTCGGATCGAGGCCGCCTCGGCCGGCTCCCTGGGCGAGCTGCGCGATCTTTCCTCCTCGCAGATCGCCTCGATGGCCGACAGCCTCGCGCGCGAGGCGGGTGCTGAAGCCGCCGACATCGTATCGATCGCCGTGGCCGGCAATCCGACCATGCTCCATCTCCTCGCGGGCGCGCCGCCGGGCGCGATCGCCGCCGCCCCCTTCGTCCCGGTCTTCACGGGTCCGCGCGTCGAGGACGCCTTCGAGCTCGGCCTGGCCCCGAGGCCCGGATGCTCCGCCGTCCTCCTGCCCGGGATCGCCGCCTACGTCGGCGCGGATATCGTCGCCGGCATGGCCTCCATCGGCCTTCGCGGCATGCCCGGGCGCTCGCTCTTCCTGGACCTGGGCACCAACGGCGAGATCGCGATGGGCGGGCGGGGCGGCATCCTCTGCTGCGCCGCGGCGGCCGGCCCCGCCTTCGAGGGCGCGGGCCTCGAGATGGGGAGCGCGGGAACCGCCGGGGCGATCGACTCGGTCTGGCTCGAGGGGGGCCTCATGCGGGCCTCGACGATCGGCGACGCGGCGCCGGCCGGGATCTGCGGCTCGGGCCTGGTATCGGCCCTCGCGGCCCTCCTCGACTCGGGGCTCGTCGACTCGGGCGGCAGGATCGCCGACGAGGACGAGGCGGCGGGGCTTCCTAAAGCCGTCGCCTCGCGCCTGGGGGCGAACGAGCGGGGAAGGCTCGTCTATCTCGACGAGGGACGCCGAGTCTACCTGAGCCAGGCGGACATCCGCGCGGCCCAGCTCGCGAAGGCGGCCATCGCCGCGGGCATCGACGTCCTCGCGGCGCGGGGCCCGGCCCCCGACCGCGTCTTCCTCGCGGGGGGCTTCGGCAGCCTGGTCGATCCGCGCTCGGCCGCGAGGATCGGCCTCATCCCGCCCGAGCTGGCCGAGCGGGCGGTCGCCGTCGGCAACGCGTCCCTGGCCGGCGCGACCGCGGCGGTCCTATCGCGCGGCGCCCTGGAAGAGTGCTCCGAGCTGCGCGGGACGGCGGAGTACGTCGAGCTCTCCGGCTCGCCCGAGTTCAACTCGGCCTACGTCGAGCGCATGATCTTCCCGGAGCTCCCGTGAGGCAGGAGCGCGTGCCGGGCCGGCGCGGCGCCCCGGGCTCGGCCCCGGAGCTCGACCTCGAGTCCCTCGCGCGCAGGCTCGAGCACTACTGCCGCGCGACCGGCCTGCCCGGGCGCCTCTTCGGCGCCGAGGGCGAGCTCCTCGCCGCCTTCGACCGCGAGGGAAGCGAGCTTCCCCCGGACCGGGACGCGTCGCTCTGCCCCGCCTGCGCCGTCCTGGGCCCCGAGGCGGCGGCCGAGGAGCGGCTCGCCCAGCTGGACGCGGCGAGGCAGGCCGACCGATTCGGCGGCTCCTACGTCCGGCTCTGCCCGCATTCGCTCATCGTCTGGGCGGCCCCCGTCATCGTGGAGGGCGTCATGAGGGCCGCCCTCGTCGGCGGGCCCGCCATGGTGATAGAGCCCGAGGAGGTCGTCGAGGAGCTGGCCGCCTCGGGCGGCCTGCCCAAGCGGCGCGGGGCCGAGCTCCGCGCCGCCCTGGACTCGGCCTGCAGGATCTCGCCGCGGCGGGCGGCGAGCCTGGCCGAGACGCTGGCGGACGCGGCGTCCCAGGCCGTCCTGTCCTCGGCCCTGCAATCGCGGCGCGACGGCGAGCAGAGGCGCGCCCGCGTATCCGAGTACATCCACGCGCTCAAGGCCGAGCCCGAGCCGGCCGGCTCCCTGGCCTACCCGATAGCGAAGGAGCGCGAGCTGCTCAAGTCCATATCGCTCGGCGACAAGGCCGAGTCGCAGCGCCTGCTCAACGAGATACTCGGCTTCATCTTCTTCTCGACGGGCTCGGACGCCCGCGCGGTCAAGGCCCGCGTCAACGAGCTCGTCGTCCTGCTCTCCCGGGCCGCCCTCGAGGGCGGGGCCGAGGCCGAGCGCATCTTCGGCCTTAACTACACCTACCTCGAGGAGCTCGCCCGCATGCGGAGCGTCGACGACCTGGCGCTTTGGCTGTCCGGCATCATGGCCCGCTTCACCGACCTCGTCCTGCCCCTCGAGGGCGTCAAGCACGCCGACGCCATGCAGAAGGCGCTGCGGTACATCAACGCGAACTACGCCGAGGAGATCACCCTGGAGAGCGTCGCGGCCGCGGTCAAGCTCAGCCCGACCTACTTCTCCAAGCTCTTCAGCGAGGAGATGGGCTGCCGCTTCACGGCCTACATGAACAGCGTCCGGGTCGAGCGCGCCAAGCTGCTCTTGCGGGACACTGACATCCCGCTGGTGGACATCGCGGGGATGGTCGGCTACGAGGACCAGAGCTACTTCACGAAGGTCTTCCGCAGGGTCGCGGGCCTGTCGCCCGGCAAGTACCGCGAGTCCGGGGGCCGGCTCCCGCCGAGCTGAGTGAGGGCCGGGGGATGGCGGAGCGGCCCGTCTTCGGCCTCCCTCGCAAGAAATGACAAAAACGGGCAAGTCTGTTATATATGGATTTCAGCGCGGCGCGTACGATACTCGCCAGCAGCCGAACCCCGGAGGATGACATGCCTACGCTCGAGGAAATTTCCGCGTTTCTGCAGAAAGGCAAGGCGAACGAGACCAAGGCCGCGGTCCAGAAGGCCCTCGACGAGGGAATCCCGGCCAAGACCGTCCTCGAGGAGGGCCTGATGGCGGGCATGAACGTCATCGGCGGCAAGTTCAAGCGCAACGAGGTCTACGTTCCCGAGGTCCTCATCGCCGCCCGCGCCATGAACGCCTCCCTCGAGATCCTCAAGGCCCGCCTGGCCGAGTCCGGGACCGCGTCGAAGGGCGTCGTCGTGCTTGGGACCGTGAAGGGCGATCTCCACGATATCGGCAAGAACCTCGTCAAGATCATGATGGAGGGCAAGGGCCTCGAGGTCCACGACATCGGCGTCGACGCTTCCTCCGACAAGTTCGTGGCCGCCGCCAAGGAGCACAAGGCGAACATCGTCGCCTGCTCGGCCCTGCTGACCACGACCATGACCGAGATGAAGGGCGTCGTCGACGCCTTCTCGGCCGCGGGCCTGCGGGACAAGCTGGTCATCATGGTGGGCGGCGCGCCGGTCACCGACGCCTTCTGCAAGTCCATCGGGGCCGACATCTATACGGCCGACGCCGCGAGCGCCGCCGACGCGGCCGCGGCGGCCTGCGCCAAGATCGCATAGCGGCCTTCGCCGGGCCCCGCCCGGGGCCCTCGAAGGCCGCCTAGCCGGCTCCCCTCTTTTCCGCCTCCCGGCCTGGCGGAATGGGCGCGCCTGCGCAATACTTGCACCTCATGAAGGATGATGCGCTTCCCAACGGCTCCTTCGCGCGCGTCAAGGTGCTCGGCGAGTCCGATCTCATTCTCGTCCCGGTCTCGCACGGTAAGCCGGACATCCCTGCCCAGGTCATCGAGAAGTGGCAGAGGATCGTCGACCTGGTCGCCTCGATCATGCGCGTCCCGACCGGGCTCATCACTCGCCTGACCGAGGAGACCCTGGAGATCGTCGTCGCCTCGACCACCGAGGGCAACCCGTATAAGCGGGCCGATCACGACCGGCTGGGCATCGGCATGTTCTGCGAGACCGTCGTCGGAAGGCGCCGCGAGATGCGGGTCGACGACGTCTCCGCCGAGGAGTACTGGGAGAGGAATCCCCACGCCGGCTTGGGCATGAAGGCCTATATGGGCGTCCCCATCGAATGGGAGGACGGGGAGCTCTTCGGTACCTTCTGCATGCTCACCGACAAGGCGAACAGCTATCAGGACAAGTTCGTCGAGCTCTTGCGGGAGTTCAAGGAGATAATCGAGACGGACCTCCGGTATATCGCCATAAAGGCCGAGCTCGAGGAGCGCTTGAGCGCGCGAGAGATGGAGCTGCGGGAGATCCATCACCGGCTGAAGAACCAGCTTAATATCCTTATAAGCTATATCAGCCTCCAACTGCAGGTAGGGGTCGGCGACGACGCGAGGGTCGCGCTCAAGGATATCCAGCACCGCATCCTGGCCATCTCCATGGTCCACGAGCAGATTTACCAGTCGAGCGGCGTCGAGTCGCCCTCGCTCGATATCTACCTGCCCAGGCTCTGCGATTACATCCTCGAGGACCTCGTCCAGAACGATATCGCCGTGAAATACGACATCGAGGCGATCAGCCTGCCCATGGACAAGGACGTCGCCTTGGCCATAGTCGTATCGGAGCTCCTGACCAACTCGATCAAGCACGCCTTCTTCAAGGCCGGCTCTGTGATGGAGATCCGGATCGAGGCCAAGCGGGAAGGACCCGGAAAGGTCCGGCTCGTCTATCGCGACAACGGCGTCGGACTGCCGCCCGGCTTCGATCCCCGCGCCGCGACTTCCTTGGGAATGCTTATTATCGGGGCGCTGGCGAAGCAGCTGGGAGGCTCGGTGAAGGCCGAGAACGAGGACGGCGCGAAGTTCAGCCTCCTCTTCGATGATTAGGCGCAGGTCGCGGCCGCGAGCGAAGCTCGCGACGCGACCCCGTACAACCATTTCCTTACGCCCTAGCGAGCGAAGCGAGCGTTATGTAGATTCCCGAATAACGACGGTCGGCTTCTGGGGCGGCACGGGCTCGGCCTCCCCCTCTTCCTCCAGCGCCAGGAGTAGCCGCATGGCGCTCGCGCCCAGGAGGGGTATGTCGGCCCGGAGCGTGCTTAAGGAGGGCTTGGCGATCGCGGCATAGGGAACGTCGTCGGTGCCCATGACCGCCACGTCCGAGGGCACGGATCGCCCCGCCTCTTCCAGGGCCCTCAGGACCCCGATAGCCACTAGGTCGTTGTAGGCCAGGATCGCGTCTATCCAGGGGGCCCGGGACAGGAGCTCGCGGCCGGCCGCGACGCCGCCCTCGATCGTCGGCGCGCCGACCCGCACTAGGGCGGGAGCGTAGGCCAGTCCGCTGCGCTGGAGCCCGTCGCGGTAGCCCGCGCACCTTCGCCGGGCGCCCGCGGCGGCGACGGGCCCGGCTATGAGCCCGATTCGCTTCCTGCCCGTCGATGCCAGGTAGGCTACCGCCTCGGCCGCGCCCTCGCGGTCCATGACGTTCACGCAGCCGCGGCCCGGCCCGGCGAAGTCGCGGTTGACCAGGACCGCGGCGTCGAAGTCGGCGACGGCCGCCCTGAGCTTTGCCTCGGGCAGCCGCGATCCCGCGACGATGATGCCAGCGATCTCCTCGGCCCTGAGCGTCTCTATGGCGGCGAGCTCGAGCGCTGGGCTCTCGTCGGTGTTCATGACGAAGACGCTCTTGCCCGCCGTCCTCGCGACGTCGGTAGCGGCCTTCGCCAGGATGGCGAAGAAGGGATTGGCCATGTCGGGCAGGACGATCCCGAGGCTCGTCGAGCGGCGCGAGGCCAGGGCGCGGGCCACCCTGCTGGGACGGTAGCCCAGCCGCTTGGCCGCCTCGAGGACTCGCTCGCGGGTCTCGGAGCCGAGGCCGGGCATGCCGTTCATCGCCCGCGAGACCGTCATGTCCGAGACGCCGACCTCCCTGGCCACGTCGTCGATCGTACACCTTCTCTTCGCCATGGCCTTCTTTTTAGCATTGACATTACCCTGTAGGCAAGTACAATCACGTTAGCGCTAACGTAGGCCGGCGCCCGAGAGTCGACCTGAGCGAGCATTTATACGTACACGAAGGATGAATCCATGACAGACGCTCAATGGGAACAGCTCTGCGCGGCCGTGGAGGGAAGGGCTACCGCCCCGACGGCCGGCTTCATCATCGACTGCCCCTGGCTGCCCGGCTGGCACGGGGTCTCGATACTCGACTATTTCACCGACGACGACCTGTGGTTCCGAGCCAATAAGGCCGCCGTCGAGGCCTTCCCCTCCGCCATCTTCATCCCGGGCTTCTGGGCCGAGTACGGCATGTGCACCGAGCCCTCGGCCTTCGGCGCCCGCTGCTCCTTCCCCGAGAACGAGTTCCCCCACGCTAAGCCTACCATTCTCAGGGTCGAGGATATCGACAATCTGGAAGAGCCCGATCCCTCCAAGGACGGTCTCCTGCCCTTCGTCCTCAAGCGCATGAAGCGCTCCGAGCCCAGGATGAGGGCCATAGGCCACTCCTTCCGCTTCTCGATCTCCCGCGGCCCCCTGAACGTCGCGACCTTCCTCATGGGCGTGACCGAGTTCCTCATCGCCATGAAGACCGAGCCCGAGCGGACGAAGAAGCTCCTCGGGATCATCACGTCCTTCCTCAAGAAGTGGCACGCCCTCCAGCGCGAGCTTTTCCCCTCGATCGACGGCATCATGGTCCTCGACGACATCGTCGGCTTCATCGGCGAGGAGGACTTCGTCGAGTTCGGCATGCCCTACCTGACCGAGCTCTTCTCGGCCCCCGCCAAGGTGAAGCTCTTCCACAACGACGCGCCCTGCGAGGCATCGGTAAGCCATTATCCCGAGATCGGCATCAATCTCTACAATCCCGGCATCCAGACGCCCCCGGCCGAGATCTACGAGAAGGCCGGGAACAAGCTCGCCTTGCTCGGCGCGATCCCCCCCCGCGATACCCTGGCCGTCGCCTCGCCGGCCGAGGTCGCCGCCGCCGTCGCGGCCCAGGCCGCGGCCCTGGCCCCCGGCGCCCGCCTCGTGCATTCCTGCGCGGGCGGGATGCCGCCCGGGGTGCCCGGCGCCAATATCGAGGCATTCCTAGGGGCGGTATCGTCCCTCGCCGGTTCTTGAATCCAGCGGCCGAGCGCAGCCTCCGCGCGAGGCCGCGGATAATAAAGGCGCCCGCGGGCATCGATGATGCCCGCGGGCGCTTCCTTTTCCGCCCTTCGCGGACGGCGCTCCGATCTACCGGCCCGTCAGCCGGCCGAGCTCTGCGCCATCGGGATTTCCGCGACCGCTTCATCGTCGGCGGCGCCCAATCTCCTGGCTATTCCCTCGAGGACCATCTTGATGATGGCGGGTATGGTCATGAGGATGATCTTGATGTCGAAGAATGGGGACATCCTCTCGGAGTAGGCGATATCCAAGCGTATCATCTGGGCGAAGGTGAGCTTGTTCTTGCCCGAGACCTGCCAGAGCCCGGTCATGCCCGGAAGCACGTCGAAGC
>CAYPHO010000129.1:0-8930 GCA_964410245.1 uncultured Treponemataceae bacterium | reverse complement strand
TCCATGCCGCAGCCCATGCACAGGACGTCGCGGACGCGCAGGCGCCCGAGCTTGTCGCCCGGATTCCGCGGAGCCTCGTCGGCGAAGATGTCGACGACGCGCTCGTCGAGGCCGACGAGGCCCTCGGTATAGGCCAGGCCCACGCCGGTCGCGGCGTAGGTCTTGGTCAGCGATTGGCAGCCGTGCCTGATGCCGGGGCCGTAGGGCGCCCACCAGCCCTCCGCGCAGACCTTGCCGCGGCGCATGATCATGAGGCCGTGCATCTCCGCGCCCTCGCCGGCGAGCCGGTCCAGCAGCTCCTCCACGGCCCGGCTGGGCAGGCCGACCGACTCGGGCGCCGCCCTCTCGAATTCCTTGCGCGTCATTCGCATCCCTTCCTTTACGCCTTCCAGCGATCCTCGGAGCCCTCGCCGCCCCTGGTCACGATAGCCTCGCGCGTCCGCAGGTCGACGGCGAGGACGGCCCGGGACGGGCCCTTCAGCCACGTCAGCTCCAGCCTCGAGTCCCCGGTCGCTCGGGCCGAGAAGCTTCCGTCGAAGGCCGGGCACTCGTTGCGCAGCCGCAGGAGCCGCGCGACCCGCCGGACGACCGAGCGCTCGGCTGCTTCCTCGATTTCGCGCATCGCGTAGTTGTGGCGGTTGACCGCGCGGCCGTCGCCCGCTTCCTTGGCCGCTTCCTCGTCGTTGGTCCCGCCGAGGAGGCCGACGTAGTAGACCTGGGGGATGCCGGGGACGAAGAGCTGGATCGCCCTCGCGGCGACGTGGGCGTCCTCGTCCCCTCCCAGGGCGCTGAGGAGGGCGCAGCGGATCTGGTGGACGTCGAAGCCGCCCGGGGAGGCGAAGGCCGGCGACTTGATCCGGCTGAGGTTCGCCCCTCGCTCGAGGCAGATGTCGACCACCCTCCGCGCCGCCTCCTCGTCGACCAGGCCGTCGAGGTCGGGCTTCACGGGGATGCCGTCGTGGCAGTCGAGCATGGTGAAGAGCCTAGCCGGCCGATCCCGGAGGTAGGAGAGGAGGGCCGATCCCGAGCCGTTCAGCAGGGCCTCGAGGACGAGGAAGGGCAGGGCGAAGTCGTAGCCCCAGTAGCCCTTCTCGGCGAGCCTTCGCCGGATCCCCAGGGGCGCGTGGACCTCCGGCAGCAGGTCTATGCCGAGCTCGTCGGCGGCCTCCCGGATGCGGCCCATGGTCTCCCATATCTCGGGCTCGACGAAGAAGCAGCTCGTGCCGCGCTTCTTGACGACGTAGCCGACCGCGTCGAGCCTGAGCGCGCCGACGCCGCGCGACTTCAAGGCGGCGATCGTATCGATCGTCATGGCCATGACCTCGGGCGACTCGAAATCGAGATCGATCTGCTCCGACGGATCCTCGTGGCCGAAGGTAGTCCAGACCCGCGCCTTCTCGCCCGAGGGAAGCTCGTAGTCCGAGTAGGGAAGCTCGCGCCTGCGGAAGATCGCGGCCAAGTCGGCGGGATCCGGCTCCCCGCCCGGCCATATCCTCGATACGTCGATGAACCAGGGCGCGTAGGGCGAGGCTCGGCCTTTCTCCAGGAAGTCCCTGAAGCAGGCCGAGCGCCGCGACACGTGGTTGACCATGAGGTCGAGCATGACCGGGCCGATGTCGCCTAGGGCGGCGATATCGGCCCAGTTCCCGAAGCGGCCCTCTATCCTTGAATAGTCGATCGGCGCGAAGCCCCGGTCCCCCGAGGAAGGGTAGGGCGGCAGGACGTGGACGCCTCCCGCGAAGCAGCCCGGGAAATGCCTAAGCGCGGCCTCGCGCAGGCCTTTCAGGTCGCCGCCCATCGAATCTGGGTAGCTGATCAACTGCGCCTTGTTGGCGAAAGCCACGCGCGCTTCCTCCTTAAAGATCGAAGCCGCGCTCGATCTGGCCGAGCGAGGACGCGGGCACGGAAGGCCCGACGACCCTGAGCTTGATCGCCGAGACCGCCATCCCCAGGCGGATTGCCCGGTCCGCGCTCCTTCCCGAGGCGATGCCGGCGTAGAGTCCGGCCCAGAAGGCGTCGCCGGCGCCCGTCGTGTCGACCACCTCGTCGGCGAGCGAGCGGTACTCGCGCGTCTCCTTCCCGTCCGACGCTATCGCGCCGTCCTTGCCGAGGGTCATGATCACGAGCTTGGCCCCGAGGTCCAGGAAGCGCCGGATGTGCCGCTCGGGCGTGTCGGGTCCGAAGAGCCTGTCCGCGTCGTCCTCCGAGGGCTTGACGATATCGATATCCGGCATTATCCGCTCGAAGACCGCGACGGCCTCGGCCCTGTCCTCCCAGATCGCGGGGTGGTAGTTCGGGTCGCAGCAGACGAGCGCGCCCGCGTCGCGGGCGACCTCGATCAAGCGCTCGACGCAGGCCCTCGCCGGCTCCCTCGACAGGGGCCAGCTGGAGAAATGCAGCATCGAGGAGCAGCGCATCCTCGCCTCGAGCTCCGCGCTCATCCGGAGGCCGAAGTCGGCGCCCCTGTAGAAGATCGGCGTCGGCGCCTCGCGGCTGCGGGTGATGAGGACGAGGCTCGTGGACTCCTCTCGGCGCAGCAGTAAGGAAGTATCGAGCCCGGCTCCCTCGAGGCTCGAGGCGAGGAAATCGCCGAGGCTGTCGTTCCCGACCGCCGCTGCTACCGAGGCGGATACCCCGAGCTTCCCGGCGTTCAGCGCTATATTGGCCGGCGAGCCTCCGGCGAAGCGCCGGAAGTCGCCGCACTCGACGAAGCTGCCGTAATCGCTCGCGATCATGTCGACCAGGAGCTCTCCAACGCAGAGCAGGTCGATCTCCCGCCTCGCGAAGGGTATCGGATTATCGAAACTAGCCATTCTGCATCCTTACGTACTCCGAGCTATCACTATCTATCATAGTAAGGCGGAATGTCAATCGTTTATTATACAGAATAATCGTTCTTGGTACTCGCATTACTGTTTCTCAGCACAGCTATGCTTTATATAAGGAATAAAGTCGTGCATTTCCTCATTGTGCTCGGGGATGACCGGCGGAAGATAGTAGAGTGAAATGTTTAACGATTGACATAATCGAGATTGTGCCCTACTCTTCTACATCATTGTCTCGCCCAAAGGGGGAATTATGCGAATTCGACGCTTCATTCTTATCGCGCTGCTCGCCGTGGCGGTGCTGCTTCTGCCCGCGAGCGTCTTCGCCGCCGGCAAGGGGCCGGAAAAGGTAGTAGTGGCGTGGATCTCCTTCAATAAGATTCCCGACGATACCTCCGCCGTGAACGACGCCATCAACAAGTACATCAAGAAGACCTATCCCGGTCTCAACGTCGAGATCGAGATTCAGCTTTACGGTCCCGCCGACTACGCCCAGAAGATCAACCTGGCCCTGGCCTCGGGCACCCAGATGGACATCTTCGATCCCTTCCCCTTGGGCTCCTTCGTCTCCAAGAACCAGCTCCTGCCCCTCGAGGGATTGATCGAGAAGTACGGTCAAGGCATCAAGAAGATGATCGCCAAGGATTTCGGCCCGGGCATGCTGAAGACCACGACCTTCAACGGCCACATGTACTCGATCCCGGTCAACAAGGGCGTCGCCCTGAACTTCACCGTCGTCTACGACAAGGACCTCCTGGCCCTGACCGGCTATACCGAGAAGGACATCAAGAGCATCCAGGACCTCCCGAAGATATTCGACGCGCTTAAGAAGAAGCGGCCCGACGTCGTCCCATTCGCGCCGATCAATACCGGCGACACGGTCCTCCTCCGCTACCTCTCCAACAAGTACGAGGTAGACACCCTCTCCGACGCCACCACGATGGCGGGCGTCGTATTCGGCGGATCCGGCAAGGTCGTCAACTTCTACGAGAGCAAGGAATTCGCGGAAGGCGCGAAGATGATGCGCGAGTGGTATACCAAGGGCTACCTGTCCAAGGACGCCGCCACCGCCGTCGCGGACACGCCCGGCCAGTTCAGGGCGGGCAAGCTCTTCTGCACGCTGGGCGGCTACGGCGGGAACGAGATCGGCGTCACCATCTCGGGCCAGACGGGCAGGAACATCGGCGCCAAGCACCTCGTGCCCTTCTACTTCGACTCCCAGGCCGTCAACCTGGTAACTACCGGCATCGGGAGCACCACCAAGGTCCCCGAGGCTTCCATGAAGGTCCTTAACCTGATCTACACCGACGAGTTCGTCATCAATACCATGCTCTACGGCATCGAGGGCCGCGACTACGTCAAGGTCGACGCCCACCACTGGAAGTACCCCGACGGCAAGGACGCGAACTCCGTCCCCTACACCGCCTCGCTCTGCACGGGCGTCTTCGGCTCCGAGTCCCTCCAATACCAGCCCGTCGGGATGAGCTGGGACGACATCCTCTACAAGCTGAACGACAACCAGAAGACCAAGCGCTCCCCCTACTTCGGCTTCAACTTCGACACGACCGACTTCAAGAACGAGATCAGCGCGATCACAAACGTCTACAATCAATACCTTCCGGGATTGGTCTGCGGCGCCGTCGATCCGGCGACCACGATCCCCAAGCTCAACAAGGCCTTGAAGGACGCGGGCATCGACAGGATCATCGCCGGGAAGCAGAAGCAGCTCGACGCCTGGATCAAGTCGAGCAAGTAGCGCGCCGAGGATCGCGCCCGGGCGGGGCCGCGTCGCGGCCGCCCGGGCGCCGGCTCAACGGGGCGATGACCTAGATCGGGGAGGTCCCTGCATGACATTGGCGAAGAAGCGGGGGGGCACGGGCCCCCTCCTCCTCCTGGCCCTCCCGGGCCTCGTCTACCTGCTGATCAACAACTACATACCGATGCTCGGCATGGTCATCGCCTTCAAGAACATCGACTTCGCGAAGGGCATCCTGAAGAGCCCCTGGGCGGGGCTCAAGAACTTCGAGTTCCTATTCAAGACGAGCGACGCCTTCATCATGATCAGGAACACGCTCCTGTATAATATCGTCTTCATAATCCTGGGCACCGCCTGCGCGATCTTCATCGCCGTGCTGATGCACGAGATCGCCAAGCGTTCCTACTCGAAGGTCATGCAGGCGGGGCTCATCCTCCCGAACCTCATCTCGATGGTCGTCGTATCCTACATCGTCTACGCCTTCCTCAGCGCCGACCGCGGCTTCCTGAACGAGACGATCCTCAAGGGCCTGGGCAGGGATCCGGTCAACTGGTACTCGGAGGGCAAGTACTGGCCCTTCATCCTGGTCATCGTCCAGGTATGGAAGACGGCCGGGTACTCCTCGATCATCTACATGGCCGCCATCTCCGGCATGGATCCGGCCCTCTACGAGGCGGCCCGCATGGACGGCGCGGGGAAGCTGAGGCAGATCTTCAGCATCACCCTGCCCCAGCTCAGGCCGACGATCGCGATCATGGTCCTCTTCGCGATCGGCCGCATCTTCTCGTCCGACTTCGGCCTGTTCTACCAGGTGCCGATGAACTCGGGCGCCCTTTACGGGGCCACGCAGACCATCGATACCTACGTCTACCGGGCCCTGATGCAGCTGGGCGACCTCGGCATGTCCTCGGCCGCCGGCGTGTTCCAGTCGGTCGTCGGCTTCGCCCTGGTGCTGGGCGCGAACTACCTTGTCCGCCGCATCGATCCCGACAGCGCGCTTTTCTAGGAGGACGGGGATGAGAACGCTTACCGCCGAGGGCGATAGGGCCTTCAAGATCTTCGCCGCGGCCGTTCTGACGGTCATAACTATTCTCGCCTTCATTCCCTTCCTCCTCATCGTCGTCGCCTCCTTCACGGAGGAATCGGCGATCGTGGAGAGGGGCTACCGCTTCGTGACGGACAGGCTCAGCCTCGACGCCTACGCCTTCATGCTCTCCCAGTTCGGGGTCATATCCCGGGCCTACGCCGTTTCGATCGGCGTGACGGCGATAGGGACCGCCCTCAGCCTGCTGATCACGACCATGCTCGCCTATCCGATGTCCCGGCCCGGCTTCAAGTACCGGAACGTCATCGCCTTCCTCGTCTTCTTCTCCCTGCTGTTCTCCGGCGGAGTGGTCCCCTCGTATATCATGTGGACCCGCCTCTTCCACCTGCGGGACAACTACCTGGCGCTGATCATACCGACCTACCTGATGAGCGGCTTCAACGCCCTGCTCGTGCGCAACTACTACAAGAACAGCGTGCCCCCGGCCTTGGTCGAGTCGGCCCAGATCGACGGGGCCAGCGAGCTCAAGATCTTCTTCCGGATAATGGTTCCCCTGTCGACGCCCGTGAACGTGACCATAGGCCTCTTCACCGGCATCGCCTACTGGAACGACTGGATCAACGCCCTCTACTACATCTCGAAGCCGCAGATGTTCGGCATCCAGAACCTCCTCATGAGGATGATGACCAACCTGCAATTCATGACCTCGGGCCAGGCCGCGGGCATGGTCGGAGCGGGGGCGGTCGACCTGCCGACCAACGCGGTCAGGATGTCCATGGCCGTGATCGGCATACTGCCCATCATCATCGGCTTCCCCTTCCTGCAGAAGTACCTGACCAAGGGCGTCGTCGTCGGGGCCGTCAAAGGCTGAGGCATAAGAAAGGAACCAGAGGAAATGACAGTCAACGAAGTGATCGAAGCCGTCCTGCGGGACTCCTGCGGCGAGCGGCGCCTCGAGAAGACTTGCGACATACTCGTCGCGGGGGACGGGAAGGCCGAGGTGCGCGGCATCGCGACCTCCTTCATGGCCACGGTGGATGTAATCAACCGCGCCCGGGCCCTCGGCGCGAACATGATCATCACCCACGAGCCCACCTATTTCACGGGACCCGACCGGCTGGACTGGGTCGAGGGAGATCCCGTCTACCGGGCGAAGCGGAAGCTCCTGGCCGACTGCGGGATGGCGGTCTGGCGCTATCACGACCACATGCACATGGCGAGGCCCGACCGCATCTACGAAGGCCTCTTGGACGAGCTGGGCTGGAGGGACAAGCTCATCCCGGGCCAGGCCTTCTCCCACGCCTACGAGATCGAGGAGACGGACCTATACGGGCTGGCCCGCTTCTTCAAGGATAAGCTCTGCCTCTCGACGGTCCGGATCGTCGGCAAGCCCGACGCGCCCTGCCGCAGGGTGGGCATCCTGGTGGGCGGCGGGAGCTTGGGCCTGGGGCGCGAGGAGATGCCCATGCAGTTCATGAAGGACATGGACATCGACGTCGTCGTCTGCGGCGAGATCACGGAGTGGACCCTCTGCTCCTACGTCGCCGACGCGGCCTCCCTCGGCATGGAGAAGTCGATGATCGTCGTCGGGCACGAGCGCACCGAGGAGTGGGGCATGAAGCGCATGGCGAAATGGCTTAAGAGCCTGGTCGGCGGCATCCCCGTTAGCTTCGTGAACGCGGGCGAGCCCTTCTCCTACATTTAGCTCGCGCAGGCCGGGGTAATAAAGATGAAAGAACTCGATATCGAGCGCTACCGCGCGGAAGCGGCGGCCCTCAACGCCAAGCTCCCGCGGATTTTCCCCGAGGCCCCGCTGGGCAGCTGGGACCACAGGACTACCGTCGCGACCGAATGGGGACCGACCGAGATCGATGTATATCGCCCCTTCGGCTCGGGCCGCGCGAGGCTGCCCGCGTTCTTCTATATTCACGGCGGCGGCTACTGCCTCGGTTTCCGCGAGCCGGACGACCAGTTCTGCAGGATCTTGGCCGAGCGGGCGGGCTGCGCCGTCGTAAACGTCGGCTACGTCGTCGCTCCCGAGCATAGGTTCCCCGCCCCGGTCGAGCAGACCTACGGCCTGATCAAGCATCTCAGCGAGCGGCCCGACGAGTTCGGGATCGATCCCGAGCGGATCGCCGTCGGCGGACTCAGCGCGGGCGGGGGCATCGCCGCGGCCGTCGCGATCTTAAGCGCGCGGCGGCGCGAATTCGGCCTCGCTGCCCAGATACTCGATTTCCCCTACATCGACCTTTCGACGCCGCCCGCGGACAAGGACTGGGGCGATGCGCCCGACGCCGTCAAGGCCGAGCTCGTCAACGCCTTCGAGAACTACGCCGCCTGGTACCTGAGCGGCGAAGCCGATCGCGAAGACATCCTGGCCTCGCCGGCTAAGGCGCGGCCCGAGGACCTCGTCGGCCTCTGCCCGGCCCTCGTCATCGTCGCGGGCCGGGACAGCCTGTCCGACGAGGCCGATCGCTACGCGCGCCTCTTGATGGCGGCGGGCGTCGACCTCCGCTACCGGCGATTCCCCGACAGCATCCACGGCTTCACGCACGTCCTTCCGGCCGAGCCGGCGCGCGAGGCCTGGGAGCTGATGTGGACCTACCTCGGCGAGGCTTTCGCCCGCGCCCGCTGACGATCTTCATGCTATGATCCAGCCCAGGAGAGTATGATGGCAAGCATCCAGGCGACCTTCTTCGCGAAGACCATGAGGCGGCAGGTATCGTTCAACGCGTTCATTCCCAAGGAAGAGCTCGAGATACCCGGCCTTCCCCCGGCTCCCAAGCCGCCCATGAAGACCGTTTACCTCCTGCACGGCTTCTCGGGCGTCTGCTCGGACTGGGCCTTCGGTGCCCGCCTGCAGGAGCTGTCGACCCGGCTCAACATCGCCGTCGTCATGCCCTCGGGAGAGAACAGCTTCTACCTCGACGACGAGGACAAGGGCGAGCTCTTCGGCGAGTACGTCGGGCGCGAGCTGGTCGAGTTCACGCGCGATCTGTTCAGCCTAAGCGCGGCGCGCGAGGATACCTGGATCGGCGGCTTCTCCATGGGAGGCTTCGGCGCCATCCGCAACGGCCTTAAGTACCGCGACACCTTCGGCGGCATCATCGCCCTCTCTTCAGCGCTGATCGTCCTGCAAGTCTCGACCATGCGCCCCGGCTACGAGAACCCCATCGCCAAGTACGAGTACTATCGCCGCGTCTTCGGCGAGCCCGAGCGCGTACTGGGCGGCGATAACGATCCCGAGGCCCTGGCCGACCGTATCGCGCGCGTGGGCGCGGACTTTCCCCGGATCTACATGGCC
>CAYPHO010000128.1:0-8960 GCA_964410245.1 uncultured Treponemataceae bacterium | reverse complement strand
GTGGGTGAGCATGATGCCCTTGGGATTGCCGGTCGTGCCCGATGTGTAGCAGATCGTCGCGGTATCGTCCTCCTCGACGGAGGCGGCGATCTCGTCCAGGCGCTCGGCCATCGCCGTCCCGCGCTGCGACAGGCTCGCGCGGCCGGCGGCGAGCGCCTCGCCCAGGCCGATTACCCTCTCGGCCCCGATGCCGCGCTTCTCCGCGGCCCCTCGGGCGATATCGAGGTCCTCGTCGAGGTAGACGAGCGAGACCGGCCGGCCGGCGACCTTCGCCAGCGCGTCGAGCACTTTCTCGAGCTGGTTCTTGGTGGTCAGGATGGCCTTCGCCTCGGAATGCTCGAGGCGGAAGGGAATCTCCTCGCCCAGGAGCTTGATCGACAGGGGCACGGAGGCGCAGCCCGCCCGGAGTATGCCGCATTCGCCGACGATCCATTCGGGCGAGCCCTCGCCGAGCAGGGCCAGGCGATCGCCCTTCTCGTAGCCGTTCGTTACGAGCCAGGCGGCGAATTCCCTCGATCTCTCGCGCGCCTCCGCGAAGGTAGTCGCGATCCACCCGGAGTCGCCCTTCTTCAATGCGTAGGGTACGGCGCTCCAATCCCGCGCGGCTTCGTCCATCATCCGGATCACGGTTCGCTTCATGCGCGATCTCCTTTCGAGGTCAGCCATACTAGCATGGCCGGGCGCCGCGGGCCATATCGGCGCGTCATGGGCCGCGTCCCGCCGCGGAATCCGCCGGGCATTGACACGGAATGCGCCCGAGTATAGCCTCGTCGCAAGCCCATCGATCGACGAAGGTACTCCGCATGAGCTATTCCGACCCGACAAAGCTAGGCATCCTGGCCTGTCCCGGCGCCGACGCGTTCGCGAACCAGGTCATCCGCAGGCTGGCCGGAATTTACCAGCGCCGATTCGAGCGCAAGTGCGCCGCCCTCGCCTCCCGCTACAACCTCTCGCAGGAACTCGTCACGCGCAAGATCAACCTCGACACCGACATGCGCTCGAGCCTGCTGTACATTCCCGGGAACGTCAGCCAGTACCGACCCCCGCGCTTCAAGATCAACGCCCGGCATACCTACTTCCCCAACGGCGAGGTCAAGACGGAGATCCTCGATTCGGTGCGCGGCAAGGACCTTTACATCTTCCAGGACGTCGAGAACCATCAGTCGATCGCGTTCAACGAGGGCACGGTGCACCGGCACCTCTCGGTGAACGACCATCTCTTCTCGCTCCTGGTCACGGTCGACGCCGCGGTCCAAGCGGGAGCCGAGCGGGTCAACCTGGTCCTGCCGGCCTACCCCTACAGCAGGCAGCATAAGAGGAAGGGCCGCGAGGGCCTGACCGCCGCGCGCGTCGGGCAGATGCTGGAGAACCTAGGCGTCGAGCGCATCATCACCCTCGATATCCACTCGAAGGAGATCGAGAACTGCTTCGATCGCCTCCATCTCGAGAATCTCCACGCCTCGCTGCAGGTGATCGAGAAGCTCATCGGGGTCGTGGACATCACGAAGGACGACCTGGTCGTCCTGGCTCCCGACACCGGCGCGATCGACCGGAACAAGTTCTACGCCAACGCCCTGCAGAAGCCCCTGAACCTCCTGTATAAGGAACGCGACTATTCGAAGGTGACCCGCAGCGCCTCGGATTCGAACATCAGCGACATGAAGCTCCTGGGCGACGTAAAGGGCAAGACCGTCTTCATGGCCGACGACATGATCGGCACCGGCTCGACCCTGATCAAGGGAATGAAGCAGCTGAAGGACAGCGGCGCCGAGCGGGTCATCTGCGCCGTGTCCCTGCCCCTCTTCTCGGGCTCGGCCATAGACGATTTCGACGCGGCCTTCCGCCAGGGCCTCTTCCACAAGATCATCGGGACGAACGGCGTGCATCACCGCGACCTCCTGCAGAAGGAATGGTACATCCAGGCCGACGTGACCGGCCTCTTCGCGCAGATCATCAGCCTGGTGCACCACAACCGCTCGGTATCATCCATGCTCGACAACCGCGAGCTCGTCGCCAAGCGAATCAAGAAGCAGATCGAGCGCTCCGCCCGGGACTCCGCCGCTCGATGAAGGCCGTCGCCGTCGGCGAGGACCCGAAGGCCCTGATCTTCGATCTCGACAACACGCTCTATACCAATCCAGCCTACGCGAAATTCCAGGAGGACGCCCTGGTCGAGCGGCTGGGCCGCCATCTCGGGATCGGGACCGAGGGCGCCGCGGCCAGGATCGCCGCCCTGCGCGCCGAGCGCGAGGCGGCGGGCCTGGGGAAGACCAGCCTGGGCAAGCTCTTCGCCGCGCTCGGCGTCGACATGCGCGACAGCGTGAGGTGGCGCGAGGAATGCTTCGAGCCCGCCGCGTGGCTGAAGAGGAATCCCTCGCTCGACAAGGCCCTCGGCGCCCTGGCGACGCGCTTCCAGCTCGGGCTCATGACCAATAATCCGCGCCTCGTCGGCGAGAAGAGCCTAGCCGCCTTAGGGGTGCGCGAGCGCTTCTCCGCCGTCGTCGGGCTGGACGACACGCTATCGGGCAAGCCCTCGGCCGAGCCCTTCCTCGCGATCTGCCGCGAGCTGGGCCGCGAGCCCCGCGAGTGCGTGTCCATAGGCGACCGCTTCGACGTGGACCTCGCGCCCGCGATGGAGCTGGGCATGGGCGCGATACTCGTATCGGGCGTCGAGGACATCTACGGGCTGCCCGCCTACTTCGGGTAACCGCGGCCCCTCGCGCGTGGTTTGCATAGGCGGAACAGCGGGAGATATAGTCAGGCCATGAAATCAAGAAGTCTCGAATCGAGGATCGCCCTCGCCGCCGCGCTGGCGGCCCTCGCCCTCGCGGCCGCGGCTCAAGGGGCCGCCGCCGTTAACGGGACGACCGCCGCCCAAGGCGCCCCGGCCCCGCTGGCCGCTCCGCTCCGAACCGCGGCCGCCCTCTTGGGCCCGACCGCCTACGCCGAGTGCCTGGCGCAGGGCCGCGCGGTACGCCTGGGGAAGGGCGTTCCCGTCCTCCTCCCCGCCCACCCGGCGGCCGAGGCCCTGCGCGAGGCGATCATCGCCGAGGGCGCCTCGGTCCTGGTCGAGACGGCCTTCATCCTGCCGAGGAAGGCCGGCGCCGACTCGGCGGCCCTCGACGCCGAGCTCGCCTCGATCTACGGGCTACTGCGCTCGATCGGCTCGCTCGAGGGCATCGAGTACTACTCGGCGAGCCGCAAGAAGATGCGGACCTTCTACGCCGAGTCCTACCTGATCGACGACCCGAAGAAGAAGGCGAGGCTGCCCGATCCCGCGGCGCCCGCCGTCGGCGCGATCCCCGCGTCGGAATCGCTCTACGCCCTCCAGCGCGACCTCAGCTTCGGCGAGAACGTCTATCGATACGATTTCGAGTCCGCGCCGGGCGCGGTCCGCGTGGTGGCGACCAACCTGACTCGGATGAGCTACGGCATAGTCCCGGTCATGGCGCCCGAGGCGCTCAAGACCAGGCTCTTCGCTGTCCAGGCCGAGGACGCCATCATCTTCTACGCCGCGAGCGGCGCCTCGGCCCCCGGCGTCTTCAAGGGCAAGCTGGAGGACTCCTTCTCGAACCGGGCCGAGGCATTGTTCAAGTGGTTCGAATCCAGGGCCGCCGCGTTCATCGCGCGGGGATAGCGGCGGCCCGCCGAGGCCGCGCTCCCCGCGCCGCCGCGCTCATCGCCCGCTGAAGGCCGACGCGCCGATGTCGGGCCTGAACCAGGCGCCCTCGAAGCGGACCGCGGCGGCCATGGCGTAGGCGCGGCTCCGGGCTTCCGGCCAGGTCGGCCCCAGGCCGACCGCCGTGAAGCAGCGGCCGCCGCCGGTCAGCACCCTTCCGTCGGGGCCCCTCGTCGTCGATGCGTGGAAGAGCCTCGCCTCGCCCGACTTCTCGAGCGCGTCCGCCTCGCCGAGGTCCACGGGAATTCCCTTCGGATAGGCGTCCGGATAGCCCGGCGCCGCGACGACGACGCCGCAGGCGTAGTCGTCGGAGAAGCTCGGCCTGATTCCCGCAAGGTCGCCGCGGGCGGCGGCGTATAGGAGCTCCACCGGATCCGAGGACATCAAGGGGAAGAGGGACTGGGTCTCGGGATCCCCGAAGCGGACGTTGTACTCGAGGAGGCGCGGGCCGCGATCGGTCGCCATGACGCCGAAGAAGAGGACGCCCCGATAGGCGATGCCCTCGGCGGCCATGCCGCGGTAGCTGGGCTCGACGATCTCGCGCTCGATGCGGGACATCTCCGCCGCGTCGGCGTAGGGCACCGGGCTGATCGCCCCCATGCCGCCGGTGTTCTTGCCCGTGTCCCCCGCCCCCGATTTCTTATGGTCCGCGCAGGCGGGCAGGAGCAGGTAGTCTTTGCCGTCCGATATGCCGAATACCGATATCTCCCGGCCTTTCAGGAATTCCTCGACCAGGAGCTCGTCCTCCTCGAGGACCGATATGCCGAAGGACTCGAGCTCGGAGCGGTCGTCGGAAACGAGGACGCCCTTGCCCGCGGCCAGGCCGCTCTTCTTCAGGACCAGCGTCTCGCCGCGGCGCTCGCTGAGGAAGCGGCGGAAGGCCGCCGCCTCCGTGAAGCGGGCGGTCGCGGCGCAGGGAATGCCCCAGCGCTCCGAGAATGAGCGCGAGAAGGCCTTGCTCGACTCCAGGGCGGCGGCCGCCTTCTCGGGGCCGAAGGCCGCGAATCCCGCCTCGTCGAGCGCGTCGACGAGGCCGGCGGCCAGCGGCGCCTCGGGGCCGACGACGACGAGATCGGGCTTCGCCTCGCGGCAGGCCGCGACGACGGAGGCGGGATCCTCCGCGTCGGCGGCGATGTTCCGCGCGATCGGCGCGGTCCCGGCGTTGCCCGGCGCGCAGGCGGCCTCGTGGCCCGCCCCGGCTATCGAGGCGCAGAGGGCGTGCTCGCGCGCTCCGCTTCCGACGACGACGACTCTCATCCCTGCCTCCTCGAGCTCTCGATCTTGTCCAGCAGTTCCAGGACGACGCGCGGGTAGAGGCGGTGCTCGATCCCGTGGATCCTCTCCTCGATCGATTCGACGGATTCGCCCTCCCGCGCCTCGAAGGAGTCCCTGGCGATGACGGGTCCCGTGTCGACGCCCTCGTCGATGTAGTGGACGGTCGCGCCGTACAGCCGCTCGCCCGCCTCGAAGGCGTCGCGTATGGCGTGGGCGCCCGGCCACTTGGGCAGGAGGGCCGGGTGTATGTTGACGACGCGGCCCTTCCATTCGCGAGCGAAGGAGGGCGTGAGGACGCGCATGAATCCCGCCAGGGCGACGAGGTCTGCCCCGGCCTCCGACAGGACGGAGGCGATCTCGGCCTCGGCTTCTTCCCTTTCCCGGCCCACGTACGTGACGTAGCGCGAGGGAACGCCGAGGCGGGCCGCCCGCTGGGCGGCGAAGGCGGCCTTCCGGTCGTAGACCAGGATCGCGCACTCGTGTCGCGGCCCCTCAGACAGGGGCCTCTCGCGAAGGGCCAGGGCGAGCGCCTCGAAGTTTGTGCCCGAGCCGCTCGCGAGGACGGCCAGCCTAGCCACGGGCCAGCTCCCCGACGCGGAGGAGCGCTAGGCCCTTCGCCCTCGCGATATCGACGAGGCCCTCGGCCTCCTCCTTCTTCGCGATTATCGCGAGGCCGACGCCCATGTTGAATACCGAGCGCATCTCCTCGTCCGCGACCTTCCCGCCCGCCTGGATCTTCCCGAAGATCGGCGGGACCGGCCAGTCCCAGGAGATGCGCGAGCGGAGTCCCGGGGGAAGGGCGCGGTCGACGCCGCCCGCCAGGCCCGATCCGGCGATATGGGCGGCGCCCAGCACGCGGCCCGTCGACATCAGGTCGAGGAGCTCGCGCACGTAGATCCTGGTCGGGACGAGGAGCTCTTCCCAGGCCGCCTCGTTCCCGGGACCGAGCGCCTTCATGGCGAGGCCGAGTCCGTCGGAATGGACGCCCGAGCTGGGAATGCCAAGGATCGCGTCGCCCTCTTCCATGCGGTCGAGGTGCGGGAGCATGCGGCCCCGCTCGGCCAGGCCGACGGCGAATCCCGCGAGGCCGATGTCGCCGGGAGCGTACATCTCGGGCGCCTCGGCGGCCTCGCCCCCGGCCGGCTCGCAGCCCGCGGCCTCGCAGCCCGCGGCGACGCCCGAGGCGAGGCTTTGGAGGATCTCTTCGCCGATCCGCCCGTAAGCGGCGTAGTGGAGGAATTGGACCGGCCTGGCCCCGCGGACGACGAGGCCGTTGACGCTCATCGCGACCAGGTCGATGCCGATCGCGTCGTAGCGCCCGAGCCGCTTCGCGACGAGCAGCTTCTCGCCGACGCCGGCGGCCGTCGAGAGGATGACCGGATCGCGGTAGCCGCGCAGGTCCGGCGCGGCCTTCGGCGCCATGCCCTTGATGTAGTCGGCGGGGGCCTCGCTCCCGCGGATGCCCGCGCCCGCCTTCCCGTAGTCCGCGCCGCCCATCGTCATTCCTTCTCGCCGCTCTTCGGGGGGAAGGGATGATCGCCGTCGAAGCAGGCGCAGCAGAACCCGCCGCCGCCGAGCGCCTCGAGGAGGCGGTCGACCGGGAGGAACTTCACCGAGTCCGCCCCGATCTCGCGCGCTATCCCCTTCGGGTCCAGCCGGTTCGAGATGAGCTGGCCGCGATCGGGGATGTCTATGCCGTAGTAACAGGGCCACTTGAGCTCGGGGGAGGCGAGCCGTAGGTGCACCTCGCGCGCGCCCGCCTCCCTTAGGAGGCCGACGATGATCCTGCTCGTCGTGCCGCGGACCAGCGAATCGTCGATCATGACGACCCGCTTGCCCGAAACGACCTCGGGCACCGCGTGGAGCTTGAGGCGGGCGGCCAGCTCGCGCGTGTCCTTCGTGGGCATTATGAAGCTCCGGCCCGCGTAGTGGTTGCGCGCGAGGCCGAAGTCGAAGGGGAGGCCCCTGCGGCGGGCGTAGCCGATCGCCGAGATGTTGCCCGAGTCGGGCACGGGGATGACGATGTCGGCCGCGGTCTCGCCGGAGTCGAGGTCGGCCATGGCCTCTCCCAGCCTGACGCGGGCGGCGTGAACCGACTGGCCGAAGACCTCGGAATCGGGGCGCGCGAAGTAGATCAGCTCGAAGACGCAGCGCGAGCGCCGCGGGGCCGGGTCGAGCCGGAAGGAGCGCTCTCCCGAGGCGTCGACGATCACGACCTCTCCCGGCTCGACCTCGCGGTACTCCATGGGGACCATCGAGTGGAGGGCGCAGGTCTCCGAGG
Source organism: uncultured Treponemataceae bacterium (assembly GCA_964410245.1). Lineage (GTDB taxonomy): Bacteria > Spirochaetota > Spirochaetia > Treponematales > Rectinemataceae > CAZXXZ01. The sequence goes on along the minus strand of CAYPHO010000128.1, from coordinate 1,725 downwards.
TCGCGAAGGCCGTAGCCCCCGAGCGGCCGATATAGAGCGGCCGGAAGCCGGAGGGATCGCGGGCCGCGATCAGCGCGTCCTCGTGCAGCATGACCAGGCTGTACGCGCCCTCGAGCGGGGACAGCGCGTCGCGCAGGAAGGACTCGCGGTCGCGGGACCGTGAGCGCGAGATCAGGTGCAGGATGAGCTCGGAGTCGGCCGTGCCCTGGAAGATCGACCCGGCTTCCGTCAGCTCGGCGCGGAGCCGGCCGCCGTTCGAGATGTTGCCGTTGTGCGCCAGGGCGACGCGGCCCTTGTTGCAGTCCACGACGATGGGCTGGGCGTTCCGGACGCCCGCGCCGCCCGCCGTCGAGTAGCGGACGTGGCCGATCCCCATGCGCGACTCGTGCCGTTCCTGGACGAAGCGCCCTAATACCGGCGCGACCATGCCCAGGTCGCGGTGCGAGCGCCAGGAACCTCCCTCCTCCCAGGCCATGCCGCAGGATTCCTGGCCTCGGTGCTGGAGGGCGAAGAGCATGTAGAAGAGGGTCTTGGGGATGTCGACGGGAACCGGGGAGAAGACGCCGGCGACGCCGCACTCGTGGCCCATCGACGCGGGCCAGGGCGACGCCGCCTGGGGGGGGCATCGGGCTCCATCGGCGTCGTTCAGCATGGCAGGTTCTAGCACGGCGGAGCGAGGAGGGTCAAGGTTGGGCGCTTTTCGCCTCGGGGGCCCGCTTGTCGCGCGGCAGGGGGCCGATCGCCGCGGCGCTCGCCGCCAGGGCGCTTTGGATCGGCGTCTTCGCGAAGGTGAAGTTGCGCATGATCTTGACCAGGATGATGATCCGGTCGCGGCCGGCCTGGATATGTCCCAGGATCTCCTTGTTCCGGCCGCCTCCCAAGGCGTGGAGATTGGTGATGAGGTCGGGGCTGGACTTTCGGTAATCGGCCATGAGCTCGCCCAGCGCCTCGCCCAGCATGGCGAAGAGGCTGGTCTCGTCCTCGACGATGCTCCGGGCCCGGTCGTTGACCGAGTCCACGAAGTGCGAGAGGAACGAGGCGATGTCCTTTCCCCTGCGCATCTCCTCGAGGTACCGGCGCATCGAGGACAGGGACATCCTTCCCGATCCGCGCAGCTGCTCCTCGAGCTCCGCTATCCTCGCCCCCGCGCGCTCGCATTGGTAGAGGACGTTCGCGAGGTTGTTCTGGAAGCTCTTGTCGTCGAAGTAGCCCTCGACCAGCACGCGCTTGACCGATTCCTTGATCACCGGGTCGAAGACCGAGGCGACGAAGGTCTTGATGAGCCTGAGCGGCTTGATCCAGGCGAAGCCGTTGGGGCTCTCGCGCCGGAGCAGGGCGTCGTGCTCGTCGTCGTAGCCGTCGATCTCCAGTATCTCGGCCTCGCCGAAGAGGCTCTTGATGTCCGCCGCGATGGCGCTCTCGTGGCGCTCCCGCGTCATGCGTTCCCTGTCCTTGTCGAATTGGACGACGAGCCTCCTCTTGTAGGCCTCGAGGAAGTCCTTCCGGTCGCGCGGCGTCGGCGGCGTGTAGAAGGGATCGCCCTTGACGGCGCGGATCAGGCACAGGAGCACGTTCGCGTCGAGCCTTTCCGAGACGACCGCGTCGAGCTGGGAGAACAGCTTGTCGATGCGTCCCCTCTTCTCGTCGTCGACGGCCGCGGACTGCCGCCGCTCCAGGAGCCTTACGACGTTCGCCTTGAGTTGGGGCGAGAAGAAGAAGCCCTCG
>CAYPHO010000127.1:0-9000 GCA_964410245.1 uncultured Treponemataceae bacterium | reverse complement strand
CGCGCGAGCTGATCGTCGAACTCGAGGTTGCCCTCGCCCTCGAGCGAAAAACGCATGCTCCTCGCTGCGCCCGCGGGATCATCGACCTCGCCTTCATCGAGGAAGGCCGTGTGGTAGTCGTCGATTACAAAACGGACCCGATCCTTCACGAGGAGGGGCACGCGATTCAACTGGGCGCCTACGAGAGCGCGGCAGAAGCCATCTTCGGCCTGCCCGCGGAAGCCTATATTTTCTACCTTTATGGAGGAGGAAAGGCTGTACGCCTGGATAACGAAAACAAATAAAATCAAACAAAATATGCAACTAATTCTATGACTGAAAATGAGTTGTATTCATATATTTACGGGGTACGCCTACCGATTTCTATTGATATATTGGATATTTTCTAGATAATGCAAGCAGTGATCTATCTGTCGCCTCCCGGCCCTACATCGAGTACACTCACAAACCGGCCTCGATCTATCTCGCATATCGCGCCTGCCTCGACTTGCGCGAAGCGAGATCAAGCCTATACTTCAAGAGAGCAGCGAATGAACAACGAGAGAATACTGATAGTCGAGGACGAAAAGATCATCGCCCTCGACCTGCAGCGGCGACTCGAGCGCTTCGGGTTCTCCGTCGTGGGCATGGCCGCCTCGGGAATCGAGGCCGTCCGCCTCGCCGAGGAGCGCGGTCCCGACATCATCCTCATGGATATCAGGCTCGAGGGCGAGATGGACGGCATCGAGGCCTCGAAGCATATCCGCTCCCGCTTCGCGATCCCCGTCATCTTCCTGACCGCCTACACCGACGAGAAGACCTTGGATCGGGCGAAGGAAGTCGAGCCCTTCGGCTACATCCTGAAGCCTTTCAAGGAGCGCGAGCTCTATACGACCATCGACATCGCCCTGTACAAGAACAGCATCGACAAGAAGCTCCGCAAGCAGGAAAGGCTTTTCTCGGCCATGCTCCATTCGATCAACGACGGGATAATAGCCACCGACACCGACCTCTCGGTCAGCTTCATGAACGCGGTGGCCGAGGAGATCACGGGGGTCGCGGAGGCCTCGGCCAAGGGCAGAAAGCTGGGCGAGGTGGTCTCGGTGCTGGATCCGCGCGGCCAGGTCGAGCTCCTGGCCGGGTCCATACCGAACGTCGACTCGAAGCCCTTCTTCTTCAGCGAGGCGATCATCAAGAACGGGCTCGGGAGGACCTTCCTGGTCGACGGCTCGATCACGCGGATCCACGAGAAGGAGAACGCCTCGGAGGGCTACCTCCTTACTCTGCGCGACATCACCGAGATGAAGCGCATGTCCGAGACCATCAATTACCAGGCGAGCCACGACAGCCTCACCGGATTGTCGAACCGCGAGGAATTCTCCTTCAAGCTGGGCGAGATCCTCGCGTCGCTCAAGTCCTCGGGAGACCGGCACGCCCTCCTGGTCATCGACATCGATCGCTTCAAGGTCATCAACGACACCTGCGGCTCGGTGGCCGGCGACGAGCTACTCCGGCAGCTCTCCTCGGACATCCAGTCCAATATCTCGCGCAAGGACATCTCGGCCCGCATCGGGGGGGACGAGTTCGCCATCATCCTCAAGGACTGCGACCCCGAGGACTCGATCAACGTCGCTAAGCGCCTCAAGGACGCGGTCGAGGCCAGGAAGTTCGCCTGGCAGACCTCGGTATTCCCCGTCACCCTCTCGATCGGCATCGTCCCCCTCTCGCAGGAGAGCGAGAACATCCACGTCGTGCTCGCCTCGGCCGACGACGCCTGCCACCTCTCGAAGGAGGAGGGCGGGAACCGCGTCTCGGTATTCCACGCGAAGGACACGAAATTCCTCAAGCGGCGCGGCGAGATGGAATGGATATCCAAGATCAACCGCGCCGCCGAGGAGAACCGCTTCGTCCTCTACCAGCAGCCGATCGCGCCGCTCTCGGACCACCTCGACGCGAAGCCCAAGGCCGAGGTCCTGATACGCCTCGTCAACGAGGACGGCAGCATCGCCCGCCCCGGCGACTTCATCCCCGCCGCCGAGCGCTACAACCTCATGCCCATCATCGACCGCTGGGTCATCAAGAACGCGATGTCCTCCTATCGAGCGCTCTCCGATCGCGGCTCGGACATCAAGTCGAGCATCATCTCGATCAACCTCTCCGGCCCCTCCTTCCTGGACGAGGCCCTGGTCGACTTCATACTCCTCGAGACCAAGCGGAACGGCCTCGAGCCCTCGAGCTTCTGCTTCGAGATCACCGAGACCGCCGCCATCCAAAACTACGCGGCCGCGACGCGCTTCATAAAGCGCCTCAAGGACAAGGGCTTCACCTTCGCCCTGGACGACTTCGGCGCCGGCTTCTCCTCGTTCTCCTACCTGAAGAACCTGCCGATCGACTACCTGAAGATCGACGGTTCCCTCGTCCAGACGATAGACGAGTCCCTCGTCGGCTATACGATGGTCGAGTCGATCAATTCAATCGGCCACGTCATGGGCATCAAGACGATCGCGGAATTCGTCAAGAACGCGGAGATCAAGTCGAGGCTGTCCCAGATGGGAGTCGACTACGCCCAGGGATTCCACATAGCCGAGCCCGCCCCGCTCCTGTAGCCCGGGCGGACTACTCGGGGACCGCGGCGCGGTCCGAGGCGACGACGCGCTCGATGGCCGCGGCGAAGGCGGGGATGTCGTCGAGGCTCTTGACCGGGCAGAGCTCGTCCGGGGAGGCCGAGGCCAGTATCCGCGCCCTCCCCTCCGCCGCCAGCTCGTCGTCCACGTTGTCCAGGGCGAACTCGCGGCCCGCGGGATCGTTCCCCGGGATCGCGTAGCCCTCGCCCTCGACCCAAAAGCGAGCGCGGATCGACTCGAGCTTCTCGAGGAGGGCGCTCGCCGCGTAGATCCTCACGCCGACGTTCGCGTAGCCCGGTCCCGGCCGCCCGCCCCCGCCCTTCAGCTTCCCGTGCCCGAAGCCCCTGGGAAGGCCCTCCTCGTCGATCCGCACGGGATAGGCGGGCGACTCGAAGCGGGCGGCGGGCACCAGGAGATCGACTCCGCTCCCGGAAGCGCGGAGCGCGTCGATCGCGAGCAGCGAGGACAGGACGGTCAGCCGGGAATTGGCGTCGCCGCCGAAATTCGCGATCACGTAGTCCGCGTCCTTCCACAGCGCCCGGCACTGCCAAGCCGCGTCGCCGTGCCCCAGCGGCGAGCCGAAGGGCGCCGCCTGCTCGAAGAAGGCTCGCTCGGCGGGATCGACGCCCAAGGGAAGGAGGAGCTCCTCGTCGATCTCGCGCTCCCAGCCGCGGACGACGATCACGCGCCGCCCCAGTCCCCGCGTGGCCGCGATGGCGTAGGCCGCGATGGGCAGGGATGCCGAGCCGGGCCTGAGGAAATCCGGCACGGGATAGAGGCCGCGGGGCCGCTCCGGGTCGAGGGCGCGGCCGGCGGGCCGCCCGGGCTCGGCCGCTCCGGTCCCGGGCTCGGCCGCCGCGGCCGAGGCGGCCGCCCGGATCGAGGCTTTCCAGCGCGTGCCGGCGCCGGCGAGGAGGGTAAGGCAGACCGTCCGGCGGCCGAGGTCCTCGGCGTAGCCGCCGACCGATCCGAAGGCGCGCCCGGAGGCTGCCCGCTCGGCCAGGGCGATGCCCGCGATCCGAGATCGCTCGGAGGCCGCGAGGTCGAGCCCCTTCCCCGTCAGGAACTCGAGCGTCCGCTCCATCTACTCGTCCCGGCAACCCCGGAAGGCCGCCTTTGCGCAGAGCGTCGCCTCGTCCCGCAGCGCCTCCTCGTTCGACCTAGCCTCGCAGCCCGGGCATCCGCCCTTGGCGACCCGGTACTTAACGACGAAGCCGGCCGGGCGGTAGGTCATCTTCGCCTGCCTAAGGCCCTCGTCCCCCAGGTCCTGCTCGCGATTGACGCACTTTATCGAGGAAGGCAGGCTCTGCGCGAAGGCCTGGTTGATGAACTGGTAGATCCCCTTGTACGAGTCGACGCCCTTCTCGAAGTGCACGGCGAACATATGCCCCTTGGCGAGCGTCTCGCCGAGGCACCATCCCGCGCTCTTCCCGTCGACGTAGTAGACCGATCCGCGGAGGCCCAATGCCTCGAAGAGCTCGAGGGCCTCGCGCGACGCGGCGTAGTCGCCGTCGAAGCCCTTGGCCTCGCGCCACGCGTCGAGCACCTCGATCGCGTCCGCGACGTTCTCCCTCGACAGGGGCTTCTGCTCGTAGGAGTAGGAGTTCAGGAAGGCGTTCACGAGGTTCCGCTTCTTGTGGTAGGCCTTGCCCGAGAGCTCGGCGAGGGCGGAGCGCTCGTAGAGGTAGTCGAAGTTGTCGCGGTCCTCGACGACCGAATAGCCCCAGCGCTCCAGGCAGGCGCGATTGGGCTCGGCCAGCGATTCGGGAAGGTTCTTGAGATAGTCGTGGGAATCCATCAGCTCGCTCAGTACGGCCCGTTCGGGAATCGAGCAGGGAAGCGAGAAGAAGCTCTTCCCGTCGCGGGATCCCTCGATGGCGAGTCCCTTGCCGGGCAGCCGCGACAGCCGGTAGCCGTAGGTCCTCCGGAAGAGGTAGAGGTTCGAGAAGGTGAACTCCGATATTCCGTCCTCGGTATTGTTGAGCGAGGGGTGAAGCTCGTCCCGCATGTCCAGGCTGATCGGCTCGAAGCGGGGGTACTCGGGTATCTTCATGCCTTCAATGATAAGGACGCGGCTCCGGTCGCGGCAAGCGGGCGTCAGCGCGTCAATCGCTGGCGATATTACGGCCCCGCTGCTTCGCGGCGAACATGGCCTTCTCGGCGGCGGCGACGAGGAGAGCCGGGCCCTGGCCCGAGTCGGGGACGACCGAGGCGCAGCCCACCGATACGGTGACGACGGGACTCGGGCGCGAGTCGCCGCGCGGGATCCCGAGCTCCTCGACGGCCTTGCGCGCCTTCTCGGCCGCCGCGAGAGCCCCCTCGATATCGACGCCCTGCATGACGACGAGGAACTCCTCGCCGCCGTAGCGCGCCACGAGGTCGGTCGAGCGCTCGAGGCTCGCGGACAGGGCGCGGGCCACCTTCACCAGGCACTCGTCGCCCGCGGCCTTTCCGTAGCGGTCGTTGTAGGACTTGAAGTTGTCCAAGTCGGCCATCAATACCGACAGCGGAGCCTTGGCGCGGGCCGAGCGCGAGTAGGCCTCCTCGAGGAGCTCCTCGGCCCTCCTGCGGTTCGTAAGCCCCGTCAGGGCGTCGATGATCGAGGCGCGGTCCAGGCGCGCGCTCGTCTCCTCCAGCCGCGCGCGCAGGAGCTCGCGGTCCGCCATGGCCGCGCCCAGGCGCACGCCCAGCCTGCGGGACGCGAGCGCGTAGCCCGCCGCGACCAGGATGGCGGCGTAGAAGGCGAAGGCTGCCGGATGCTTCAGGGGCGCGTAGCCGACCCTCAGCTCTATCGCGAGCCCCTCCTCGTTCCATAGGCCGTCGTTGTTGGAGGCCCTGGCCCTGAATACGTACCTGCCCCCGGGAAGGTCCGAGTAGAAGACGTCGCGGAGGTCCGAGGGCTCGGACCAGCCCGCGTCGACGCCCTCGAGCCTGTAGGAATAGCGGTTCCGCCCCGGGTCCCGGTAGTCGAGCGCCGAGAAGCGGAGGCGGACCGAGTTGCTCGACCAGGGAAGGTAGAGGCCGCCCGAGCCGGACACCGAAGCGGCCGAGAGCGGGCCCAGGCCCGGCGAGGAGACGTCGGTCAGCGCGACCGCGGGTATGTGCGAGTTGAACTCGAAGCTGCCCGGGTCGAAGCGGTAGAGGGCGTCGAGCGAGCCGAAGAACAGCGAGCCCGAGGCGCTCTTGAAGGCGCCGCTGAAGAACTCCCGCCCGCCTAGGCCGCCGTAGACCGGCAAGGGCCTGAAGCGGCCCGCCGAGCGGTCGTAGATGACCAGGCCCGCCTGGGTGGCCACCCAGAGGTCGCCCTGCTCGTCCTCGAGGATCCGGACGACGGTAGTGCTCGGGAGGCCGTCCCGATGAGTGTAGGACACGAAGGAATCGGTCTCGGCCTCGTAGCGCATCAAGCCGCCCCCCGCCGTGCCTATCCACATGATGCCCCTCGAGTCGAGGAAGAGCGTCTTGACCGAGTCCGAGGAGACGCCGTCCGGCCTGTCCGGATCGTAGAGGTAGCGCGCGAAGCGCCCGTCGCGGAACAGGTCGAGCCCTCGGTTCGTGCCGACCCAGAGGCGCCCCGCCTGGTCGTACGCGAGGGCGTTGACGAGATTGTCGGAAAGGGAGGAGGGATCCCGAGGATCGTGCGCGAAGTGCTCGAAGCGCCCGGACGCGACGTCGTAATGCTCGAGCCCCGAGCGGAAGGTCCCGATCCAGAGCCCGCCCTTCCCGTCGCCCTCGATCGAGTAGATCACCTCGGAGGAGATCCACTCCTTCCTGCCGGGAATCGGCTTGATGACCGTGAAGGAATCGAGGGCGGCGTCGAAGCGCGCGAGCCCGCCGTTCGTCCCGGCCCACAGGACGCCGGAAGGATCCTCGTAGAGGCAATTGACGATATCGTTCGGCAAGGATCGGGCGGAAGAGCGGTCGTTCCGGTAGCGCCTCCACGTGCCCGCGCCCGGGTCGAGGCGGGCGAGGCCCTCGTTGTAGACGCCGATCCAGATCGAGCCGCGCGAGTCCTCGAGCGCCGCGTAGACCTTCCCCGAAGGCAGCCCCGAGCCCGAGGCGGGAATCGCGCCGAAGCTGCGGCGCGAGCGGGCGAGGCGGCAGGCGCCGCCGCCGTTCGTCCCGATCCAGATGTCGCCCGAGCGGTCCTCGCAGAGCGAGTAGACGACATCGTGCGGGAGCGAGCCCGCCGCGCCGGTCGAGCGGCTGAGCGAGAGGCGGCCGCTCCTGCTATCGTACTCGTAGAGGCCGCCGCCCCAGGTCCCCGCGAGGACGGCGCCGTCCGAGAGGGCCTTGACGACGTAGGCCCGTTCGTCCCCGAGCTTGACGCCGAGGGATTCCCCGGTCGAGGGATCGAAGCGCGAGATCCCCCCGTACCAGCAGCCCAGCCACAGGATCCCGTCGCCGTCCTCGTCGATCGACATGACGTAGTCGGACAGGAGGCCGCCGCCGGAATCCGCCGCTCGGTAGGCCCGGAAGGAGCGCTTCCCGTAATCGAAGAGGGCGAGCCCGCCCCCCGAGGTCCCGACCCAGAGCCTCCCCGAGCGGTCGACCTCGAGGGCGCGGACGACGTCGTTCGGGAGGCTGCCCGGATTCGACGGATCGTTCCGGAAGTTCTCGAAGCGGCCGCTCGATTCGTCGAGCCTGCCCAAGCCCCGGAGGGTGCCGACCCACAGGGCTCCGCGGCTGTCCCGGGCGACGCAGGTCACGACGTCGTTCGGCAGCGAGCTATCGTCGCCCGGGTCGTTCGAGTACGAGGAGATGCGCTCCGTCGCCAGGTCGAGCCGCGCGAGCCCGCCGTAGGTGCCGACCCACAGGACGTCCCCGTCGAGGTAGAGCGTCTGCACCTGGTTGTGAGGCAGGCTGCCGCGGTCGAAGGGCGCTCGCTCGTAGTGCTTGAACGCGTAGCCGTCGTAGCGGACCAGGCCGCCCTGCGTCCCGAACCAGAGGTAGCCGGTCCGGTCCTGGGCGATTCCCGATACCGACGCGTTTGGAAGGCCCTCGGGGGTGCCGACCGAGGAGAAAATGTAGGACCCGAGGATCGCGCCCTCGGCGGGGAGCGGCGCGGGCCTGAGCGCGAGCGCGAGCGTTGCCGCGACCAGCGCCGGCGGGATCGATCTTGGCACGGGGCAATGATACCCGCGAGGGGCCTCGATGTGAACCCTCGGCGCCGGTTCTCCTTGCCCCGTCGCGGCCGCCCATGCATACTTGGGATAATGAAACCCTACGCCGAGCTGCTATCGCGCCCCTTCGTCGACGGCCTCGTATCGCGCTTCCTGCGCTACGCGGCCGTCGAGACGACGAGCGACCGCCATATCGAGGACATACCATCGACGCCGTCGCAATGGAACCTCGCCAGGCTCCTCGAGGAGGAGCTGCGGGACTTAGGCATAGCGGATGTCTCGCTGGACGGCCATTGCTACCTCTTAGCCCGCCTTCCCGCCTCTCCCGGCCTCGAGGCCCTGCCCGCCATCGGCCTCATGGCGCATATCGACACGGCGAGCGACGTCTCGGGGGCGAACGTGCGGCCGCGGGTCGTCGAGGGCTACGACGGGAAGAGCCTCGAGCTCGGCCCTGGATGCGTACTCGATCCCGCGGAGCACCGCGAGCTCGCCGATCACGTCGGGGACAGCATCGTCGTCGCCGACGGATCGACCCTCCTCGGCGCGGACGACAAGGCGGGCGTCGCGATCGTCATGACCCTCGCCTCCCTCCTCGCCGCCGATCCGGGCATCCGCCGCGGGCCCATCGACATCGCCTTCACCCCGGACGAGGAGACGGGCAAGGGGATGAACCTCTTCCCCCTCGATCGCCTGCGCGCGAAGGCCTGCTATACGATCGACGGGGGAAGGGCCGGGGAGATCGAGGCGGAGTGCTTCAACGCCTACTCGGTGCGCGCGAGCTTCAAGGGCAAGGCCATCCATATCGGCGCGGCGCGGGGCAAGCTGGCCAACGCGGTCTCGATGGCCGCCTCCTTCGTCTCCATGCTGCCCCGCAGCGAGAGCCCCGAGTCGACCGACGGCTGGTACGGCTACTACTGCCCCATCGAGATCTCGGGCGGGCTCGAGAGCGCGAGCGCGGAAATATTCCTCCGCGATTTCGGCCGAGAGGGCATGGAGAGGAGGATCGAGGCGATCCGCGCCATCGCCGCGGCCGTCGAGGCCCAGTATCCCCAAGGCAAGGTCGAGCTCGAGGTCGCAAAGCAGTACCTGAACATGCGCGAGAAGCTGGACGAGCGGCCCGAGGTGCTGGAGAAGCTCATGGAGGCGGCGCGCCGGGCGGGAGCGGAGCCCTTCGTCAAGCCGATCCGCGGGGGCACCGACGGGGCGCGGCTGACCGAGATGGGCGTCCCGACGCCCAACGTCTTCACGGGCGGCTACAACTACCACTCGAGGTACGA
>CAYPHO010000126.1:0-9192 GCA_964410245.1 uncultured Treponemataceae bacterium | reverse complement strand
AGGACGAGGGAGTTCATCTCCTTCTCGGCGGCGATGCTGGCCTCGGGACTCTACCTCGCGGTCGAAGGCATCCTAGTCTTCGGCCTCGCGCCCGGCTTACCCGTCGGCCTCGCGACCGCCGTATCCGCCTGCGCCGCCGCGGGCCTGATAATGCTAGCGGCCTTCGCGGCCTTCTTCGGCTCGGCGCTGCGCGACAAGCTGCCGGGATTCGCGACGATAGCCGCCTGCGCGGCGCTCGGAGCCCTCGCAGCGGCCGCCGTCGCCCTGCCCTCGGCCGCGGGACTCGCCGCGGCGATCGGCGCGGCGGCCGCGGGCCTTTCCTGCCTGGGGCTCCTGGCGGCCTCCGCCGTATTGGCCGCCCGCGGGCAGGCGCGCGGCTTCCTCCTGGGCGGCGCCCTCCTCGCCCTGGCGGCCGGCCTCGCCCTCTCGCGGCTCCTACCCCAGTCCTTCGCCGCGGCCTATCTCGCGGGGCCCGCGGGGCTGGCCGCCCTCGGCCTCGCGATCCTCCTCCTATTGCTGAAGAAGGCGGGCAATACGCTGGATACGGTCGAGTCCCTGACCGACTACGTGAGCTCGATATCGAGGACGGTCAAGAGCTTCATCCCGAGGGAATTCCTCGAGCACCTGAACAAGGCCGACATCACCGACCTCAAGCTCGGCGACCACGCGCGTAAGAAGATGACGATCTTCTTCTCCGACATCCGATCCTTCACCGAGCTGTCGGAGAACCTGACGGTCGAGGAGAATTTCGCCTTCATCAACTCCTACCTCTCCCGGGTGGTTCCCGTGATCAGGGAGAACGGCGGCTTCGTGGACAAGTACGTCGGCGACGCCATCATGGCCCTCTTCGGCGGGGAGAAGGGCCCCGATATGGCCATCAAGTCGGCCATAGCCATGAACGCGAAGATGGTCGAGTACAACGGCCACCGCGCCAAGGTAGGCTATCGTCCTATAACAATGGGCGTCGGGATCCACACGGGCGACCTCATGCTCGGCGTCGTCGGCGTATCGGACCGGATGGAGAACACCGTAATCTCCGACGCGGTCAACCTCGGATCGCGGCTCCAGGCGATAACGAAGGCCTTCAACGTGTCGCTGGCGATATCGGAGCAGGCCTTCAAGGAGCTCGAGGACCCGGGCATCTACAAGTACCGCTTCATCGGCAAGGTCAAGGTCAGGGGCAAGGCCGAGCCCGTGTCGGTCTTCGAGATCTTCGACGGCATCGCGCCCGAGCTCTTCGAGCGAAAGATGAAGGCCAACATGTTCTTCGAGCAGGGCATGCTCTCGTACTACCAGAAGGACTTCCCCGACGCGATGTACTACTTCAAGCGCGTCCTGGACATCATCCCGGAGGACGGGGCCTCGTCCTTCTACCTGGACAACTGCCTGGCCAAGGCGGTCAATTAGCCGGGCCCCGGTCCGACGGCCGACAGAAAGAAGCCGCGCAGGTCCTCGGGGCGGGCCAGGCGAATGAAGTACGCCCAGTCCTTCCGTCCCGCTATCCCGTCTCCCGACGCGCGCATGCCACCTAATATGGCAATCATGCGAGCCTTCGGCTAGACTGCGGAGCATGGAGACGGGAGCGAATCGATGAGCGGCGCGCTTTCTTTCGGGGCGGCCTGGTACCCCGAGCAGTGGGACGAATCGAAGTGGGAAACCGATGCCGACCGCATGCGGGACTTCGGGATCGACGTCGTCCGAATGATGGAATTCGCCTGGGCCGTTCTCGAGCCCCGGAAGGGGCAGTACGACTTCTCCCTCTTCGACCGCGCGATCGAGATCCTTTCAAAGCGGGGCATCGGCGTCATCCTCGGCACGCCTACCGCCACCTTCCCCTCCTGGCTCCTCGACGAGGGCGAGGTCCTCCAGCTCTCGCGCTCCGGCAAGCGGCGCGATTATGGCACTAGGCGGATGGGCTGCTTCAACAGCCCCGCGTACCGGGATGCTTCCGCGCGGATCGTCGGCGCCTGCGCCGGGCATTACGGGAAGGACGAGCGGGTGCTGGGGTGGCAAGTCGACAACGAGGTCGGCACCGAGGGCTCGGATTATTGTGTCTGCGAGAACTGCAAGGCAGCCTGGCACGCTTGGCTCGAGCGGCGCTACGGCGAGATCTCCAGGATGAATGCCGAGTGGGGCACGGTCTTCTGGGGCGCCGGCTTCCCCTCCTTCGACAAGGTCCCCCTTCCCCGCGACCAGGTCGCGACCGGGTTCAATCCGGGCCTCCTCCTCGACTACCGGCGCTTCCAATCGGATTCCGCCGCCGCCTTCGTCGGCGAGCAGGTCGCGATCCTCCGCGCCGCGATGCGGCCGGGCGCCTTCGTCACGACCAATCTCTACTCGCCTCCCTTCTCGAACGCGATCGACTTCGAGCGCCTAACGCGCGGCATGGACTTCGCGAGCTGGAACAACTATCCCTCCTGGGGCGACTCGAAGGAACCCCTTCCCTATTTCGCCCAGGCCCTGGCCGAGTCCTACGTCCGAGGGCTGGGCGGCTACGGGCCCTATTCCGTCCTGGAAGCGTTCTGCGGCTTCCAAGGCCACGACTGCCTGGGCTACCTGCCGCCGGAAAGACAGATGGCGCTGTGGACCAACCAGGCGATAGCCCGAGGCGCGGACCGCATCGTCTACTTCCGCTGGCGAACCGCCCCATTCGGCCAGGAGCAGCTCTGCTACGGCCTGCGGGACGCAGACGATCGGGACACCGAGCGCTACGGCGCCCTATCGGCCAACGCCCGCGAGGCGAAGGCCGCCTTCTCGAGCTTCGCGTCAGAGCCGATCGAGAGCGAAGCCTGCCTGGTCTACTCGAAGGACAACCTGCGGGTCCTGTCCGACCAATACCTCTCGAAGGGCCTCTACCTGAAGCCCGTCGAGTGGGCCCAGGCCGGCGTCGACATGGAGCTCGTCAAGTGCTTCGCGCCATTCGTCGTCTTCAACGTCAACGCCGACGTGAAGAGCGCCGCCTCGGTCGAGCTCTCCCGCTATAAGGTAATCAGCCTTCCCTTGCACCAAATGGCCGATCCGCGCTTCGCCGCCGAGCTCGAGGCCTGGGTCCGCACGGGCGGCCACCTAGTTCTCGGCTACCGCGCCGGCGCACGCGATATGCGAAACTGGAACGCGTCCGAGACCCTTCCCGGGCCCTTCGCGGGGATGGCGGGCATCCGCGTCCCGCGCTTCGAGTCGCTGGGCGAGCTCTCGGTCGGCATCCGGATAGGGCCCATTCGCGCGAAGGGCGGCGTCTGGGCCGACATAGTCGAGCCCGCAGGGGCGAAGGTCGTCGCCCGGTACGCGGACAGGCGCAAATTCTATTCGGGACTGCCCTGCGCGACGATGAACGCGCTGGGATCGGGAGCCGTCTGGTATATCGGGACGAGCCTCGATCCGATCGGCATCTTCATACTGTACCGCCGCATCCTCAAGGCCGCGGGCGTCGAGCCGCGATTCCTGGGCATGGGCGTCGAGGCGATAGATCGGAAGACGAAGGAAGGCAAGACGGTGAAAGTAGTACTGAACCACAATGCCCAGCCGAGGCGCGCCCTCGGCAGGCGGATTCCCGGCTACGGCTGGGCGGTGATCGGATGAGCGCGGCCGGAGCCGGCGGCGGCGCGGGATCGAGCGAGACCGCCGCATCGCTGAACGCCCGCGGCATGGACCTGACCGCGGCCGAGCGCTACGAGGAGGCCGTCGCGGCCTTCGACCGCGCCCTCGAGCTCGAGCCGCGCAACGCGGGCCTCCGCTTCAACCGCGGCGAGGCCTGCCGCCGGGCGGGCAGGTCCGCGGAAGCGAAGGCCGACCTCGAGGCCGTCCTAGAGATCGAGGGCGAGAGTCCCGACCTCCTCCTCGCGCTCGGCCTCGTGGCCTACGAGGCCGACGACTTCGAGGAGGCCGCCGGCCGCTACGAGCGCGCCCTGGTCCTCAAGGCCGATTTCCCGGAAGCGTGGAACGACCTCGGCGTCGTGAAATTCCGCTCGGGCGACTACGCCGCCGCGCGCGCGGCCTTCGGTCGCGCGGTAGAGCAGAAGGCGGATTTCGCCGACGCGTGGCTCAACCTCGCCGACGCCCTCGACGAGCTCGGCCTGCGGCGCGAGCGGGACGAGGCCGCTGCCAAGGCGAAGCTGCTGGGGGCTCGCGGCGAAGAATAGCTTGAGCGCCGCGGACGGCGAGGATTAGCCTTGACGCCGCGCGCGGCGGCCGCCCTTTCCGCTTGCCGGGTTACCCTACCGGTGTTAGCTTGTATATAGAAGACGGGCGCCCGATCGGGGCCCGGAATCGGCGCCGCTCCGTACGGAGGGCGCGAACGGAGCGCGATGAAGCCCCTATGGGCAGAAGCGCGCTTCCCTCGCTATCGCAGGAGGAGCCTATGTGCTTCCCGAAAGACTTTCCATTCAACGCTACCTTCGACGACCTCGCGGCCGCCGCCCGGGAATTCGGCGAGCGGATGAAAGACATGGGGCCGGAGATGAAGCGCTTCTGGACCGAAAAGGGCGGAGCGGGCAAGAAGGACGCCCCCTTCGAGCCCTTCGGATTCCATGACTACTACGCCTATCCCCCGGCCAACATCTACGAGGATTCCTCGGGCAGCCGCGTACTCGAGTTCTGCCTGGCGGGCATCGACGAGAAGGACGCATCCGTGACGTTCCAGGGCGACTACCTAGTCCTCGACGCGAAGGCCCCGGATACCGCCTCCTACGAGGATTCGCGCTTCGCGCGGCGCTCCTTCAGGCCCCGCGAGATCCGCAGGCAGAAGTATCACGTGCCCGCCGAGGACTACGACCACGAGATGGCCAAGGCCGTCTTCAAGAACGGGGTACTCAAGGTCACGGTGCCGCCCAAGGATATATCGGGCGGCATACGGATCGAGATCGTGAAGGAAGGGAACTAAGCCGAGGAGGCCGGGCGCTCGGCTCCCGCGGCGAAGCGCCGCGGGGGCCGGGCGCCCCGCACCCGACTACGGCGAGAGAGACTCGCGAACAGGAAGGGACGCATGAAGGGCAACAGGATGTACGTCGACATAGGGACTATCCTCGACGAGGCCTTCGAGGCCGCCAAGAAATTCGGCGAGAACTTCCAGAGCATGGGCGCCCAGGGCTTCGGGCACGGCCCCGAATCCCAGGGCCCGAAATCCTGGTTCGAGAGCGGCCAGGACGAGAACGCGGATTATTATCCCGGCTACTCGTACCCGCCCATGAACATCTACCTGACCGCCGACCGCGGCATGGTCTTCGAATTCGCGCTGGCGGGATTCGACGAGAAGGACATCAGCCTGACCTTCCAGGGAGACTACATGGTCTTCTCGGCGAAGATCAGCCTCGAGGGCCTTCCGGAGGAGGGGGTGCGCTACTTCAAGCGCCGCTTGAAGCTCAAGGACGTCGAGAAGCAGAAGTACTACGTGCCCGCGGATAAGTTCGCCCAGGAACGGGTCAAGGCGGTGTTCAGGAACGGCATCCTCAAGGTATCCATCCCCCCGAAGGACGAGGCCGAGACGCCCGAGGGCATCAAGATCGAGATCGTGAAGGACGGCGAGTAGGGCGGGCCCGAGGCTACCTCACCCAGAGCCCTCGCTTGTCGAGGTAGGACCTCAGCTCTCCCATATGTGTCCCGATGAAGAAGGCCGTGTACGCGGTCAGCGATAGCCCGAGGACGATAGCGAAGGAGAGCGCGTAGCCGGGCCCGAAGAAGGTCCGGAGGAACCCGCTGTGCTCGGTCAGCGGCAGGAGCAAGGTCGATGCCGCGATGACGACCCCCGCGGTTACCCAGTCCCGGATAGCGAAATCCTGCCTCGGCGGCGGCGTAAGGCGGACGGCCGCCATGATCCTGCTTTCGACGACCCAATCTTCCCGCTCGGGAGCCGGGGCCGCGCGATAGGCGCTGATCGCGGCCTCGAGCCTCGCGGCGGAGGCCGCGCAGGAGGGGCAGCGGAGGGCGTGGAAGGCCATTGCGGGGCTCATCGCGGCCCCGGAATCCAGTCCGTCCAGCTTATCGAGGAATTTACCGCAGCGCATCGCCGTCCTCCTCGCGCTCGCCGAGCCTCTCGCGGAGCATCCGCTTGGCCCGGAACACGTGCGACTTGATCGTATTCACCGGGAAGCCGGTGACCTCGCTAATATCCGCGTACTTCATATCGTAGAAGAAAAACAACTCGATGCAGAGCGCTTGCCTCTCGGGCAGGGCGGCCATCGCCTCGCGCACCGCCCGGGCGGCCTCCTCGCGCAGGTGCGCCTCGTCCGCGCCCGGCGAGCCGGGTATCTCGGCCTCGCTCTCGAGCCTCGCCGTTTCCCGCCTGCGCTTCTTCGAGTTGACCGCGGTATTGTACGCGATCCGGAGCAGCCAGGTAGAGAAGAGGCTCTTCCCCTTGAACGATCCCAGCGCCGAATAGGCCTTCACCAGGACGTCCTGCGTGAAATCGTCGGCCTCGTCCTCGTCCCGGAAGAAGCTCATGCCGAGCCTTCGGACGCGGGAGCGGTGGCGCTTGACGAGGACGGCGAAGGACTCCGTGTCTCCGTCGAGGACTCGGCCTATTATCTCCTCGTCGCTCGGCTCCCGAGCGGCGGACGCCGGGATCATTTCCCGTCCCGCCGCCTCCGCAGAGCGAAGAAGACGAGGAGCCCGGCGCCGACGGCCAGCGGTATGAGCCCGCCCAGGAGGGCGTAGGACAGCGAGCCGAGCACCGCGAACATCACCGTGAGCACGATCCCGACGCAGGAGAGGAGAATCCCCGCGAGCAGGCAGAACGCCTCGAGGTCGAACCTGCCCGACTCGTAGAGCCCGCGCTCGATGAGCCGGACCTTCTCCCTATGGCCCCACAGCAAGTAGAAGAAGGCGACCACCGATCCCATGACGATGCCCACCATGGGGATAAGGGAAATGATGACCTGCGCGGCCTGCGACGTTTCCATGCGTTGACTCCCTTCCTAGAGCGGCCCTATCCCCGAGCGTCCTTGGTTAGACATCGAGTCGCCGCCCGGGGTTGCGCCCCGCGCGATGTTTATTCGGCCTACCTACGCGGCTCGAGCGTAGCGCCTGGGGCGGGCGATCGGCGGATCACGCCCATCGGACCAAGCCCGGCACGAAGGGTGAGACCAGGGCCGAGTGCCGCGGCAGGACCCGGACCGAATAGCCGCGCTTGCCCGTGCTCTCGCAGGGCACCGAGACGCGATACTCCCAGCCCTTGCCCTTCCTCTCGACGGCCTCCATCGGCGAGCGCGAGGCCTCCAGGAACTCGCCCTGGCTGGACAGGACGCCGTGGTAGAGCTCGACCGCCGCCTCGGCGGGCTCGAGTCCTCCGAGCTCGACGTAGGCCGAGACGGTCACGACGTCGCCGCGCTCCATGATCGGCTTCGCGTCGGCGCGGAGATCCGATACGGAGATCGAGGGCCAGGCCTTCCTGGCCTTGTCCAGGTAGGCGGCGAGGTCCCTCGCCGAGGAAAAGCCCTCGGCCTCGAGGCGCCTGCCGTTCTCCAGCGCGGGGAAGTAGAAGAGCTCGGAATACTCCTTAAGCATGCGATGCGTCGAGAATCTCTGCCCGACCGAGCGCATCGAGGCCTTCATCAGCTTGATCCACTCTCGGGGCAGGCCGTCGCGCCCGCGCCTGTAGAACATGGGCACGATCTCGTGCTCCAGGAGGTCGTACAGCGCCTCGCCCTCGATCCTGTCCTGGAGCTCGGTATCCTTGTATTCCTCGCCGGAGCCGATCGCCCAGCCGACCTCGGGGCCGTAGCCCTCGGCCCACCACCCGTCGAGTATCGAGCAGTTCAGCACGCCGTTGACGCCGGCCTTCATGCCGCTGGTGCCCGAGGCCTCGAGCGGCCTGCGCGGCGTATTCAGCCATACGTCGGACCCCGAGGTAAGGTAGCGCGCCATGGTCATGTCGTAGTCCTCGAGGAAGATGATGCGGCTCTGTACCTCGTCCCGGCGCGAGAAGTGAACGAGCTCCTTAATGATCTCCTTGCCGGGCAGGTCGTGCGGATGGGCCTTGCCCGCGAAGATGATCTGCACGGGCCTGTCCTTGTCGGAGATGAGCCTGATGAGGCGATCGGGATCCTTCAAGAGGAGGTTGCCGCGCTTATAGGTCGCGAATCGCCGCGCGAAGGAGATGGTTATCGCGTAGGGAGACAGGACGTCGTCGGCACGCTGCATCGCCCCCTCGGAGGCTCCCAAGCGGCGCATCGCGCGCTTGTAGCGGTCGCGGGCGAAGACCACGAGCCGCTCGCGGCGCCGCTCGTGCGACCTCCACAGCTCCTCGTCGGAGACGCGGTCCAAGCGATCCCACATATCGAGGTTCGCGGGCTCCTCGTAGAAGCGCGGCCCGAAGTACCTGTCCAGGAGCTCGAGCATGTTATGCGAGACCCAGGTGCGCGGATGGACCCCGTTCGTCACGTGAGTGATAGGGACCTCGTCCAGGGGCAGGCCCGGCCAGAGACCGGACCACATCCTGCGCGAGACCTCTCCGTGCAGGCCCGCGACGCCGTTCGCGTAGGCGGAGAGCTTGAGCGCCAGCACGGTCATGCAGAAGCTCTCGCTCGGATCCTCGGGCTTTTCCTTGCCGAGCGCGAGGAAGTCCTTCCACTCGATGCGCAGGAGCTGGGCCCAAGGACGGAAGTACTTCTCCATGAGCTCGTTGCCGAAGCGCTCGTTACCGGCGGGCACGGGCGTGTGGGTCGTGAAGATGTTGGTCTGCCAGAGGGCTTGGGCGGCCTCGGCGAAGGAGAACGATTTCTCCTCCATGAGCTCGCGGATCCTCTCCAGCGCGAGGAAGGCCGAGTGGCCCTCGTTCATGTGCGTCACCGCGACCTTGATGCCCAGGGCGCGCAGGGCGCGTATGCCGCCGACCCCGAGGAGTATCTCCTGCCGGATGCGCGTATCCTGATCGCCGCCGTAGAGCGCGGCGGTGATCGAGCGGTCCTCTTCCGCGTTCTCGTCGATGTTGGTATCGAGGAGGAAGAGGGAGGCTCGGCCTACCTTCGCTTCCCAGATCTGAGCGGCGACGGTCCTTCCCGCCATCTCGACGGCGATGAGGATGGGCTTGCCCCCGCGATCGAGGCAGCGGTAGACGGGCATGTTGTACCAATCGTTCTCGGGATAGGATTCCTGCTGGAAGCCGTCCGGGTTCAGGTACTGCTGGAAGTAGCCCTGGCGATAGAGCAGTCCCACGCCCACGAGGGGAAGGCCCATGTCGCTCGACGCCTTCATGTGGTC
>CAYPHO010000125.1:0-9353 GCA_964410245.1 uncultured Treponemataceae bacterium | reverse complement strand
TCAGTACCGTTCGGAGCGCCCGATAAACCTACTCCATTCCATCCAAGCGTGTCAAGCGCGCCCAGTATTTCGATTGCCGTATTCTTTGAAATCGCTTCGGCTAAGCGCTTAATCGGTCCATATCTCATCGGCTTCACCCAGCCTTCTATGCTGGGCGGCCTCGAGAACATGCTCGGGGCGGATTTCCTCCAGGGTTTCGATATCGGCGATTGTCCTCGCGACCTTGAGTATCGAATGGCAAGCCCGGGACGAGAGCGATAGCCTATCTACCGCCTTCGCGAAGGCGCTCGACGCGGGACCGTCCAATCGGCACCAGGACTCGACGCCCTCCGGCGAAAGCTCCGCGTTCCTGGAAAATGGGCTTTCCCTATAGCGCTTCTCCTGCACGCCGATGGCGGCCCCTACCCTCTCGCGAATCCGGGAGCTCGATTCTCCCGGAGGACCGAGGAGATCCCCCGGCTTCGCGGGCTCGACCGGCACTCGCAGGTCGATGCGATCGAGGAGGGGCCCGCCCAGCTTCCGCCTATAGCGCTGCAGTTCCTGCGGCGAGCAGAGGCAGGCTTTCCCCTCGCGCCCCAGGTTGCCGCAAGGACATGGGTTCGCGGCCATGACGAGATGGAAGCGGGCCGGGAATCGCGCCGTGGATCCCGCCCGCACCAAGGAAACGAAACCTTCCTCGATAGGCTCGCGGAGCGCCTGCAGGACGTCCGAGCGGAACTCCGCCGCCTCGTCGAGGAAAAGGACTCCCCGGTGCGAAAGGCTGATCTCCCCCGGCTTCAGCGAGCGTCCTCCGCCGATCATGCCCTCGAGCGAGGCCGAATGATGCGGCGACCGGAAGGGAGGACGCCGATCCATGATGCTCCGCGACGAGAGACGATCGCCCCTATCCGAATGAATGAGCCCGGCGAGCGAGTAGACGGAAGCGACGTCGATCGCCTCGCCCTCGGCGAGGTCGGGGAGGATGCTCGGGAAGCGCCGCGCGGACATGGTCTTCCCGGAGCCGGGAGGGCCGAGGAGGAGTATGTTGTGCCCTCCCGCCGCCGCTATCTCGAGCGCCCTCCTGAGGCGGCCCTGCCCCTTCAGCTCGGAAAAGTCTCCGGTACGCGAATCGGGAGCGGAGGGACTCGATCGGCCGCCCTCGCCGGCTTCCGGCGTCGGCGGAGGAGGAGCGCCCTCTCGCATGAGGGCGAGCGTAGCAGAGGCCTGATCGAGCCTTTCGATGGCGTATACTCGTCCCCTTCCGGCAGCCCGCGCCTCCGCGGCGTTGTCGGCGGGCACGAGGAAGCTATCGATCCCGGCGGCGAGGGCGGCGGCTACGGCGGGCAGGACCGCCCGGACCGGCCGCACAGTCCCGTCCAGCCTGAGCTCGCCGAGTATCAGCGCGGGCCTGCCGGGGTCCGGCAAGGCCCCGGCCGCGGCCAGGACCGCGACGGCTATCGGCAGGTCGTAGGCCGCGCCCTCCTTGGGAAGGTCTGCCGGCGCGAGGTTGATGAGGACGCGGTCGAGGGGGAATTCGAAGCCCGAGTTCCTGACCGCCGCCCGGACGCGCTCGCGGGCTTCCTTAACGGCGCCCGCGGCCAGACCAACGAGGTCGACCCCCGGTATGCCCCTGCGGATATCCACTTCGACGTATACGAGCCTGCCCTCGAAGCCCGAGGGCTCGTGCGCGAGAACGACCATCGGCTCCCCCGTCGACTCTACGCCGCGGCAGCGGTCGCGCGCTTGCGGGAGGCGGCGGATACCCGGCGGCCCTCTACAGCCGCTTCCGCCTGATCATCACGACGAGTGCGGCGCAGAGGAAGAGGAAGGGCAGATTGGAAAGGAGGATCCTGGCGATCGGTATGCCGAGGAATACGTAGCGCGAGGCGTCGACGATGCCGAGCTGCGAAAGGAAGGCGAAGACGATGTCCGCGTAGCTCGCTATGACGCCGATGACGACGAGCATCCAGGCGAGGTCCCTCGTCCTGGACCACAGGAGGATCGCGAGGAAGGTGGCCGCCGCGGCGGTCCCGAGCCTCGATACCAGGTAGACTAACTCGCCTGAACTCATCGTATCTCTTGTATCGGCCGGCGGCAGGCGGTCCTTGACCGCGGCGAGGCGCGAAAGCCCCCGCGCCGCTGCCCCGCCGGCCCTCGGCGAGGGCTTCGAAGCTTGACAGCCGGACCGGGCAGCCCTACCCTTTCGCCCTGGGGGTAGGCCCGATGGACCTGTGGTACGAGCGGAGCGATAGTCCCGGAACGAGATGGGCGATCCGCGTCTCCAGGCCGCTCTACTCGGTCGAGGGAGCGTCGGGCAGGGTCGAGGTCCTGGATACCGAGGACTTCGGGCGCGCCCTATCGGTAGGCGGCGCCTTGGCCATGACCGAGGGAGCCGGCTTCGCCCAACGCGAGATGCTCGCGCACGCGCCGCTCAACGCCCATAGGCACGCGAGGACAGCCCTCCTCGTCGGCGGGCGGGACCTCGGGACGGCCGCGGAGATGCTCCGCTATCCCCGGCTCGAGAGGCTGGTCGTCGTCGAGGACGACGAGGCGGTCATCGAGGCCCAGAGGAAGTGCTTCCCGGCCCCGGCCCAGGCGCTCGCTGATCCTCGCCTGAGGCTGGAGGCCGAGGACGCCGAGTCCTTCGTCCGCGACTCGAGGGAGCGCTTCGACGTGGCGGTCGTCCAATCGAGGGGATACGACGCGTCGCGCGGCGAGAACGGCTTCGGCCAGAGCTTCTGGTGCGATTGCTTCCGGATACTCTCGGGAGACGGCCTCCTGGCCTCGCCGGCGGGCGGAGCGTACTACGCCTCGAGCAGGCGCGAGCTGATCGCGACGGCGGGAAGGCTTAAGCGGCTCTTCCCTATCTACCGCACCTGCCGGATCGAGTCGCCCGATTGCGAGGGAGGCTCCAGGCTGATCGGCTTCGCGTCGAAGAAGCATGATCCCGCGCTCGGTGTCGACGCGGCCCTCTGGGCCGAATGCGGCCTCGAGACCCGCTACTACGACGCGCATACCCACAAGGCGGCGTTCGTACTTCCGAGGTGGATCGCGGAGATAGTCGAAGGGGCCTGAGCGCCCGGCGGGCTCGGGCCTATTGTCCCTTCGGGACCTCGATCATGTCGTAGCGCCGGAGGCCTTCCATGATCGATCGCGAGCTGAAATAGCGGTTCCGCCCGATCATGCTGACCCGGTCCCCGTAGCGCATGCTGTTGCCGCTCCAATCCGAGGGGATGGGATCGTAGACGACGAAAGCCTGGTTATCGAGGCTATAGCCCTTGATCACGATGTAGTGGCCGACCGCGTCGTTGTAGTACTTGCCGAAGAGGTTCTTGTCGGGGCGCTGCTGCACGGATTGGATCGCGCCAGTATGGATGAGCACGATGACGACGCTCCCGCGGTCGATGGCGTCCCTGATATCCTCTTGGGAAGATACGCGGCGGATTTGCGCGGCGACGCCTTCCTTCTTCATGGCCTTCGTCAGCTCCTCGAAGCTGGTGCCGCCGTCGCCCCTCCAGCCGATCGCTTGGCGCACCTGGATGACGGGATAGTCCCGCCCGGTCGCGTAGGCGATGCCCATCGCCGCCGAGGCGGGACCGCAGTTGGAGGAAGTGCCGGTATTGTACTGAGTCCTGTACCAGTTGAAGTCCTCGCGGTCCGCATGGATCGTCGGGATCGGGCTGACGAAGACCGAGGTATAGCTTTGGCCCTTGTCGCCGGTCAGCGTCAGGCCGTAATAGCCGGCGGTCTTGAACTCTATGGTCGTGAAGGTGTCATCCTCCTCGACGACCTTCAGCGGGGCCTTTTCGATCGAGTCGTAACCCCAGACGTTAACCAGGGAGCCCTCGACCTTGAGCAGGTCGGACAGGCTCGACAAGGTGATATAGCGGCATTCCAAGCCCTCGGCCGTGGTTCGCGGCTGGGGTATGTCGATATACAAGGGCTTCGAGGAATAGGAATTGCCCGCCTTATCGCGGGCGCTCAATGTAACGGTGTAGGTTCGCGGCTCGATGTAGTCGTAGCTGGGATCCGCCCGGAAGGAGCGATGGCCGTCGCCGAGGTCCCAGACGATGTCATAGAGGTCGTCGGCCGACGGCTCGTCGATCCGGAAGCGGACCGTCGTCGCCCGGCCGTCGAAGAACCTGTCGGCGCTGATGGATACTGGCTTGGCCTTGGCCTTCGCCTTCGCCGCCGCGGGAGGCGTCGCCTTGACCTTCTTCAGGAGCTCCGCGCGGGCGGCCTCGTTCGCGCGGGAGGGGATGACGATCTTCGTGCCGGCCCGGATGAGGTGCACGTCCCGGATCCTGTTGTAATCGCTGAGGACGCGGTAGTTGATGCCGTAGGAATAGGCGATCTCGGACAAGGTCTCGCCGGGCCTGACCATATACTCGATATCGGCGTCGCGATCGATGCTGCTCTCGCTCATCCCCGAGCCCGCGGGAGCGGGCGGCGAGGCCGGTACGGCCTCCGCGACGGCGGAAGAGGCCAGGGGCTCGATGGATACGGAGGCCTGCGCCCGACCCTCGAAGGCGTTCCCCGGGGGAACGGCGGGCGCCGTCACGGAGAAGGCGACGAGGTAGACGATGCCGGCGAGGGCGAGGAACGAGGCGCCGGCTACGGCGGCCCGCCGAAGCCCCTCGGCCGGAAGCCGGATATTCCTCGGGAAGCGAAGCCCTCCCGCGGCGCGCCGCGAGTTTCGGCTCGATGGTCGTTGATGCTCCAGCAGCCTATCGAAACCGTATCTCATCGTCCTCCCACCCTATAATAAGTATCGTCCCGACGGTCCGGCCGATCGAGGCCTTTTTTCGGCCGCCGAGGCCGGATCGCCTTCCTATTTCGCCCTATCCTCCGGGAGGCTGGCGCTATACGACCTGCCCGAATCGTCCGTGAAGGGTATGAAGTGCACGCCGAGCCCGTTATATACGTCGGATCGGGTCAGCGAGACTGCCCCGGACGCGTCGGTCTTCTTGACGATCTGCATGATCGACTGCCGGCTGGGAGGGCCCATCGGAAGCACCATGATCCCGTTGGGAGTAAGCTGCTTGAGCAGCGGCGGCGGGATATGGTCGATCGCGCAGGTTACGATGATCTTGTCGAAAGGCCCGTACTTCTCCCAGCCGAAGTACCCGTCGCCCAGCTTCCGCCTGATGTTATTGAAGGCGGGGTAGACGGTCCTGATATCGTTGTAGATCCGGTCCGTCTCGAGGAAGAGGGGCTTGATGATCTCGATCGAGTAGACCTCGTTGGTAAGGGAGCTGAGGATGCTGGACTGGTAGCCCGAGCCGGTCCCGATCTCGAGGACCTTCTCGCCCGGCTTTATCTCGAGGGCGCTCGTCATCATGGCGACGACGTCGGGATCGGTGATGGTCGCGCCGTAGCCGATGGGGAGCCAGGTATCGCTGTATTCATGCCCCTTGTTGCGCTCGCGGACGAACCTCTCGCGCGGCGCGAGGAGGAAGGCGCGGACGTCCTCGGGACGCCACAGCTCATGGGACCTGACGAAGGACTGCGCGAGCTCCCAGCGCTGCTCGAGGAAGGCCCGATCCTCGGACCTATTCTTCTCCATCCAGGAAAGCCAGACTTCCTTCGAGTCGATCGGCATGGAGGCCGCGAAGGCCTGGCCGTCGTACTTGTCGGCGTAGACGATGCTCTCGTGCGTGAGGAGGATATCCGAGTCCCCTTGGCTGTCCAGGACTTCCTGGGCCTTCTGGATCGCGGAGCTGACCATCACTTCGTCATAGGTCGATATTCGATATCGATCGGAGTTCATCAGCGACAGTACCAGCGCGAGAATGAAACCGACGCAGAGGCCACCGCCGAATACGGCGACGCTTCGAGCGTCGATCGCGGCAGGAATGGCGATGGCCTTCTTGGCGCTTGCGTCTAACTCTTTATCCGACATTTACTTCCCTTGCTACGCAGGATGTCTGTTCGACGGGCTGCAAATTTACGACATAATATACGATCATCGTTTTACTTGTCAACGCGAAAGAGTCGGGCTCTATATATTTAAATCCTTTTCGGTGCATGAAATATATTGACATGCTCCTTGCATATATGCTTTATATCCGGAATGGCTGACACGTATCTGCTAATCGCGCTCTTCTTCAGCTCTATAGCGGAGATCGCGTACGAAATCATCATCATGCGCATTTTCTCGGTGGGCGGCTGGTCCAATTTCGGCTCGCTCGTCATTTCAACCGCCCTTCTCGGGATAGGCCTGTCGGGCATAGTCTTGACGCTCGTCTCGGACTGGGTCAAGAAGAACGCGAGGACGCTCCTGTCCGTCCTCTCCGTGGCCGTGATCCCCGCCATGGGGCTCGCCGTGTACGCGGCTCAGCTGGTGCCCTTCAATCCCCTCTTCATGGCCAGCGATCCGAGGCAGTTCTGGTTCATCTGCTCGTACTTCGTGATCTACGGCATACCCTTCTTCATCGGGGCCGCGTTCATAGGCATCGTCTTCATCGTCATGCACGAGAACGTGCGGAAGCTGTATTCCTGCAACCTCCTGGGCGCGGGCATCGGCGGATTCATAGTCCTCGTGCTCATGTTCTTCCTGCCCACGCAGTACCTGGTGCTGCCGGTGCTCGCGATGGCTACCCTGGCCTCCCTCTTCGCCTGCATGGAGCGGCCGCCCCTGGGCGGGCATGCCTCCATCCCGACCGGCAAGCTCGCTGCAATCGCCGCCTCCGTGCTGGTGGCGGGAACGGTCGTCCTCGTATCCGGGGATATCCGCGTCTCCGAGTACAAGCCGATCAGCTACGTCAAGAAGTACCCCGACACCAAGCTCGTCCACCACTCCTACGGGCCCGGCGGCGAGTACCACGTCTTCGCCTCGAACTACCTCCACTTCGCGCCGGGATTGAGCGACAACGCGGCGCTTAACCTGAGCAAGATGCCCAGGCAGCCCTTCTGGGGCTTGTACGTCGACGGCTCGGGCCCGATCGGCATCATGGGCGACATCCGCAACGAGGACGCCGAGTATATGAATTACCTGCCGATGGCGGCGCCCTATACGATACTGGCCAGGCCCAAGGTCCTGCTGGTCAACCTGGGCGGCGGCATCAACGCACAGGTCGCGCGCTACAAGCAGTCGAGCTCCGTCGATATCGTCGAGCCCTCGGAGGAGATGATCAGGCTGCTGCGCGACGACCCGAACGTCTCGCGCTTCACGGGGGACCTGCTGAAGTCGCCGGGCATCTACGTGCACCGGGGCGATCCCCGCGCCTTCTGCGACTCCCACGCGGGCGCCTACGACATGGTCGAGATCAGCCTCATCGACTCGGTCGGGCAGACCGACTCGGGCGGCTACGCGGTGAAGGAGGACTACTCCTACACGGTGGAGGCGATCCACGAGTACATGAAGGCACTGAAGGCCGACGGCATCCTCTCGATCTCGGTCTGGGACCGGCTGAACCCGCCGCGCAACGTGCCGCGGCTGCTGAACACGATCGTCGCCGCGCTTCGGGAATCCGGGGTCGAGAAGCCCGAGTCGCGCGTCGTCGCCTTCAACCTCTTCATGTCGACCGCCACGATCCTGGTCAAGAACTCGGACTTCACCGAGGGCGAGGTCTACGACCTCAAGACCTTCGTGGACGAGCGCTCGTTCAGCATGATCCACTACCCCGGGATGAGCTCGGACGGGCTCGACATCGATCCCTACCTGCGGGCATACAAGGCCCGCTTCTCGGGCGGCCAGGACAAGGAGATCAAGGACTTCGATAACAACGACTTCTACCAGGCGGCCTTCCGCGAGATGATAACGGGGCGGTCGGCGTCCCTGGAGAAGGCCTACGTCTTCGACATCCGCGCGATACGCGATTCCAGGCCCTACTATTCGGGTTATATAAAGCTCGGCAAGATCGGCTTCTACCTTCCCAAGCTGGGCGAGCTCTCTGAAGAGTGGGGCTACCTCCTCATACTCGGCGTCCTGGTCTACGCGATCCTCTTCGGCGTCGCGGTCGTCGCGGTGCCCGTGGCGGCCCGATGGAAGAGCCTCTTCAAGCACCGCAAGGGCACGATCGGCGTCATCGCCTATTTCGCCAGCCTAGGCATCACGTACATGCTGGTCGAGATATTCCTCATCCAGAGATTCGGGGTCTACCTGTCCAATCCGACCTATTCGACCAGCGTGGTGATCACGACGATGCTCATCTGCTCGGCCCTGGGCAACCTCGCGTCGGGACTGGTCAAGCTGAGGAGGGACATCCTCGTGGCGATCGCCGCCGGCGCGGTCGCGCTGATCCTGGGGCTCTACGCCTTCGGCCTGGACGGCATACTCGCCCCGACCCGCTCGTCGAGCCTCGCGCTCCGCTTCCTCGTATCGATCGGTCTCATCGGCCCCCTCGCCTTCTTCATGGGCATCCCCTACCCCAACGGGCTCGATACCCTGCAGCGGAACCGCCCGCACCTCCTGCCCTGGGCATGGGGCATGAACGGCGGCCTCTCGGTCGCGGGCACCGCCCTCGCCAAGGTAATCGCCGTCTCCTCGGGCTTCCCCGCGCTCCTGGGCCTGGCAGTCCTCTTCTACCTGGCCATCGGCGCCCTGTATCGCGTCAACGAGGCCTCGAAGGAGGAACCGAACGGCACGGCCCAGGGCGGCGCATCGAGCTAGGCCGAGCGCTCGCGGCGAGCGGGCATCGCGCCGAGCGCAGATAGCGCAAGAAGAATCGGCCCCGGAGAGTCGCTCTCCGGGGCCGATTCATATCCGGGCGATGGCCGCCCGCGCGCGTGCGCAGCCTAACAGGCTACATGAGCGATTCCAGGTCGATCTCCGCGGCGGCGCAGGGCACTAGGATTCCCCAGGCCTCCAGGACGCGCGGGTGGACCTCGCCGAAGATCCCGATCGGGTCTCCCTTGTAGAGGATCCGCGCCTGGCGCCCGGGGATGAAGCGCGGGTCCTCGGTCTCCGCCAGGCCGTACTCGCGCCCGAGGAAATACAGCATCGTCGCGACGAAGCTCGCCGCCTCGTTGTAGTCGGCGGCGGCGTGGGCCGAGAGCATGGCCAGGCGCTGGCGCGTCGACACCCCGTAATTCTCCACCGGGTTGCGGAAGGCGACCTTGCCGGCCTCGAAGATCCTATGGGGATACGAGGCCCGGCTGGAGATCGATTCCGAGCCGAGGAGGCAGGGGATGATCGAGGGCCGGACGTACTCCGCGCTTTCGGACATCGGATTGGCGATCCTGACGGCCTCGTCCGGGGAGATTCCCATGCGCTCGACGAGATCCTTCCCGCTGCCGAGGTAGTTGTAGATCATCTCCTGGAACCCGAGGCCCACCAGGAGGTTCTTGGCCTTGCGCGTCAGGAGCTCGAGATTCGAGAGCCTGCCGACGGTAAAGTCGCGGGGACGCTCGGGCGCGAAGGCGGCCATGCC
>CAYPHO010000124.1:6045-9370 GCA_964410245.1 uncultured Treponemataceae bacterium | reverse complement strand
GTTCAGCCGGTCTATGGTCATCTCGCTCCCTACCTTTCACCTGGATTATCGGCCTTTGTCCTCGAATAGTTTACGCCAATTCCGAGCCCTCGACAAGAACCGCGAACTCACCCTTCTGCTCGGCCCTGCCCCGCAGCTCGGCCAGGACCTCCGATGCCGTGCCGGACAGGAACTCCTCGTGGAGCTTGGTCATCTCCCGGCCGACGCAGATCCGCCTGGCCGGATCGGCGGCGGCGATATCCTCGAGGAGGGCGAGTATCCGATACGGCGATTCGTAAAGGACGAAGGACTCGCGCCCGGCCAGGAGCTCCTCGACCCGCCTCTTCCTGCGGCCCGCCTTTGGCGAGGGGAAGCCGTCGAAGAGGAAGGACCGTCCCCCCGCGCCGGCCGCGGATACGAGGGCGGCGAAGGCGGAGGCCCCGGGCAGGGGGCTGACCTCGTGCCCCGCCTCTCGGGCCCTTCTCGCCAGGAGGGCGCCCGGGTCCGAGAGCCCGGGAGTGCCCGCGTCGCTGCAATAGGCTACGGTCTTCCCTTCGGAAAGCAGGCCGAGGACCCGCGCGGCGCCCCGCTCCTCGTCGTTGGCGTGACAGGAGAGCAGGGGCTTCGAGATGCCGAAGTGGCTGAGGAGCTTGATCGTATGGCGCGTATCCTCGCAGGCGACGGCGTCGGCGCCCTTGAGCGCCTCGAGCGCGCGCAGGGTAATGTCGCCCAGGTTCCCGATCGGCGTGGCGACCATAAGGAGTCTTCCCATCGCGGCGAGTATGAGGCCGCGAAGCCCGAGGGGTCAAGGACGAGGCCTCGAGGCGCGAAGCGCCGATTTCCTTCGTACTCGGGCCGGGCGCTTGGTATACTGGACCACGTGGACATCATACTCGCCGTAGTGGCGGCCTCGGCCTTCCTAGCGGCCCTTATCGTATCCGTCTCGCGGATCGCGGCCGCCGCCTCGCGTGCCCGAGGCGGGCGCGGCGCGGGACGCGGCTCGAGGGCGGCCGGCGCGAGGACCTGCCCGCTCTGCTCCTCGGCGCTCGAAGCGGGTGAGCGCGTCAGCTCGAGGCTCTACCCCGGCAAGGGCGACAGGATCATGCACATCTTCGGCTGCCCGCGATGCTGGCCCTCGACCCCCTCGAGCGACGCGGCGCTTCCGCCGCGAAGGATTTGCCCCGTCTGCGGCCGCGAGATCGGCCGGGACGGCTGGGTAGTCGCCCGCTATTTCGAAAGGGCCAGGGGCCTCGACGCGGGCGCCAAGGCCCATGTCCACGTACTCGGATGCACGGAGTGCCGCTCATGAACCCATTCGACCAGGAACCGCCGCCGCTCGAGGGCTCGCAGTTCAGGAAGTACATCTTCCTCCTCCTCTTCCTCGCGCTCTTCGTGCTGGTGGCCAGGCTCTTCTATCCCTTCCTGACGGTGGTGCTGTGGTCGGGGCTAATCTACGCCATCCTGAGCGGGGCCTACGACAAGGCTACCCACCGCCGCGACGGGAAAGAGCGCGGCTCCTTCGCGAAGACCGCCCTGGCGGGGGCCTTCGCCCTGGGGGCGGTGATCCTCTTCGTGGTGCCCATCCTCTTCCTGGCCTGGGCCGTGGCCCGCCAGGTCGGCGACCTGGCGAGGAGCATCATCGATACGCTGAACAATAACCCGGAGCTCTTCGACCTCTCCAAGGAGAGCGCGATAGGCGGATTCGTCTATTCTATCACCGGCGGAGAAGTCGACCTGGGCGGGATCCGCATCGTCGACGAGATCAAGCGCTTCATCATCAGCCAGTCGAGCAGCTTCATCGGGATGTCCGGGACCATATTATTGAACGCCGCCTCGATACTGATCGGGCTGGCGTTCATGGTGTTCACGCTCTACTTCTTCTTCGCCGACGGCAAGGCGCTCATGAAGACCTTCATCGGAGCCATCCCGATCGAGCGCGCCTACACCACGATCTTCATCCGCAAGTTCAAGGACGCCGGCAAGGAGCTGCTCTTGGGCAACTTCCTGGTCGGGCTGTTCCAGGGTACGATGATGCTGATCATCGGGCTGGCCTTCGGCGTCAAGGGTTACCTCGTCATCGCCGCCCTGACCGTAGTCGCGTCCTTCATTCCCATGGTCGGGACCTCCCTCGTCTGGGTGCCTATCTCGATCGGATTCTTCCTGGAAGGCGATATCGGAAAGGCCCTGCTCTTCTTCGCCCTCTCGGCAGTCTGCGTCGCCATGCTGGACAATTTCATAAGGCCGGTGCTCCTGCACCAGCGGCTGAAGATACATCCCCTGCTGATCTTCTTCTCGATCCTCGGCGGGCTGACTATCTTCGGCTTCAACGGCCTCGTCCTGGGACCCCTCATCCTGATCCTCTTCTTCGCGGCCCTCGAGCTGTACGAGGGCATCGACGACATGAACGGGAAGAAGAGGCCCAGGCGCAGGAAGGGCGACGCCGAGGAGGATAGAGTACTAGCCGAGAGCGCGGCGGAGGACGGAGCCTCGGTGGGCGGCGACGAGGGGCCCGAGCGCCCGGGCGTTAAAAGCGGTCCCGCCCCGGGCGAGACGGCCGAGTAGGGCCGCGTTTGGCGGCGGGCGCCCTAGCGAGACGGCCGAGTAGGGCACGGGTCCGCTTCGCCGACGGGGCCGCTTCGGCCAGCCTTAGATCCCCAGCTCGCCCAGGTAGCTGTCGGCTATCTCGAGATTGCCCGCGGTGCGCCCCAGCCTTCGCTCGGGTCGCAGGAAGCCGTGGAAGTCCGAGCCCGCGGTCACCAGGAACCCGCGCTCGCGGGCCATGCGCTCGAGCCGGCGGCAATGGCCGATCTTGGCCGCGGGGTGGAAGGCCTCGATCCCGTCGATGCCGATTTCCTTCCATTCGTCCATGATCGATGCCAGGCGGCCCCAGGACACGAAGAGCGAGAGGGGATGGGCGACGATCGCCAGCGCGCCCGAATCCTTCACCATGCGGATCGCGTCCGAAAGCTCGAGGCAATCCTTGGCCTGGTACCAGGGCCTTCCCTTGCCCAGGTACTTGTCGAAGGCCTCCTGCCGCGTGCGGACGGCGCGGCGCGCGACGAGGAGGGCGGCGATGTGCGGCCTGCCCGCCGCCCCGCCGCCGGCCTCCTCTCTCAGCTCCTCCATGGACAGCTCGAGGCCCGCCTCGCGGGCCCGCTCGAGTATCTTCCTGTTTCGCTCGACGCGCGCGCGTGACAGGCGCAGCGCGGCGGCCGCGAGCTCGCCGTCCATCTTCCCTATGCCGAGGCCGAGGAGATGGAACTCGCCGGGCTCGAAGGCTATCTCGATCTCAATCCCGCGGATGAGGCGGGGAGCTGCCCCTTGGGCGGCCCCTTGGGCGGCCAAG
>CAYPHO010000124.1:0-5945 GCA_964410245.1 uncultured Treponemataceae bacterium | reverse complement strand
CCGGCCCCGCCGCGGCCGTGCCGCTCGGATGCGGCCCCGGGCGCGTGGGCGGCCCCCTGCGCGTGGGCGGCCCCGTGCGCGCCGCGGCCGTGCCGCTCGGATGCGGCCCCCTGCGCGTGGGCGGCCCCGTGCGCGCCGCCCACGCGGCCGCTCCCGTCGGCGCCGCCCATGCCGCCATCCCCGGCGCCACCTGAATCGCCCAACGCGCCGCGGGAGCCGAAGGCGCGGACGGGCAGGCCCGAGGCCGCCGCGATCTCGGCCGCGAGTTCGGACAATCGAGCGTCGCTCAATGCGGCGCATTCCCCGCCCGGGCTAGGCCGCGCGTAGGTATAGGCCTGAATCTCGCGAATCCGCGCGCCCCGCGCGACGAGGCCCGCAGCGAGGCGGCCCAGCTCGGCCGCGTCCGAATCGGAGGGCGCTCGTCCCGCGACCTCGCAAAGCATCGACTGGATGACGAGGGGACGCCTCCTCGCGAAGGACAGGATGCCCTCGGCGATGCGCTCGAGCGGCAGGGCCGTTCCCGACATGAGCCTGAAGAGCTCCTCTCCCCCGGCGTCGAGCTTCGCCCAGATCTCCAGGCCGTAGTCGTCGATCGCCCGCTCGAGGATCCTCGCGACCCCGGGGTCGAGGAAGCCCGTGGAGTTCGTGATGAGGACGAGCTTAGCCCTGCCCAGGACTTCGGGATAAGAGCGCCGCGCGCGGTCTGCCGCGGCCAAGGCGGCCTCGAGGCTCGGCGACAGGCTAGGCTCCCCGTTGCCGGAGAAAGAGATGTCGCGCACGGGCTCGGGAGCGAAGGACTCGGGCCAGGCGCGTTGGGCGAAATCAGCGAGCTCCGCCTCGAGGCGGCCGATGGATACGGGCGCCGCGTCGGGACGGGCCGGGGCCGCGCCGGCGCCCGCGCCCGAAACAGCGCCGCCGCGCTCGGGGCCGCCCCCCGAGTCCGCCCGGCCGGGGCCGCCGCCCGGCGCGGGCGCCGCGTCCTCGGCGAAGACTTCGCAGTAGGGACAGTCGAAGGAGCAAACCTTGCCGAAGGGAAAGAGGTTTATGCCGAGCGAGAGCCCGCCCGAGCGGCGCGAGCTGACGGGATAGACGAGGCGCGGCAAGCCGTCCTCGAAGACTGCGCCCTGATCCCCGCCCGGCGATGCTCGGCCCTCGTCGCTCATGCGAGGATAGTATCGGGCCGACGCGGTAAGGGACAAGGCCGCGGCCCTCGGCCCGGCCCGGGCGAGCGAATCACCGGGCCCGCAGCCAGGCCCCGCTCTTCAGCCGCAGCCCGAAGAAGGCCGAGCGCGCGACCCAGTCGACGATCATGCCGATCCATACGCCCAGGACGCCCAAGCCCGCGGGGATCGCCAGGACATAGCCCAGGGTCACGCGGAGCGCCCACATGCTCGCCATCGAGACGACCATCGAGAAGCGGACGTCGCCGGCGCCGCGGAAGCCCGCGGGCAGGATGAAGGAGGTCGACCAGAAGAAGGGAAGCATGATGAAGAGGAGCGTCATGAGGCTCCTCGTCACGGCGATGACGCCCGGGTCCCTCGTATAGATGCCGATGAGGGCGGGAGCCAGGGGGAATCCGATAAGCCCGGCCGCGAGGAGGGCCGCGCTCGAGAGCGCCGTCGCCGCGACGAGGTTGCGCTTCGCGGCGGCCGAGTCTCCTCGGCCTATGGCCTGGCCCACGAGGGTCGTCGTCGCGATGGCCAGGCTCGACGAGGGGATCTGCAGGAAGGAGGCGAGGGACATGCCGATGAAATTCGCGGCGATCGCGTCGGTCCCCAGCGAGACGATGTAGGTCTGCGCCAGGAGCTTGCCGCCGTTGAAGGTCAGGTTCTCCAATCCCGAGGGCAGGCCGATGGCGAAGACCTTGCGCAGGATGGCGCCGTCGGGCTTGAAGGCCTCGATCGACTTTATGCGGATGACGGAAGAAGGGCGGGCCAGGACGAGGGCGTAGCGGATCGCCCCGAAGGCGCGTGCGAGCGTGATGCCCGCGGCCGCGCCGGCGACGCCGAAGGAAGGAATGCGGACGAAGCCTAGGTCGAGGCCGAAGATGAGGAGCGCGCTGACGGCGACGTTGACGATCCCCATCGATACGTTGACCCGCATAGGCGTCTTCGTGTCGCCGGCTCCCCGCAGGGCTCCCGAGGACGCGAGGGCGGCGGCGAGGAAGGGAAAGCCGATCGCGGTGATCCGGAGATAGGAGACCGCGCCTCGGGCGACGGCCAGCTCGGCCTCGGGATAGAGGAGGGAGATGATCGGGCCGGCGAAGAGCGCCGCCGCCGAGCCGATCGCCGCCGCGATGGCGACCGCGGACATATTCGCCTGCCCGGCGGCCCGCTCGGCCCCGGCCCGGTCCTTCCTGCCCCAGGCCTGGGCGACCAGAACCGTGCCCCCCAGGGCGAGGGCGCTGAAGAAGCCGATGACCACCCAGTTGATCGAGTCGACCATGCCGATCGCGGAGGCGGCTTCCTTGCCGACATTGCTGGCCATCGCCGCGTTCACCGCGTTCATGCCGACGATGATGGCCTGCTCCGCGAGTATGGGGAGGGTCAGGGGGAGGATATCCTTGATTGCGGATGAGCGGGAGGAGGGCACCGACGGGATTATATAGGAAGTAAGCGGAAAGGTCAGGAAGCCCGGCGCGGCCGGCGCGGGAGCGGCATTATCGGAAGGGACGCCGCCTCGGCCCAAGGGCCGGGGCGGCGCCGCGGGCCTACATGCCCAGGTGCTTCATAAGCTCGAATATCAAGAAGGCGGGCCATACGATCGCCTTGAGTATCCCGAGGACGCCCGCCCAGAACGTAGCCGCGGTCGAGATGAAATACACGGCCGCCCCGATGAACGCGAGCCCGTAGACGCCGCCCGAGGCGGCCCCGTAGCCCTTCACTTCGTTCGACATATCCCCTCCTTGCGGAACACAGGAGCCGCGCCTACGCGCGCCCCGCGATAATATACCGCCGATACGCCCCGGCGCATACGAGGATCTCGCCGTCGCGGAGCAGCCTTGCCCGGCCGGCCGGCCTCCCCTATTATTCCGGTAATGGGCCTTACCCTCCCCCTCGCCGACCCGGCCGCGATCTTCTGCGTCGTCCTGGCCATCATGCTCGTCGCGCCCTTCCTGGCCGAGAAGGTCCGGCTTCCCGGCATCGTCGGGCTGGCCCTGGCCGGCATCCTGATAGGGCCGAGCGCCTTGAACCTGATCGCGAAGGACTCGGCGATAGAGTTCCTTGGGACGATCGGCCTGACCTACGTCTTCTTCATCGCGGGAGTCGAGATCGACGTCGCCCAGCTGAGCCGCGAGAAGTCGAGCGCCCTCGTCTTCTTCGCCTTCACCTTCGGCCTGAGCTTCGCCGCGGGCATGGCGACCGGCGCCGCCCTCTTCGGCATGGGCCTCCTATCCTCGCTCCTCCTCGGCTGCGTCTTCGCCTCCTCGACCCTCGTCTCCTATCCCATCGTATCCAAGCTGGGCCTGACGCGGCAGAGATCGGTGCTCGCATCGATCAGCGCGGTCATGCTCACCGACGTCGCCGCGATGGTCATCCTGGCCGCGGTCGCCCGCGCCTCACGCGGGGGCTCGGACTGGGGCGAGTGGGCGCGCATGGGCCTGTACATGGCGCTCTGGGCCCTCGCCTGGATCCTCGCCGCGCCCCGGGTCGCCGCCCTCTTCTTCAAGCGGGTGAATCCCGACGGGACCATCGAGTTCGTCTTCGTCATGGCCATGGCCTTCGCCTGCGCCTTCACCGCGAGCCTCGTCGGCCTGGAGCCCATCATCGGCGCCTTCCTCGCGGGCCTCCTCCTGAACCGCTTCGTCCCCGAGTCGGGCGTCCTCATGAACCGCCTGCGCTTCGCCGGGGACTCGCTCTTCGTGCCCTTCCTCATGGTCTATATCGGGGTGCTGGCCGAGCCGGCCGTCCTCCTCGCGCATCCGGCCGCCCTGGGCCTGGCCCTGGCCCTGGTCGCGATCAGCATCGCCGCCAAATGGCTGGCCGCCTCGGGCGCGGGCCGCGTCCTCGGCTACTCCCGCGCCGAGCGCGGCATCCTGTTCGGCCTCTCGGTCAACCGCGCGGCGGCCGTCCTCGCCTCGGCCCTGGTCGGCTACGAGCTGGGGCTCTTCGACCAGGCGGTCCTGAACGCCGCCGTCTTCCTCATCATCGCGAGCTGCCTCGTCGGCGCCGTGGAGACCCAGAGGGCCGGGAGGAAGCTGGCATCGGCCTGCGAGGACCGGCCCTGCGGCGAGGAGAGCCCGGGCGAGCGCGTCCTCGTCGCGGTCTCGAAGCCGGGGGCGATACGCGAGCTCCTGGAGCTGGCCTTCCTCCTGCGCGACCGGCGCAGCGAGGAGCCGGTCTATCCCGTGGCGGTCGTCCCCGAGAGCTCCAGCTCCAGCCTCGAGATCGCCAAGGCGGAGACCCACCTGGCCCAGGCCGTCGTGCAGGGAGTGTCCGCGGGCGTACCCGTAGTGCCCGCTACCAGGATCGCGGTCAACGCCTCCGAGGGCATCCTGCAGGCCTCGGCCGAGAACCGCGTCGGCTCGATCGTCATGGGCTGGAACAAGGCGCCCATGATCGCCCGCTCCTTCTTCGGCTCGGTCATCGACCGCGTGGTAGAGGGCTCGACGGGGCTCGTCGTCGTGGCCAGGCTTCCCAGCCCCCTCGCCGGCGCGCAGACGGTTTCGCTCATCGTGCCTCCCCTGGTCGAGCGCCACCCGGGCTTCCGCCGCGGCCTCGCGGCGCTCTCGAACCTGGTCTCGCACAAGGGCGCGAGGCTCCTCGCATACGCGCAGAAGCCCTACGGGCCCGATGTCCGCGCGGCCATGGTCGACGGGAAGGGCCGGGTCCTCGGCCAGGTCGCCGAGCTGGACTCGTGGAAGTCCTTCGGGCAGGCGCCGGGCCCGGTCCCCGCCCAGGGCGGGGCCTTCGTCCTCTTCAGCGCCCGGCCCGGCGAGGCCGCCTGGCACCCGGCCGCCGAGAAGATGCCGCACCGCCTGGGCGAGCATCGGCCCGACCTCTCCATCCTCCTCTTCTACCTGCCCGAGGGCGGCCCCTCGGCATCGGCGGCCGGCGCGGCTGCCGTCGAGGCCCCGGCTCCCGGGTCCGGCGCCGCCCCGGCCGCGCCCGATTCGGCATCCGAGGAAGATATCTTCTCGCGCGCGCTCGCCGAGGGAAGGGTCATTCCGCGCCTCGAGGGCGCGGCGATCAGCGACGCGGCGCGAGAGCTTTTATCCTGCGCCTTCGCGGGCGACCGTAGGACGCTGGGCAGGCTGACGAGCCTCTTCACCGAGATCGCCCAGAAGCAGCCGATCGAGCTCTCGCCCGGGGTCCTCCTCCTCCACGCCCACGTCGAGAGCGTCGCCGAGCCCCTCGTCTTCTTCGGCGCCAGGAGCGAGGGCATCAGGCTCCTATCGCTCGAATCGCCGGCCCGCCTCATCGTCCTCCTGTGCGCGCCCGCCGCGCAGAGCCCCGAATCCCACCTCAAGACCCTGGGCGAGATAGCGAGCCTGCTCAAGGGCGATCGCGTGGCCCAGGCCCTCGGCCTCGACCTCGCATCCCCTCCCCCGGAAATGCGATAAAAAAGAAGCGGCCCGCTTTCGCGGGCCGCCTCGATTATCGCGCCGCCGCTCGGGGCGGCGCGTGCCGCTACTGGGCGGCCTTGATCAGGATGAACTCGACGCGCCGGTTCTTCCAGCGGTTCTCCGCGTCCTTGAAGTCGACGACGGGCGAGCTGGAGCCGCGGCCGATGGTGCTCAGCCTGCGGGCGTCGACGCCGTTCTCGGTCAGGAGCTTCTTGACGAGCTCGGCCCGGCCGGTGGACAGGGGGATGAGCTCCTTCGTCTCCTCGCTCGATACGGCCGCGGCGCTCTGCCCGCCGATCTTGGCCACGCTGTTGGCGTGCCCCTCGATCAGGATGCTGTAGTCCTTGAACTTGTTCAGGATCTGCGCGATGCGCGCGAT
>CAYPHO010000123.1:0-9387 GCA_964410245.1 uncultured Treponemataceae bacterium | reverse complement strand
TTAAGGAAGTCGCTCGCATACGATCTCGAATACGCGAAATGGTCGGCGAGCGCGTACTTCCCGTCCGCCCCTACGCCAAGCAATATCGGCTCGCCCCGCGCCCCGTCGGGGCCCAAGATGCGCCGGCTTCGCTTATCGCCGAGGCTCATGCGGTATATGCCGTCCGCGGCATCGTTCCGCTTGTTCGCGTCGCGCGAGAAGTAAAGATAATCGCCGTTGATATGAAGTTCGCTCCAAATGGATGCGCCGCTTCCGGATCGATCCTCGTAGAGAGTATCGGCTATCGCCTCATCGCGACTATCGATGCGCGCGATCGCTCCGGAGCGCGTGGGATACTCGAAGAGCGCGGCGAAAAGATGCCTACCATCAGGACTCCACAAGGGCGCGATCACCGAATTCCCTAATTTGGCGCGAAGGACGTCCTTGATCTCGTCTGCCAAGAGGCGCCTCGTTTCCCCGCCCTCGATATCCATGATCCATAGATCGCTGTCGCGCATAAACCGGAGGAAATCCTCCGCGAACGCCGCCCGCCTCGAGTCGGGCGACCAGCAGAAGGAATTCGCGTCGAAGGCGGCCCCTAGATCGGCCGTATCCGCCAGGACCTCATTCGTCGAGGAGTCCAGGATTCGAATAACGCGGCCGCTTACCGCGGCGATCTTCCCGCCGTCCGGGGAGACCGAGATATACTGCCCGTCGCCGGAATGCACGGCGACGAGCTCAGCCTTGATATCCGCCGCCTTCGCGGCCGATATCGGATCGGCCGGCGGCCGCGACGGGGCTTGGCGCGTCGCGCAGGACGCGAGACAGAGGATAGCGATCAAGGACAAGGAGATTCTCGAAGTCATCGGTTTTCCTTTCGCAATCGCTTAGAAAAGTTTCGGCATTCCATGATGGCAGATTCGAGGCCGGCGCCCGGCGCGTAGCCCAGCTCGCGCGCCGCCTTGGCGGAGCTGCAGCGGTTTTCGGCGCAGCCCGAAAGGACGAGGGCCCTCGTAACGCCGCCGTCGGGGACGATGATCTCGGCCGCTCGGGCGGCGGCCAGGAGCAAGCCCCGCGGCGGGACCAGGAAGCGGCCGGCCGGCCGCCCGCCTTCCTCGGTCCCGGCGACCCGGGCGATAAGGCTCATGAACTCGGCGTAGCGCATGTTGTGCTCGTCACGTCCCGATATGACGTAGCCCTCGCCCGCCCTGCCCTTCTCGAAGGCGAGCATCGCCCCCGCGGCGAAGTCGCGGGCGGACACGAAGGACGTGGCGCCGGGAAGCGAGACGCGCAGCTTACCTTCCCACACCGCGTCGACCAGGCTCGAGATGGCGCGGCCCTGGTCGCCCGCCCCCACCACCGTGCCGGGAAAGACCGTCACGACCGGAAGGCCGCGGTCGCGGGCGTAGGCCTTGGCCAGCTCCCAGCCCGCGAGCTTCGCGTCGAAATAGGCGACCCGCGACCTCTCCAGGAAGGAGTAGTCGCCGGCGAGCGAGGCTTCGACGGCGCCTAACGCGTCTTCCGGCGATGAGAAGGAAATGGGCCAGCGCGGGTCGCCGTAGGGTCGGCTCTCCTCATCCGCGAGGCCGCCCGGCGGCGAGGCGCCCAGGGCGCTGACCGAGGAGACGTACAGGAGGCGGCCGACGCGGGAAGCGAGGGCGGCCTCGAAGACCGCGCGGGCGCCCAGGACGTCGGCGTCCCAGACCGAGCGCTTCCGGCCCGAGCGGTAGTCGACCCGGCCCGCGAAATGGGCGACCGCGTCCAGGCCGGAGAAGGCGGCCGCGAGGGCGGGACCATCCATGACGTCGAGCCGCTCGATCCTGACGCGCCGGGGGTCGAAGAGAAGGTTCGAACGGGTCCTGGACGCGAAGGCGACGAGCTCGATCCCGCCCGCCGCGGGCGCGAGGCCCGTTCCGTCAAGCAGGGCGGCGACGAAATTGGCGCCCAGGAAGCCGAAGGCTCCCGTTACTCCGATCCTCATGCCTTGGCTCCTCGAATCGCGGCCCGCCCGCTGTTGCTAGGGAGGTCGCGCTCGCGTATTATATCGAGCTCGGAGGTGGAGCGTGAACATCCTCGTCACCGGAGCTACGGGATTCGTCGGGCGCCTGCTCGTATCGCGGCTGCGCGAGACCCGGCCCAAGGATAAGCTGGCCGCCTTCCTCCTGCCCGGCGAGAAGGTTCCCGAATCCTTCGGCGAGGACGTCGAGATCCTGCGGGGAGATCTCCGCGACGCGGCGTCGGTCGACGCTGCCGTCCGCGGCAGGGACCTCGTCTTCCACGTCGCGGCCTTCATCTCCTACTGGATCCTCGACGCCGAGCTGATGAAGTCGGTCAACGTGGGAGGAACTCGGGCGATCGTCGACTCCTGCGTCGCGCACAAGGTCAAGCGCCTCGTGCACGTCTCGTCCGTCGGCGCGATCGGCTTCCGCCGCGACGGGGAGCTCTCCTACGAGGATACGCCCTTCAACTGGCCCGAGAGCTTCGGCTACATGACGACCAAGCGCGACGGCCAGAGGATCGTGGAGGCGGCCGTACGCGACAGGGGCCTCGACGCCGTCATCGTCAATCCGGCATCGGTCATGGGCCCCGGCGACCCCCTCCCCCTCTCGGCCCATAACCGGCTCTACGCCAACATGTACAAGGGCGCCTTCTTCTTCGGCACCTTCGCGGGCGGGCTCGCCGTCGTCGACGTGCGCGACCTGGTCGAGGTCATCCTTGCCGCCGCGAATAAAGGCAGGAAGGGCGAGGCCTACCTTGCGGTCGGCGCCAACGCTCCCTACTCGCTGGTGCTCAGGCACATGGCGAGGAACGCGGGCAAGCTCTTCATCCCCTTCCCGGTCCCGCCCTTCCTGGTGCGCTTCGCCGGCTGGGCCGCCGAGCTCCTGTCGCGGCTGACCCGCAAGCGGCCCCTGGTGACCGCGGCCTACGGCAGGCTCTCGGGCTGGACCGCGTACTACGGCAATAGGAAGGGCGTTGACGAGCTGGGCGCGGCCTACCGCAGGCTCGAGGATACGATAGCCGACGGCTGCCGCTATTACGAGGCGACTTTCCTCAGATCCAACCCATAGAAAGATACCAGGCCGCTGTTTCAGCCATCGCGTCCGCGGTCGAGATCCCGGGCCTGAATCCCAGCAGCCGCTCGGCCTTCGCGGTCGAGACGACCCAGCGGCTCTGGCGCATCTCGAGGAGCTTGTAGCGGTTCAGGAGCGGCGGCCGCCTGGCGAAGGGCGCTATCGCGTCGGACGCGGCGGCGGCGATCGCGACGGCCCAGTCGGGCACGGCGATCCTCAGGGGCCTCGCGCCCAGGGCGGCCTCGATCATCTCGGACAGCTGGTCCCAGTCGTACTCGCCCTCATCCGCGATGTAGAAGACCTGGCCGCGGGAGTTCGGATTCTCGAGGCAGTCGGCGATCGCGCGGACCAGGGTCTTCACGTAGAGGATCGACATGACGCTCCTGCCGCCGGCGATCAGGCGCA
Organism: uncultured Treponemataceae bacterium; assembly: GCA_964410245.1. GTDB lineage: Bacteria > Spirochaetota > Spirochaetia > Treponematales > Rectinemataceae > CAZXXZ01. The sequence continues at coordinate 5,932 of CAYPHO010000123.1, read as the reverse complement.
GCCCCCGGCGCACGAGCTTGAAGTATTGCAGGAAGTCGCGGTCGCGGGGGCCGTAGACCCCCGGCGCGCGGATGAAGGTCGTCGCCATGCGCCCCTCGTAGGCGCGCAGCCGGGACTCCAGGGCGGCCTTACTGCGGCCGTAGGGCGTCAGGGGGCGGAGCCGATCGTCCTCGTCCAGGCAGCGGCCCTCGGGGCAGCTTCCCGCGGCGGCGAGGGAACTCATCGAGACGATATGCCGAGGGCCATCGCCGATCGAGAGCGCGGCCTCGACGAGGTTGACCGCGCCCTGGGCGTTGACGGCCATGAACTCGGCCTCGGTCCTCGCGCGCGTCAGGCCCGCGACGTTGACGATCGCGGAGCTTCCCTCGAGCAGGGGGAGGAGGCTCCGCCGGTCGAGGAGGCCGCCCTCGATATAGTCCACGGGAAGGCCCTCGAGATTGCGCCTGGATTCTCCCGGGAGGACCAGGCAGGAAACCTCGTAGCCCCGCTCGACGAGGAGCTCGACGAGGTGGCTCCCGACGAAGCCCGCGCCCCCGGTCACCGCGACGCGTGCCTTCCGTTCCTTACTCATGATCATCGTCTTATGATACTATCGGCCCGGGACGCGCGGACATATCCGCGCATCGAAATAAGGAGCTTTCGCGTGCGCTCATCGATAAGGGAATGGCTGAAGCCCGCATCCTACCTCGGCCTGGCTGCGCTCTCATGCCTGTCCTTCACCGCCTTCACGCCGCCCCTGCTATCGGCCGAAGCGGCGGCCCGCCTGCCGCTCATCGGCTCGCTGCCCGGGGATCTGCCGGGCTACTGGGCGCGCTTCATCCTGTCCTTCGCCTTGCTGGGCGTCGCGCCCGCGATCCTCGCCGCCGCCTTCCGCGAGAAGCCCGAGGCACTCGGCCTAAGCGCCAAGGCGAAAGCCCTGCGCTCGCCGATCTTCTGGCTCGCGGTCCCGGCCTGCGCCTGCGCGGGCGCCATCGGCGCCCTGTCGCCCGACCTCGGGGCCTACTATCCCTATTCGCGGGACCTTATCGCCAGGACGAGGGAAGCGGGCATCGGGCCGCTCCTCGGCCACTACGCCGCCTACTTCTTCCTTTACTACGTCCCCTGGGAGTTCTTCTTCCGCGGCTTCCTCCTCTTCCCCTTCGCCCTCGCTGCCGAGCGCGCGCTCGGGGGAGCGGCCGGCGCCGGCGGCGAGAGAGAGACTGTCGGAGGCGCCGGCGCGTCTGCCCCGAGCGGCGCGGTCCCGCTGATCGCGGCCCTCGTCCTCTTCCAGACTATCCCCTCGGCGATGCTGCATTTCGGCCATCCCCTATCCGAGCTCGCGGGCGCGGTAGCCGCGGGCCTCGGCTTCGGCATCCTCGCGTGGAGGACGAGATCGATCCTGCCGGGACTGATCCTGCACGCGGCGATCGGCTTCGGCACCGACGGCTTCATCGTATTGAAAGGAGCGGGCTACCTCGGATGAAGATACTCGTTACCGGAGCCTCGGGCTTCATAGGCTCTCATCTCTGCGCGGCCCTCGCGGCGCAGGGCGACGACGTGCGCGCGATGTACCGGCGCCGGACGCCCCCGCCCGCGCTGGCCGCCCTGGCCGAGGGCGGTCAAGGCGACGACGCCCGGGCGGGGACGGTCCCGGGGCGCGGCCGCGTCGAGCTCTTCAGGGGCGACCTCTCCGACCCCGGCCGCGTCGCCGAGGCGGTCGCGGGCGTCGACGCGGTCATCCACTCGGCGGCCCTCGCCTCGGACTGGGGAGATCTCGAGCTCTTCATCGAGCAGAACTACGACGCGACCGTCCTCCTCCTTGAGGCCGCGCGCGAGGCCGGCGCCCGCCGCTTCGCCTACATCAGCTCAGTCCAGGTCCACGGCTACGGGAACCACGTCGGCACGACCGAGCGCGGGCCCTACTACCCGCTCAAGTACCATTACCAGGTCACCAAGGCCATGGGCGAGGAATACGTCCTCGCCCAGAACTCGGGCTCGTTCAGGACGACCGCGATCCGCCCCTGCAACGCCTACGGCCCCGGCGACTACACCAGCACCTATCCGATGCTCGACGCGGTCCGCTCGGGCGTCTTCGGCTACCTGGGCCGCGGCGAGGCCTTGACCTGCCCCGTCTACATCGACGACCTCTGCGAGGGGATCCTCGCCGCCCTCGACTGCGACGAGGCCTCCGGCGAGGCGATCATCCTGACCGACGGCGACAAGGTCCGCTGGAGGGACTACTCGGCGGCGCTCTACAAGGCCGCCGGCTCCCGCGGCAGGCCGCTCAGCATGCCCAGGCCCCTCGCCTACGCGGCCGCGGCCGTCCTGACGAGCGTCGCGAGGGCCGCGCGAAGCGAGCGGAGGCCCAGCCTGACCATGTACGTCGTCGAGCAGGGCTCGCGCAACTTCCACTTCTCCAACGAGAAGGCGAGGGCCCTCCTGGGCTTCGAGCCCAGGATATTCTTCGAGGAAGGCCTCGCCAGGACGGCGGAAGCGTATATTAAGGATAGAGCCGCGAGAGCCGCGGCCCAGGAGGCAGGAGCATGAAGCCGCAGAAGATCAGCGAGAGAGTCTACGCGCTCCACGCGGACATCAGGACCACGGACCTCTTCGAGGGCATCTGGCCGATACCCAAGGGAGTGTCGCTCAACTCCTATCTCGTCAAGGGAGACAAGATCGCGCTCATCGACCTCGTGCGCGACTGGGTCGGGGCCCCCGAGGCGCTGGAGAGGGGGATCGCCGAGGCCGGCGCGAGGCTCGCCGACATAGACTACCTCGTCCTGAACCACCTCGAGCCCGACCACACGGGCTGGCTCGCCGAGTTCCGGAAGGCCTGCCCCAAGGCGGAAATCGTCTCGACGGTCAAGGGACTGGCCCTGGTCAACAGCTTCTACAAGGTCGCCGACGGCCTTAGGCCCGTAACGACCGGCGACGAGATCGACCTCGGCGCGGGCATGGTCCTCAAATTCGCGGAAGCGCCCAACGTGCACTGGCCCGAGACCATGGTCACCTACGAGCCCTCGTCCGGCACCCTCTTCTCCTGCGACGCCTTCGGGAGCTTCGGCGCCCTTGGCGAGAGGATCTTCGACGACGAGTTCTCGGCCGCGGAGCACGAGGAGCTGGAGCGCGAGAGCCTGCGCTACTACGCCAATATCGTCGCCAGCTTCTCCTCCTTCGTGCTCAAGGCGGTCGACAAGCTCTCCGGCTTCGACGTGAAGGTCGTCGCCCCCAGCCACGGCATCGTCTGGCGCCGCGACCCGAAGGCGATCATCGAGCGCTACGTGAAGTACGCGAAGTACGCCGAGGGCGGACGCGACAAGGAGGTCTGCGTCGTCTGGGGCTCCATGTACGGCAATACCCGCAAGGGACTCGACGCCGCGCTGAAGGGCCTGGAGGACGAGGGCATCCCCTATGTCGAGCATCGCGTCCCCGACGAGGACGTCTCCTACCTCCTCGCGGACGCCTTCCGCTGCGAGGGCGTCCTGGTCGCCATGCCCACCTACGAGTACAAGATGTTCCCTCCCATGGCCTACGCCCTCGACATCCTCTCGCGCAAGCACGTCTTCGGGCGCTCGGCCCTGCGCATCGGCTCCTGGGGCTGGGTCGGCGGCGCCAAGAAGGAATACGACGAGTGCTCGGCCGCCCTGAAGTGGAACTGCGTCGAGAGCCTCGAGTGGGCCGGGGCGCCCGGAGAGGACACGATGGCCGCCCTGCGCGAGAAGGGCCGCGAGCTCGCGCGCATGGTCAAGGCGGCGAAGTAGGGCGGCGATGACGATCGACGGCGCGCTCAGGGCCGCGGCCGCGCTCGACCGCAGCCCCGGCTCGGCGGCAGGCGGCCCCGACGCGGCCGCGGCCGCGAGCTCGGCCGCCCGCGCGCCCGCGGCCGCTCCCGCCCGCGCCGCCCTGGTCACGGTAGCCCGCGCGACGGGATCGACGCCGCGAGGCCCCGGCTCGCGCATGCTCGTCCGCGAGGACGGCTCGATCATCGGCTCCGTGGGCGGAGGCCTGCCCGAGGCCCGCGCGATCGAGGCCGCCCTCGCCGCGATCGCGGCGGCCGGGCCCGACGCGGCCGCCGGGCCGCGAGTCCTCGCCGTCGAGATGGCCGGGGCCGAGGCGAGGGGCTCCGACCTGATCTGCGGCGGCAGCGCGGAGTTCTGGATCGAGCCCATTACGCCTAACGCGGCCGCGGCCTACGCGGCCGCCGTCGCGATGGTCGATCGCGGCGAGCGCGTCGTCATCGCCGCATCGAGCGCGACGGGCATCGCGTCGGTCGAGGCGGCGCCGGACGGCCCGATCGAAGCCGCGATCGACGGCCAGGGCCTGTTCCGCTGCCCCGTCGAGCCCGCCGAGCGCCTCCTCGTCCTGGGCGGCGGCCACGTCGGGCTGGAGCTGTCCCGCATCGCCGCCCGGCTCGGCTTCTCGGTGACCGTCGCCGATCCCCGGCCCGAGTTCTCGGATCCCGCCCGCTTCGGCCCGGAGGTCTCCTGCCTGCGCGCGGGCTTCGCCGCCGCGATCGAGGGCTTCGCCCCCGGCGGCCGGGACTACGCGGTCGTCGTAAGCCCCGGCCACCTGGGAGACCTCGACTGCGCCCGCGCGCTCATGCGCTTCGACTGCCGCTACGTCGGCGCGATAGGATCGCGGCGAAAGGCCGCGATGATCATCGGCGCCTTGATCGACGAGGGCGTCGATCGCGGGAAGGCCGAGTCGATCCGCCTGCCGATCGGCCTCGACATCGGGGCCGAGACGCCCGAGGAGATCGCCATCTCGATCGCGGCCGAGCTCGTCGCCGCGAGGAGGTCCCCCGCCCGCCTGGAGCTCGCCGACCGGGACCGCAGGGCCAGGCGCCGGGCGGCGCCGGGCTCCGACGCCGCCGAGGGCTCAGGACAGGCGATACCCTGAGACCTTCTCCTTCAGCTCCTTGATGGACTCGGTGATCCTCCAGCTGAGGTCCCGGAGGTGCTGCATCGCCGCCGCGCTGTCCCGGGACCCGGTCTCGATCTCGCCCATGCTGCCGTCGATCTCCCGTCCCAGGTCCGCGACGATCGCTACGGAGACCGAGGTGTCCACGGAGTTCTTGAGGATCTCGGCCGACCTCGACTTCACGTCCTGGGAATTCGCCGCGATGATCTCGATATCGCCCGCGAGGCCGCCGACCGCGCTGGAAAGCCCCTGGACGATCCCGAGGAGATCCTCCATGCTCGCCCTCGACTCGCTCATCTGGCGGCCCAGCTCCTTGAAGTCCTCGTCGGACTTCGCGCCGGACGCGGAGACGTCGCGGATCTTCGAGGTGATGCTCCCGATCGTCCGGGCGATCAGCTTCGAGTTCTCGTCCGTCGACTCGGCGAGCTCGCGTATCTCGTCGGCGACTACGGAAAAGCCCTTGCCCGCCTCTCCCGCGTGCGCTGCCTCGATGGCCGCGTTCATGGCCAGGATGTCCGTCCGCTCGGCGACGGCATTGATGATGGCGACGACCTCCATCACCTCGTCGGCCTGGCTCGAGGTCTCGGACAGCGCGAAGGCGCTGAGGCTCAGGCGCTCCTGCTCGTCGACGGCGAGCGCCTCGAGGCTTTCCGCCTTCTCGCGCTGCCTGAGGGCGATCTCCTCCGCCCTTGCCGCGGCGAGGCGTATCTCGTCGGCCCTCCCGTTCGACCGGGCCAGGGCCTCGCTCTGGCCGGAGAGGCTCGTATCAAGCGACCCTACGCCCTCGCCGATCTCCTTCGCGGCGCGGGCCGAGTCGGCGAGGCGGAGCACCATCGCGCCTATCTTCGACTTAATCGAGCTCAGGTTGGCCGATATCTCCTCGATCGACGCCGCCGTCTCGCTCGAGGCCGCGAGCACCTCCTCCCGGACAGAGGAGGCGCTCTCGGCCATTCCCGACGCGCCGACCGCTATGATCGAAGCGATAAAGCCGCGCTTGGTGCCAAGGCGGCGGCGCTGGGCGGCGATTATTTCC
>CAYPHO010000122.1:0-9405 GCA_964410245.1 uncultured Treponemataceae bacterium | reverse complement strand
CGCTACCTCAAGGGCGCCTTCAAGCAGTACCTCTCCCCGGCCGTCATCGACCAGCTCATCGCCCATCCCGAGCGGCTCAAGCTGGGCGGCGAGCGGCGCGAGCTCTCGATCTTCTTCTCGGACATGCAGGGCTTCACCTCGGTATCGGAGGCCCTTAGCCCCGAGGAATTGACGGCCCTTCTCAACGACTACCTCTCCGCGATGACCGACATCATCCAGGACGAGGGCGGGACTATCGACAAGTACGAGGGCGACGCCATCATCGCCTTCTGGAACGCCCCCCTCGACCTGCCCGATCACGCGGTCAGGGCCGTGCGCGCTGCGCTGCGCTGCCAGGAGGAGCTCGCCGGGCTGAGGCCCGCCTTCAAGGCCAGGGTCGGAAGGGACCTCTTCATGCGCGTGGGCATCAACTCGGGCCCCGCGGTCGTGGGCAACATGGGCTCGCGGACCCGCTTCGACTACACGATGCTCGGCGACGCGGTCAACCTCGCCTCGAGGCTCGAGGGCATCAACAAGCAGTACGGAAGCTATACCATGATCTCGCAGGCGACGCTGGACCGGATAGGCGGCGCCTTCCCGGTCCGCGAGCTCTCGCGCGTGGCGGTAGTCGGGCGAAGGGAGCCCGTCACGGTCTACGAGCCGATGACGGCCGAGGAGCGCGAGGCGCGCAAGGACGTCCTAGGGGCCTTCGCGGCCGCGCTCGGCCTATACTACGCAGGCCGATTCGCCGAGGCGGCGGCTCGATTCGACGCGTTAGCCGATCGAGATCCCCCATCGAAGGCCTATGCGGCCAAGTGCCGCGAGCTCGCCGCCTCGCCGCCGGGCGAAGAATGGGACGGCGTGTGGGTGATGACGCAGAAATAGCCGCTCGCCGCTTTAACCGAGCTTCCGCGCGGCCTCTTCCGCCTGGGCGAGCAGGGACAGGAGCTCGCCCTTGACTTCCTCGATCCTCGAGCGCTCCTCGATGAAGGGACCGGAAAGCTCCTCCTCCAGCCGCTCGCGGGCGACGGAGAGGCCCAGGCCCTTGTCGAGCGCGAGGTGCTTGAGCCGAAGGAGGAGGCGCATGTCCGCGTCGGAGTATTCCCGGCGGCCGAAGCTTCCCTTGCGCGGCTGCAGGAGGGTCACTTCCTTCTCCCAATGGCGTAGGGTCGAGGCGGGCAGGCCCAGGAGCCGCTCGACCCGCTTGGTCGAGTAGGAAGCCACGGGGCGAGCGCCTTAGCGGCGCTTCCCCTTGGGCGCGCCCTTGCCGCCCTTCGCGGCGGCGCGGCCCTTGGAGGCGGGGCCGGCCTTCGGCTCGGCGCGGCCCTTGGCGGCCGCAGCGCCCTTCGGCGCCACCTTCCCGCCCTTCGGCGCCGCCTTCCCGCCCTTCGGCGCCGCGTTAGCCGATCGAGGCGCGCGAGCTTGCCGCTCCTTGCGCTTCATGTACTCGGCCCTGGTCTCCGGGGGCTTGGCCTCCCTGGGCGCCCGCGACGCGGCGATCTCGAGGAGGACGGGAATCTTGTCCATCCCGAGGTCCTCGCGGATCTTGTTCCGGAGGAAGGATACGTAGGAATCGCCGACCGCGTCGGGGCGCGAGGCGAAGATCGTGAACTTCTGCGGGTTGACTGAAGTCTGGACCGCGTAGCGCAGCTTGAAGCGCGTGCGGGGCCCGACTGGCGGGGGCGTCGCCTCGACCCAATCCGCGACGGCCTTGTTGAGCCTGGAGGTCTCGACGCGGCGGCACAACTGGCCGTAGACCGTCACGATCGTCGAGAGGAGCTTGTCGACGCCGGTCCCGTCCCTCGCGGACAGGGGGAGGATCGGCGCCCAGGCCATCTGCCCGAAGAAGTAGCGGATGCGGTCCCGCGAGGCCTCGAAGACGTTCTTGACCTCGGGCATCGCGTCCCACTTGTTCAGGGCGAGGATCACTCCCCTGCCCTCCTCGACCGCGAAGGCCGCGATCTTCTTGTCCTGATCGGTAAGGCCCTCGGCCGCGTCGATCATGAGCACGACGATGTCGCAGTCCTTAACGACCTTGATCGAGCGCGTGACGGAATAGTACTCGACGTTCTCGGTCACCTTGCCCTTGCGCCGTATGCCCGCGGTATCGAGGACAACGAAGGAGCGCGGACCGCGCTCGAACCTTCCCTCGACGATGTCGCGCGTCGTACCGGCGACGTCGCTGACCAGGGCCTTGTCCCGGCCGACGAGGCGGTTCAGGAGTGTCGACTTGCCCGTATTGGGCTTGCCCATGATCGCGAGGCGTATGGGCGCGCGATCCGCCTCGATCCTCCGCGCCCGGGAGAAGTCGAGGCGCGCGGCGACGAGCTCGACGAGCTCGTCGATATTGCGCCCGTGCTCGGCCGAGATGAGGACGACGGGCTCGAAGCCCCATTTCGCGTAAGCGTAGGCCTGGGCGTCGCGCTCGGGAGAGTCGACCTTGTTAACGGCGAGGACGACCTTGCCCGAGCTCTTGCGCAGGAGGGCGGCGAACTCCTCGTCCTCCGGCGTCGCCTGCACCGCGTCGACGATGAAGACGACGAGGTCGGCGGTCTTGATAGCGTCGACGCTCCTGGCCGCGACCATCGAATCGAGGCCCTCCCGGTCGAGCTTGAAGCCCCCCGTGTCGACGAGGCGCGCGATCCTCCGCGGCCTCGCCGCGCCGGCGGCGGCTCCCGCGCCGCCCTCGGCCGCGCCCTCGGCCGCGGCCGCGGCCTCCTCGTCCTCCGGCCCGTCCAGCTCCCAGACCGAGTCCACGCAGTCGCGCGTGACGCCGGGCGTCGGGTCGGTGATGGCGCGGCGCTTGTGGAGGAGGCGGTTGTACAGGGTCGACTTGCCGACATTGGGCCTGCCGGCGATGACGACCACGGGGAGGCCCTCGTAGCGCGGCCTGGCCGCGGGCGCGGCTTCGGGGAGGCGAGGCGAGGCGCGGCCCTCGGCGGGCGCCGAGCGCGCGCCGGCGGGCGCGCGCGTATGAGACTTCCTGGTGCTCAAGCGATTAGCTCCTTATCCTAGAGGAGAGATAGGCGGAGATTTCGGCGGAGGAGGAGAGGGCCATGGCCGCCTTGGCGACCGAGCGCGCCTCCTCGAGGCCGATCGAGCGTATCGCCCGCTTTACCGCTGGGACGGCGGCGCTCGACATGGAGAATTCGTCGAGCCCGAGCCCGAGGAGGACGACGGCCGAGGCCGGGTCCGCGGCCATCTCCCCGCACATGCCGACGGGGATGCCGGCCGCCTTGCCGCTCTCGATCGTGCGCTGCACGAGCCTGAGCACGGCCGGATGGTAGGGCTCGTGCAGGTAGGACACTTTCTCGTTGCCGCGATCGACGGCCATGGTGTACTGGATGAGGTCGTTGGTGCCAATCGAGAAGAAGGCTGCCTTGCGGGCGAGGATGTCGCTGGTCATGGCCGCCGAGGGTATCTCGATCATGATGCCGACCGGGAGGGATTCGGCGACGGCCGCGCCGGCCGCGGCGCATTCCTCGCGGGCCGACTCGAGGATCGCCAGGGCGCGGTCGAGCTCGTCGGCGGTCGCGATCATGGGGAACATGACGCGCGTCTCGCCGAAGGCGGCGGCTCGCAGGATGGCCCGCAGCTGGGTCTTGAAGACGTCCTCGCGGCTCAGGCAGAAGCGGATCGCCCTCCAGCCCAGGAGGGGGTTCTTCTCGTCCTGGGCCCCGAGCTCCGGCAGGACCTTGTCGCCGCCGATGTCGAGGGTGCGGATGGTCACCGGGCGGCCGTCCATCGCCTCGATGACCGAGCGGTAGGCCTTGAACTGCTCCTCCTCGTCGGGGACGTGCCCGCCCAGGAAGAGGAACTCCGAGCGGAAGAGCCCGATGCCGTCGGCCCCGTGGGCGAGGACGGCCATCGCCTCGTCCGGCATCTCGATGTTCGCCTTGACCAGGACGCGCGCGCCGTCGAGGGTGGTCGCGGGCAGGTCGCGCAGGGCGCCGAGCTCGATCGCGACCGCCAAGGCCGCGTCCCTGGCCGCGGCGCTCTTCGCCAGGGTGGCCGCGTCCGGGTCCGGGAAGACGAGGCCGCGGCCGCCGTCCACCGCGACGAGGACCCCGTCGCGAATCGCGGAGGTCGCCTCGGCCACGCCCAGGACGGCCGGTATCTCGAAGGCCCGGGCGAGTATGGCGACGTGGCTGGTCCTGCCGCCGGCCTCGGTGACTATGGCCTTCACCTTCGCCCGGTCCATCGAGATCATGTCCGAGGGCAGGAGGTCGCGGGCGACCAGGATGACGTCCGACTCGAGGCTGGAGAGATTGGCGCGGTGCCGCTGGAGCAGGTGCCCGAGGATGCGGCCGGACACGTCGTGGATATCGGTCGCCCGCTCGCGAAGGGCGGGATCCTCGGCCTGGGAGAGCTTCTGGACGAGCTCGCGCTCGATGTCCACGATCACGCGCTCGATGTTCAGGAGGTCCTCGCGGAGCGAGGACTGGATCCGGTCATGCATCTCGGGATCGCCGAGCATAAGGAGGTGGGACTCGAAGATGGCCGCCTGGTCCTCGCCCGCCTCGTCCCTCGCCTTGTCCCGAAGGACCTCGACCTCGGCCTTGGCCTTATCGACCGCGACGAGGAAGCGATCCCACTCGTCCTCGACGTCGGAGCTGGTGATGGATCGGGCGGGTACGGACCTGCCGGCCTCGTCCTTGAAGATCAGGGCGGGGGCGACCGCGACGCCGGGGGAGGCGGGAATGCCGGTTAGCTCGATCATCGAGCCTCGACTCTATCAGATATGGACGATATCGTCAAAACCGGATCGCGGAGAGCGCCCGCTCACCCCGCTCGGCGGCTCGGATTACCTGAGTACGTTGTAGGGGTTGACCGTCCGGCCGTTCTTGAGCACGGAGAAATGAAGGTGGGGGCCCGTGCTATACCCGGTATTGCCCGAGTAGGCGATCCTCTCGCCGAGGGCGACTCGCTGCCCCTGCTTGACCGATATCGTCTTCAGGTGGCCGTAGAGGCTCTGCCAGCCGGCGTGGTGACGGATGATGACGTAGTTGCCCAGGCCGGCGCTATAGCCGGTCGCGGCGACCGTGCCGTCCATCGCGGCCTTGACGCTCGTGCCCATGGCGGCGCCGATGTCCAGGCCGTTGTGGAATTTGCGGGCGCCCGTGAAGGGGTCGTCGCGCCAGCCGTACCAGCTCGTGATATAGGAGCGGACTGGCCAATTGAATAAGTCTCCCGAGATCTCCCTGAGCGTGAAGGAAGCCAATCTCGCGTCGGGGAGGAAGAGGCTCGAGCCGGCCTTCAGCGCGCCCGAGGAGAGGTTGTTGGCCTCGACGATGCGCTCGGCGGAGATGCCGTTCGCCTTCGCGACCGACTCGGCGCTGTCGCCTGCCTTGGCGGTGTACAGGATGCCCGCCATGCTGGGAATCTTTAGGAGGGTACCGACTTTCAGGCTCCGCGCGTTCTTGATCCCGTTGAAGCTGACGACGGTGTCGAGGGTGACGTTGTGGCTGTCGGCGATTGCCGAGAGCGTGTCGCCCTTCGCCACCTTGTAGGCGTAGTAGAAGAGGCCGCGGGCCCCGCGCTCGTCCGCGGAGAGGTCCCCGGCGAGCTCGGCGCCGCCCTTGGCCCCGGGATCGGCGATGAGGGCGAGGGATTCGTCGAGCCCGGCCGACGCGGCATCCGGGACGCCGGATTTCGGCAGGATCGAGCCGGACAGGAAGAGGCAGGCGATGACGATAGCGCCGACGCGCCGGTCCCTCTTGGAGGCGAGTCGGGCGCGCAGGGCCGAGAACAGCCGAGAGGCGAGGGCGGAGGCGCGGTCGACGAGTTGATCGAAGGCCATATCTGCCCTCACTTTACCGAAAATGGCCCTGTCGCGCAAATCGGGTCCTCCCATGCCTCACAAGGCCCCGACGACCGCGTCGAGGAGGATGCCCGAGGCCGAGGCGGTCTCCTCGACGAGGGCCCGATCGATCGAGCCGCGCGGCAGAGGGTGCGGAGGGGCGTCGCCGACAAGGATTACGAGCCTTCGTTCCGAGGACCAGGCGAATTCGCTCAAGGCCGAGTATAGGGCCTCGTAGACGGCCTCGGGCGTGTCGCGGCCCCCTCCCGAGCGCAGCTGGGACAGGTTCGCCGACAGGACCGCGAGGTCTCTAGAGAAATCGAAGCGCTTGTAGAGGTATTCCTCGAAATAGTCTTTGTAGGCTACGACGCCGACGCGAAGACCCGGGAAATCGCCCGAGCTTCGGGCGAGGAGTCCGGGCAAACGCGCTTTGATTGCCTCGATGGCGGCCCCCATGGACTCGGTCGCATCGAGGCAAAGGACCAGATCGAGCGAGGAGCCTTTGTAGGGGCGCAGGAGCCGAAGTATCGCTTCGGGGACCTCGCTTCCCTTGGAGGCATAGGCGAGGCTTCCGGATGAGCCGACGATCCGCGTAAAGGCCTCGACGGTCTCGGGCATGAAGTTGCCTTTGGGGGCAGACTCGAGGAAGCGCGCCGGTACGACGGCGGCCGCGGGCTTGGCAGTCGACGCGGCCGGGGCGGGCGCTGCCGCGGACGGCGCGGGAGCGGCCGCTTGCGGCGCGGGCTTGCCAGTCGCCGCGGCCGGGGCGGGCGCTGCCGCTTGCGGCGCGGGAACGGCCGCTTGCGCCGCTGGCTTGGCAGCCGCCGCGGGAGTGGCCGCCGACGCCGACGCCGCCTGCGTCACGCGGATGACATAAGGATTGTCCGCGAAGGCGCCGGCGTAATCCGCGTACGGCTTGGCGAAGGCACGGATGTTCACGAAAGTCCCGTCGTGGAGGAATACCTCGCCCGAGCGGCTCCAGGAGTAGCCCCAAACGACCACCCAGGGAATGAAGACATGGTAGGCGCTTCCGAACTCGGGATCGGGCTCGGGACTGGAATCCATGAGGAAGTATTGATTGCTCGTCGCGGAAATGAACTCGCCGTTCAGGATGCGCCTCTCGTCCCCGTTGAAGGCGTTCTTCTTGACCGCGCGATAGGCGAAACTGTCGGTCTTGCGCTCGGGATCCTTGGTCGATTCGGTCAGGAGGACCGATCCGAGGCCCTTCTTCGCCCGGATGAACAAGTGATAGCCCGCATCGCTCCGCTGCTCGATCCTGAGATCCCCGGGGCCGAGGGCGAGGGGGCCGTTCCCGGAGGTCGTCGTCGTGGAAGTCGGCGAGGAAGCGCCCTGTCCCGGGGCGCAGCGCGCCGGGGACGCAGCCAGGATCGAGAGGGCGAGGACTGCGGCCGCCAGGATCGGCTTGAAGCGATTCACCCTACAAGGATCGGCGGATCAGGGCGCCTTCGTAAGCCCGGAAGCGCGCCCCGCCTCGGCGCGTATCGACCTCAGCCTCGCCCCGTCGGCCTCGACCAGGTTATCGAAGGCCGAGAGGCGCTTCGACCGCGATTCGGGATCGAGATCCTCGTCCATGCCGAAGCTCATCTTCAGCTCGATCACCCGCTTCGCGGCCTCGTCGAGGCGCCGGGCGGGCAGGGAACCGTCCTCCACGGCCGCGACGATGGCGTCGCGGACCTCGGCCGCCCCGCCCATCGCGCTCAGCATTACGAGGTCGGCGCCCGCGCTCAGGGCGGCGACGGCGGCCCGCTCGACGCCGAGGCGCTCGGAGAGGGCCTTCATGTACAGGTCGTCCGTTATAGCGACGCCCTTGAAGCCGAGCCTCCCCTTGAGCTCCTCCGCGACGACGGCCCGGGACAGGGTTGCCGGCCCGGAGGGGTCCAGGGCCTCGAACACGACATGCGACAGCATGACGCCGGCGACGCCCCTCCCGATCGCCGAGGCGAAGCGGGGCGCGTAGTCCCGCTCGTAGGCGGCGCGGTCGACGCCCAGGACGGGCATGGCCTTGTGGGGGTCCTCGGTCGCGTTGCCGGGAAAGTGCTTGGCGACCGCGGCGACGCCCGTCGACTGCAGGCCCTCGATATAGGCCCCGGCGCAGGCGTCGACCGAGGCCGGATCGCGGCCGTAGGAGCGCGAGCCCAGGAAGCGCTTGTTCTCGTCGCTCAGGAGCTCGACCACCGGGGCCAGGGCCATGTTCACGCCCAGGGCGCGCAGCTCCGAGCCCGCGGCCTCGCCCAAGGCCGAGGCGTAGGCCGGGCTCCTCGAGCCGACTTCCGAGGGCGCCGGTATCCTGGTGATGCCGCCTCCCTTGAACCTGAAGACCGAGCCGCCCTCGTGGTCGATGGCGACGATCAAGGGAAGCCCCGAGCCGTTCCGGCCGGCCGCGTCCTGCAGCGCGCCGACGTACTCGCCGAGGTCGGCGGGCCTCTCGGGCAGGTTGAAGCCGAAGAGCACCACGCCGCCGGCCGGCATCTCGGCCAATAGCTCTAAAGTCGACTCTGCGGGCTTGCCCGAGCCTTGTATCCCGACGAGGAGGACCTGGGCGGCCCTCGCCTTCAGGTCGAGCCTTTCCAGCCTGAGCGCGGCCTCGTCGGGCGGCGGCGGGGCCGTCGGGGTCGCGGCGGGCTTCGGGCCGCTGCATCCGCACAGCAGGGCGCCGAGGAGGATCGTCGATATCGCGAGCGCGGGGCGAGGAGGGATCACGGCATCGACAGCCCTTCGGCGACCAGGGCGTCGATGCCGCCGTCCGATTCGGGGAAGTCCGAGGCCGCGGGCTGCGGGCCAGCGTCGATGCGCGCCGCCAGGGCCTCGATGCCCCGAGAGAAGGGCGAGGAGGGATCCTCGGCCGCGAGCGGCCTTCGCGAGGCGACGCTGAGCGGCACGGCGGGGTCCTCGAGGAGGTAGCCGGCGAACTCGATCGACAGGCCGAGGTTCCTCGCCGCGATCTCGCGCAGGCGATAGCCCAGGTCGGCGTCGCTTCCGTCCCTGCCCATGTTCATGACAGCGCGGGGCCTCAGGGCGGACAGCCGCTCGAGGGCGGCCCCGCCTTCGGGGAAGCGGCCGGCGAGCTCGCGGGCGAAGTCCATGAAGGACGCGCCCGAGCCCTCGGTCTTGGCGCCGGCGAACTCCGCCACCGCCGCGCGGCCGGGGCTCTTGTCGGGGAAGGAGCGCGCCAGGGCGCGGAAGGCCGCCGTCTTGAGCAGGGAGTAGGCGTTGAGGACCGAGGTTATCTCGGGACGGACGACGACGAGGCCCTCGAGCGAGGCGAGGAAGAAATCGACGACGTTATAGGAGGATCCCGCCCCGAGGTCGAGGATCGCGAAGTCCGCCGGCAGCTCGGACAGTCCCTTCAAGAGGCGCTTCTTGGCGAACCACTCGAGGTTGGCAGTGCCCGGCAGGAGCCCGTCGCCGGGCACGAACCAGAGCTTGTCCCGCTCGGTCTCGACCAGGAGCTCGGAGATCGCCTTCTCGCGCTTCCAGACGAAGTCGCCCAAGCCCGCGTGCTTGTTGCGGATGCCCAGGCAGGTGTGTAGGTTCGAGGCGCCCAGGTCCAGGTCGACCAAGACGACGGCTCGGCCGCGATCGGCCAGGGCGATGCCCAGGTTAGC
>CAYPHO010000121.1:6241-9450 GCA_964410245.1 uncultured Treponemataceae bacterium | reverse complement strand
CGCTATCGTGATCGGCCCTCCGATTGACGGCCATATCGCGTTCGCCTTGACCTGCACGTCCACCGTGAACGTGCTGGTGCCGTCGTACATGAACACCGCGCAGACGCGCCCGTAGAGGTCGGTTTCGGTGATAAACGCGCCCTCGGAGCGGAGGTCGATTCCGACCACCACCCCCGCGACGCCGGACACCGAGTCCGTGACGCCCCACGAAGCCCTCAGCGCGTTCGCCATCGGCAGGTAGAAGGCGGTCTCCGGGAACTCGACCTTCGTGTCGATGGGCAAGGCCCCCTTCGCGGACGTGAACATGGTCATGTGCCACCGCTCGATCAACTACATGGCCGAGATGATGGAGACGAAGTACGGCATCCCCTGGTTCAAGGTCAACTTCATCGGGGCCGCGGCCACGGCAAAGGCGCTCCGGCACCTCGCCGAGTACTTCGGCGATCCCGGGCTCTCCGCCAGGGTCGAGGCGATGATCGAGCGCGAGAGCGCGGCGGTGAAGGCCGAGCTCGAGCGGATCCGCCCGCGGCTCGAGGGCAAGACCGTCATCATGTACGTCGGCGGGAGCCGCGCGCACCACTACCAGGAGCTCTTCAAGGAGCTCGGGATGAAGGTGCTGTCGGCGGGCTACGAGTTCGCCCACCGCGACGACTACGAGGGGCGCAGGGTCCTGCCGGACATCAAGATCGACGCCGACAGCCGCAATATCGAGCAGCTCGAGGTCGCGCCCGATCCCCAGAGGTTCTCCCCCAGGAAGTCCTCGCCCGACCTCGAGGCCCTCAAGGCCGCCGGAGTGCCGATGGACGACTACGTCGGCATGATGACCGAGATGGAGTCGGATTCCCTCGTCATAGACGACGTGAACCACTACGAGACCGAAGCCCTGATAGACCTGCTCAAGCCCGACCTGGTCTGCGCCGGGATCAAGGAGAAGTACGTCGTCCAGAAGAAGGGAATCCCCCTGAAGCAGCTGCACAGCTACGACTACGGCGGGCCCTACGCCGGGTTCAGGGGAGCGATCAACTTCTACCGCGAGATAGACCGGCTCGTGAACGGATCGATCTGGAAGAAGATACGCGCGCCCTGGGAATCGAGCCCCGAGCTTATCGGATCCTACGGATCGGAATGACCTGAGGAGGACATCATGCCCATAGCACCTTCACTGAAGCACACGACGACCGAGATCCTCCCGAGGGACTCCCTGACGGTGAATCCGGCGAAGACCTGCCAGCCGATAGGAGCGATGTACGCGGCCCTGGGAGTCAACCGCTGCCTCCCGCACAGCCACGGCTCGCAGGGCTGCTGCTCCTATCACCGCAGCGCGCTGACACGCCATTACAAGGAGCCCGCGATGGCGGGAACCTCCTCCTTCACCGAGGGCGCCTCGGTCTTCGGCGGCCAGAGCAACCTCCTGCAGGCGATCTCGACCGAGTTCGAGCTCTACGACCCCGAGATCATCGCGGTCCACACCACCTGCCTCTCGGAGACGATAGGCGACGATATCCCCCAGATCATCGGGAAGGCGACGGCCGAGGGGAAGATCCCCGCCGGGCGCTACGTGATCCACGCCAGCACGCCGAGCTACGTCGGCAGCCACGTGACCGGCTACGCGAGCATGACGCGCGCCTTCATCGACTACTTCGCCGAGTCCACGGGACGCCGCGACGGCCGGCTCGCCCTGATCTCCGGCTGGGTCGAGCCGGCCGACATGGCCGAGATCAAGCGCCTCGCCGAGGCGATGGACGTCGATTACGTCCTCCTGCCGGACACGAGCGGCGTGCTGGACGCGCCCCTGACGGGCCGCTTCACGATGTACCCCGAAGGGGGCACGAGGCTCGACGACATCCGCGCGATGGGGGACGCCTTCGCCGCCATCGGGCTCGGGCATTTCGGCGCCGGGCCGGCTGCGAAGCTCCTGGACACCAAGTGCAAGGTGCCGATGCGCCTCGAGGACCTCCCGATCGGCCTCTCGGCGACGGACAGGTTCATCGAAGCGCTCCGCAAGACGGCGAAGGTCCCCGTCCCCGACTCGATCGCGCGGGAGCGCGGCCGGCTCGTCGACATGATGGCCGACATGCACCAGTACACGCACGGGAAGACCGCGGCGCTCGCGGGCGATCCCGACCAGCTCGTCCCCCTGGCCGAATTCCTCGAGGACATGGACATGAAGGTGAAGTACGTCGTGACCGGTACGCCGGGCAAGCTCTTCGAGTCGAGGCTATGCGAGGCTATAGGCCCGGCCGAGGAGGGCGATTACCGCGGCGCGCCCGGCGACCTCTTCGCCCTGCATCAGAGGCTCAAGGCCTCGAAGGCCGACATCCTCTTCGCGAACAGCTACGGCAAGTACATCGCGCGGGACGAGGACATCCCCTTCGTGCGCTTCGGCTTCCCCATATTCGATCGGGTCGGCCACGCGGACTTCCCCTGCGTCGGCTATCGCGGCGCGATGCGCATCATGGAAAAGATGCTGACCGCGCTGATGGACAGGATCGACCGGGACGCGCCGCTCGAGAAGCTCGAGCTGATATTGTAGGCGGCTGAAGCGATGGATGCGAGCCTTACGCTGCTGGAGGGCAGGCGCGCGCAGGTAAAGTCCGCCGGCCCGGGGCCGCTCGGCCTCGAGTGCGCCAAGCCCTCGCTGGCCGGTAGCGTCACCCAGCGCGCCTGCGCCTTCTGCGGCTCGAGGGTCGTGCTCTACCCCGTCGCCGACGCCCTGCACCTGGTGCACGGCCCCATCGGCTGCGCCGCCTACACCTGGGACATCAGGGGGGCCCTGTCCTCGGGGCCCCGCCTCCACAGGATGTCCTTCTCGACCGACCTGCGGGAGGAGGACGTGATCTTCGGGGGCGAGAAGAAGCTCTACGCCGCGCTCAGCTCGCTGATCGCGGAGCACCGGCCCGCGGCCGCCTTCGTCTACTCGACCTGCGTGGCCGGCATCATCGGCGACGACACCGACGCGGTCTGCCGGCGCGTATCCGCCGAGAGCGGGATACCGGTGCTAGCCGTGCACGCGGAGGGCTTCATGGGCACGAAGAAGGAAGGCTACAGGGCCGCCTGCGACGCCCTGCTCTCCCTCGTCGATCCCGAGGCGCCCCTCCCCCCGTACCGCGGCGACGGGGCGGTCGCCCAGAGCCCCTTCTCCATCAACATACTGGGCGAGTTCAACCTCGCGGGCGAGGCCTGGATCATACGAAGGTACTACGAGGAGA
>CAYPHO010000121.1:4172-6231 GCA_964410245.1 uncultured Treponemataceae bacterium | reverse complement strand
CCATGGAGGAGCGCTTCGGCATTCCTTATAGGCACGTCTCATACTTCGGGCTGGACGACGCCGCCGAGGCGCTCTACTCGGTCTCCGACTTCTTCTCGGGCGAGGCGGAGATCGCGCGCCGGACGGCCGGCCTCGTCGCGCGCGAGGCGGCGGCGGCCGAGGCCCTGCTCGCGCCCATCCGAGCGGAGCTGGCCGGCAAGCGCGCGGCCATCTACGTCGGCGGCGCCTTCAAGGCCCGCTCGCTGGTCAAGGCCCTCAGGCTGATCGGCGTCGACACCGTCCTGGTCGGCTCGCAGACCGGGAATAAGGACGACTACGAGGGACTGAGCTCGATCTGCGACCCGGGAACCTACATCGTCGACGACTCGAACCCGGCCGAGCTGTCCCGGATCGTAAAGGCGACCGGGGCGGAGGTCTTCATCGGAGGGGTGAAGGAGCGGCCCATCGCCCACAAGCTGGGCCTCGGGTTCTGCGACCACAACCACGAGCGCAAGATCCCGCTCGCGGGCTTCGAGGGAATGGTCAATTTCGCGCGGGAGCTGCGCGCCTCGTGCTTGAGCCCGGTCTGGAGGCTGGTCCGTGGCTGAGCTCGCCTACGCGGCCGCGACCCGCGACGCATGCTCCCTCTGCTCTCCCCTGGGAGCGACCCTGGCCTTCGCGGGCGTGAAGGGGGGCATGGCCCTCCTCCACGGCTCCCAGGGCTGCGCGACCTATATCCGCCGCTACTGCATCTCGCACTTCCGCGAGCCGCTCGACGCGGCGAGCTCGGGCTTCGGGGAAGAGGCCGCGGTCTTCGGGGGCCGAGGGAACCTGCGCGCGGCCTTCGAGAACCTCGTACGGCAGTACCGGCCCGAATTCGTCGGCGTCGCGACCACCTGCCTCGCCGAGACCATCGGCGAGAACGCGGCGAGCGTCCGGGCCGCGCTCGCCGACCTGGCCGAGGCCGAGGGCTCGCCCCTCGTGGCCGCCGCCTCGACCCCGAGCTACCGGGGAGACCAGAGGGAAGGCTTCCGCCAGGCCACGCGGGCCATCGTCGAGGCGGCCTGCCCGCCCGGCCCGGCGCCGGCCGCCGCGGGCGGGATCGGACCGGTCGCGGTCTTTCCGGCCATGCTGTCCCCTGCCGACCTGCGGGAGCTGAAGGGCCTCTTCGCCGCCTTCGGCCTGGACGCCGTCCTCGTATCGGACTACTCGGACACGCTGGACGGGGGACCGTGGAAGGACGGCGGGCGGCTGCTCAACGAGGGCGGGACGCCGGTCGGCCGGCTTCGCGGCCTCTCGACTGCGCGTTATGCGATTGAGCTTGGCGCCCCAGTGGGCCGCGAGGCCTCGGGCGCGGCCTACCTCGCCGAGAACTTCGGGACGGAGATGATATCGCTGCCCCTGCCCTCCGGGGTAGAGGCGACGGACCGCTTCCTGGGCGAGCTCTCCCGGATATCCGGCCGCCCGGCGCCGGAGGGCCTGGCCGCCGAGCGAGAGCGACTGGTGGATTCCTACGTCGACGCGCACAAGGTCGCCTTCGGGGCGAGCGCCCTCGTCTACGGGGATCCCGACCTCAGGCAGGCCCTCCGCGGCCTCTGCGCCGAGGTGGGCATGCGCGCCGTCCAGGCCGCCGAGGGCGCGAGGGGCTTCGCCGAGGTCGAGGCCGCCGCCGAGGCCGAGGCGGCGGCGGGGAGGCCCGTCGATCTCCTTATCGGCAACTCGAAGGGCTACAAGGCGGCGAAGCGGCTCGGCGTCCCCCTGGCGAGGGTCGGCTTCCCCATTCACGACCGCTTCGGCGGCCAACGCGTCTCGACGCTGGGCTACCGCGGTACCCAGGAGCTGTTCGATCGAATTATCAACGCGCTCATAGAGAAGAGGCAGGAGGAAAGCGATGTCGGATACACCTATTTCTAGCCGGATGCCGACGCATCCCTGCTACAGCTTCTCCCACTCGGCCACCTCGGCCCGCGTCCACCTGCCCGTGGCGCCCCGCTGCAACGTGCAGTGCCGCTTCTGCGACCGTTCCTTCGATTGCGTGAACGAGTCGAGGCCGGGCGTGACCGCCGAGATACTGAGCCCC
>CAYPHO010000121.1:1067-4129 GCA_964410245.1 uncultured Treponemataceae bacterium | reverse complement strand
TCGTGGGCATCGCGGGTCCTGGCGATCCCCTGGCGAACCCTCTCGAGAGCCTCGCGACCTTCCGCCTTGTCAAGGAGCGCCACCCCGACCTCATCCTCTGCCTCGCGACCAACGGCCTCGCGCTGGTCGACCACGTCGACGAGATCGAGCGCCTGGGCGTCTCCCACCTGACGGTCACCGTCAACGCCATCGATCCCTTCGTCGGCGCGAAGATCTATTCCTGGGTCAGGATCGAGGGAAGGGCCAGGACGGGCGAGATCGGGGCGGCCCTGCTGTGGGAGCGGCAGCTCGCCGGGATACACCTCGCGGCGAGGCGGGGCCTCGAGATCAAGATCAACACCATCCTGGTGCCGGGCGTCAACGAGCTCGAGGTGCCGAGGATCGCGAAGGAATGCGCGGCGCTCGGCGCGAAGTACATGAACCTCGTGCCGCTGATACCCGTCGCCGGAACGCCGCTCGCGGCGGCCGGGGCGCCCGATCCCGCCCTCGTCGCCCGCCTGCGCGCCCAGGCCGAGGAGTACCTGCCGCAGCTCTCGCACTGCAGGCGCTGCAGGGCCGACGCGGCTGGCATCCTGGGCCACGACATCCCCCCGGAGGAGCTCAAGCGCGCCGAGCGCGAGGCCGCCTCGGCGGCGGCCGCGCCCGGAGCCTCGGCATCCTCTCGCCCCGCCCGGCCCTGCGGCGCCTCGTGCGGGAAGAGCGCGGGCGGATCCCTCCTGGCGGCCGTCGCCAGCCGCGAGGGCTTCTTCGTCAACCAGCACCTGGGCGAGGCCGACCGGCTCTATGTCTTCCGGGTCGGCGGCGACGGCAGGGTCGTCGCCCAGGGAACCCGCGCCCTCCCTCCGCCCGGAGGGGGCGACGGCAGGTGGGCCGAGCTGGCGGCGACGATCTCCGACTGCCAGGCCCTCTTCGCCTCCGGCCTGGGAGCGCCGCCCCGAAGGGCGCTCGAGGCGGCGGGGATATCGGTCTACGTGGTCGAGGGACCGGCCGCCGAGGCGATGCGGGCGGCGGCGGCGGGTCGCGACCTGGGCTACCTGGAGCGGAGGCCCGCGGCCTGCGGATCGGGCTGCGCGGGGACGGGCTCGGGCTGCGGATGAGATGAAGGACGCGCGAGAGAGCGCGCTAGCGAATCGATAGAACGGAGGTAGCGGACATGACGAAGCCTACGAGGCACATCTTGGTATGCGGGAGCTTTCGGGCCTCGGGCACGCCCCAGGGGACCTGCGCGAAGAAGGGATCACAGGGGCTCCTCGCCTATCTCGAGACCGAGCTCTCCGATCGCGGCATGACGGAGGTCAGCGTCACCGCCACGGGCTGCCTGAAGGCCTGCGACCGCGGGCCCGTGCTCGTCGTCTATCCGGACAACCTGTGGTACGGCGGGGTCGAGGGCGAGGAGGCGATCGACGCCATCCTCGACTCGCTCGAGTCCGGCGGGGACTCGGGCTACGAGCTCCGATGATCCTCCCGGCCGCTCGGCCCGATCGGCTTCCGTATCGCGATCATCCGCGTCCCGAGGTAGCCCGCCGCCTCGTAGAAGCGGAGCGCGCGCTCGTTGCCGCGGTCGGCGAGGAGCTGCACCCTCGTAGCTCCCGCATCAGCGCACCAGGACTCGGCCGCCGCCGCGAGGGCGGAGGCGACGCCGCGCCTCCTCGCCCCTTCCGCGACGAAGAGGTCCTCGAGGAGGCCGGAGGGCCCGCCCTCGGCCGTGGAGGCGGTAAGCTGGACCGTGACCATGCCGACGATCTCGCCGCCCTCCTCGGCCACGAAGGCCGCGGCCGAGCTCGAGGCGAGGAGGAGCTCGAGGCCGCGCCGTTGCTTAGCCGGATCGGCTCGGAAATCCGGCTCGAGCTCGAAGAGCTCGCCGATCATCCGCGCCATCGCCTCGATATCGCCTATCGTCCCGCGTCGAACAGTCATGCGATCCGTATACAGGGGGAAGCGCGTGCGTGACAAGGGCCCGCCTCGAATCGTCGACCTGACGCTCCGCGACGGGGAGCAGGCGGCGGGCGTCTCCTTCCCGCGCTCGCGGCGGATCAAGCTCGGCTACGCCCTGCTCGAGGCCGGCGTCCGCGAGCTCGAGGGCGGCACGCCGGCCATGGGCGAGGACTGCGAGGACGACTTCCGCAGGCTCAGCTCCGAGCTGAGCGAGGCGAGGGTGATCGCCTGGAACCGCGCGCGCAAGGGCGACGTCGAGGCCTCGGCCCGCGCGGAGGCCCGCATCGCCCACGTCGCGATCCCCGCCTCCGACGCGATGCTCCGCGCGAAGCTCGGCTGGAGCCGCGAGAGGGCCCTGGACGAGCTGGGCGGCGTGCTGGAGTACTGCCGGCTCCTCGGCATGGAGGCCATCGTCGGGGCCGAGGACGCTTCCAGGGCGGACCCGGCCTTCCTCGAGCGCCTCTACGGCGTCGCGGCGGCGGGGGGCGCCTTCAGGCTGCGCTACGCCGATACCCTCGGCGTCGAGGAGCCGCTGGGCGTGCGAAAGCGGATGGGCGAGCTCGTCGCCCGGTCGCCGCTTCCGATCGAGTACCACGGCCACAACGACCTGGGACTGGCGACCGCGAACGCGCTCTCGGCCCTCGACGCCGGGGCGATGGCCAGCGTCACGGTATGCGGCCTCGGGGAGCGCGCCGGCAACGCGAGCCTCGAAGAGGTCGCCTGCGCCTCGGCATTGCAGCGCGGCGACCCGCTGGGGATATCGCTCGGGCGCCTCGGCCCCTTGGCCGAGCTGCTGTCCGAGCTCTCGGGAAGGCCTATCCCGGCGGACAAGCCGATCGTGGGGACGGCCGCCTTCGCGCACGAGTCGGGCATCCACGTCGACGGCATCCTCAAGTCGCCCGAGACCTACGAATTCGTGAAGCCCGAGCTCCTGGGCAAGCGCCGCGTCTTCGTGCCCGGGGCCCACTCGGGCAAGGCCGCCCTACGCCACTGCGCCCGGGCCCTCGGCTATGAGCTGGGCGACTCCGAGCTCTCGCGCCTTCACTCCCTGGTGAAGAGCTCCTGGGCGGACGGGGCCCCGAGGGATCCCTGGGGCGAGTTCTCGGCGATACTTCGAAGCGAGTTCG
>CAYPHO010000121.1:480-1057 GCA_964410245.1 uncultured Treponemataceae bacterium | reverse complement strand
TGAGCGCCCGAGGCGCGGACCCGCGCTCCTGTTCCTGTTCCCATTCCGGCTCCTGCTCCTGCTCCTGCGTCCTCCCCCTCTTCTACGAGCTGGGTAAGGTGATCGCGCGGGCCGGGGACATCCACGAGGTGATGGCGGTCGCGGTCAGGCTCATCGTCGAGAACCTGCCCGAGACCACGCGCGTCGTGCTGGCCGTCGTCGACCAGGCGACGGGGGCGATGTTCATCGAGAACAGCTGGGGGCTCTCCGAGGAGGAGCGGAGGCGGGGCGTCTACCGCGTGGGCGACGGGATCACGGGCAGGGTCGCCCAGAGCGGCCGGAGCGTCGTCGTTCCCCGCATCGCGGACGAGCCGGAGTTCCTGAACAGGACGGGGGCGCGGAGCGAGGGCGACCGGGAGAGCCTCGCCTTCATCTGCGTTCCCATCAAGCTCGGCTACGAGGTGCTGGGCACCCTGAGCACCGATCGGGTCAGCCGCGGCGAGGATCTCCTCGAGGAGGACCGCGAGCTCTTGACGGTCGTCGCCGCCATGCTCGCCCAGGCGGTCGTGCTCTACCGCGCGCGGAGCGTGGAGAACAC
>CAYPHO010000121.1:0-470 GCA_964410245.1 uncultured Treponemataceae bacterium | reverse complement strand
CTGCGGGAGGAGAACCGCCGCCTCCACGAGGAGCTCGAGGAGCTGGGGGAGCGGCTCGACGGGAGCGGGATCATCGGCGACTCGCGGGCGATGCGGGGCCTCCTTTCCCTGGTGCGGAAGGTCGCGGGGACGAACGCTCCCGTCCTCCTCCTGGGCGAGTCGGGCACCGGGAAGGAGCTCGCGGCCGCGGCCATCCACGCCAAGAGCCCCCGATCCGCGGCTCCCTTCGTCCGCTTCAACTGCGCCGCGATCCCGGAAAGCCTCGCCGAGAGCGAGATGTTCGGCCACGAGCGCGGCGCCTTCACGGGGGCCGAGTCGCGACGCAAGGGGCGCTTCGAGGAGGCGCAGGGGGGCACGCTCTTCCTCGATGAGATCGGGCTCATCCCCCTCGAGGTGCAGGAGAAGATCCTCCGTGTCGTCGAGTACGGCACCTATGAGCGGGTCGGCTCCTACGACAAGGGCGCGACCAT
>CAYPHO010000120.1:0-9464 GCA_964410245.1 uncultured Treponemataceae bacterium | reverse complement strand
CGAGTTCGAGGCCAAGAGCCACGCCATCGCCGAGGCAGGGGAGAGCCTGACTCTCGACGTCATGCGATCCGAGTACCGTAAGCTGCTGGTCAAATACTTCGGGCCCGCCATGGTATTGGAGGAGGCGAGCGACCTCGAGTGCCTGCGCATCCCGCACTTCTACCGGGCCTTCTACGTCTACAAGTACGCGACCGGCATCTCGGCCAGCATCGCCCTGTCCGAGCGCGTCCTGGGCGGCGGCGAGAGGGAGCGCGAGGACTACTTCGCCTTCCTCAAGTCCGGGGGCTCGCGCTTCCCCATCGAGAGCCTCAAGGTCGCGGGCGTCGACATGTCGCGCCCCGAGCCCGTCGCGGCGGCCTGCGCCGAGTTCGGCCGCCTCTGCTCCGAGCTGCGGCGCCTCCTGAAGCTGTAGCGCCTGATTCGCGATGAAGGCCTACCCGATCGGGAAACGCAGCATCCGACTCGAGAAGGACGACGCGGTCGCCGTCATCGACCAGCGCCTCCTGCCCTTCGAGCATCGCGAGCTCAGGCTCCGTTCCTGCGCCGATTGCGCCGAGGCGATCAGGGACATGACCGTCCGGGGCGCTCCCCTGATCGGCGCGACCGCGGCCTTCGGCCTCTTCCTGGCGGCCAAGCGCGCCCCCGATGCCGGCTGGAAGGAATATCTCGAGGCGAGGGCGGCCGAGCTTTGCGCGACGCGGCCGACGGCGGTCAACCTGTCCTGGGCGGTCGGAAGAGTCCTGCGCGCCTGCGAGGCCGCCGCCGAGGCGGAAGCGCGCGATCCTCGCTTCGCCGGTATCCGGGCGGCCATCGTCGATGCCGCGCGAGCTGAAGCTGTCGCCATCGCGGATGAGGACGCGGAGAGCTGCCGCATGATCGGCGTCCACGGCCTCCCCCTCATCGAACAGATCGCCCGCCGAAAGGGCGGGACGGTCAATGTGCTTACGCACTGCAACGCGGGCGCCCTGGCCTGCGTGGACTGGGGCACCGCGACCTCGCCGATCTACGCGGCGCATACGACAGGCATTCCCGTACACGTCTGGGTCGACGAAACGAGGCCGCGCAACCAGGGCGCCTCGCTGACCGCCTGGGAGCTGGGCGAGCGCGGCGTCCCGCATACCTTGATCTGCGACAACGCGGGCGGCCACCTCATGCAGCGCGGCATGGTGGACATGGTCATAACGGGAGCGGATCGCGTGACAGCCGGCGGCGACGCGGCCAACAAGATAGGCACCTACCTGAAGGCCCTGGCCGCCCGCGACAATGGCGTTCCGTTCTACGTCGCGCTGCCCTCCTCGACCTTCGACTTCGATATCGACGACGGCCTTGCCAGGATCCCGATCGAGGAGCGCGACGAGGACGAGGTCCGCTACGCGATCGGCCTCTTGGGCCGCAGGCGACGCTCCGTGCTGATATGCCCTAAATCCACTCGCGCCTCGAACTACGGCTTCGACGTGACGCCCTCGAGGCTCATCGACGGCCTCATCACCGAGCGCGGTATCTGCAAGGCCGAGCGGGGCGACATCGCCCGTCTCTACCCGGACCTGGCTTGCAACAGAGGTTTATAGAGATTCACCACGGAGCGAAGCCTAGCGAGGCGTAAGCCGAGCGTTAGACACAGAGGCCCATGTGAGATCACGGAGAATTCAGGATGTGAGGGGAGGGAAAGCAAATGGAGATAATTCTTTCGAGATACTCTTCTCTCCGTTTTCATTTCCCCTCTGTGCTCTCGCATCAACCTCCGTGTCTCCGTGGTGAATCCGTTTCGGCACGGAGGTAGCGCATGAGGATCGGCATTATCGGCGGGTCGGGGCTCGACGACCCGGACATTCTCGAGGGCGGGCGCGATAGGATCGCGGCGACGGCCTGGGGCGCTCCTTCGTCGCCCCTGAAAGAAGGGCGGATCGCCGGCAAGGATGTCGTGCTCATGGCCCGCCACGGCCGCGAGCACACCATACCGCCGACTCAAGTCAACTATCGGGCCAACATCCAGGCCTTGAAGGACTCGGGCTGCGATCGCATTCTCGCGACCACGGCGGTGGGCTCCCTGCGCGAGGACATCCGCCGCGGCGACCTCGTCATCGTGGATCAGTTCATCGACTTCACGCGGCGCCGAGCCTTGAGCTTCTGCGAGAGCTTCGAGCCGCACCGCCCGGTGCACGCCGCGATGGCCGAGCCATACGACGCGCCCTTGCGCGCCGCCCTGATCGCGTCCGCCGAGCGGCTCGGCCTGCGCCATCATAAGGCGGGCACCGTCGTCACCATCGAGGGGCCCCGCTTCTCGACCAAGGCCGAGTCGCGGATGTTCCGCGCCTGGGGGGCGGACATCATCAATATGTCCATCGCCACCGAGACCGCCCTGGCCGTCGAGGCCGGCGTCCCCTACGCAGCCGTCGCGATGAGCACGGATTACGATTGCTGGAAAGAGGACGAGGAGCCGGTCAGCTGGGAAGCGGTGCTGGAAGTGTTTTCGCGCAACGCGAGCAACGTTACGCGCCTCCTCGTCGACGCGATCGCGGCGCTGTAGGGCCGCCGGGACCGGCTCGGCCGCCCGCGCGCCTTCGCTGCCCCGACGGCGCCGCTGCCCCGGCGGCGCCGCTGCCCCGGCGGCGCCGCTGCCCTGGCGGCGCCGCCCTACATCCGGCCGAGCGCCGCCAACGCCAGGACTACCGCGGACAGCGCCGCGGTCTCGCTCTTCAGGATACGCTCTCCCAGGCCGCGGCCCTCGAAGCCGGAGGCGCGGAGCAGGGAGATCTCGGCCTCTGTCCAGCCTCGCTCCGATCCGATCGCGAGCGTGGCCGGAGGGTCGAGCGAGCGGGCGGCGCCGAGCGCATCGGCGGCGCCGAGCCGCGGGGCGCCGCCGTAGGGATGGAGGTAGATCCTCGAGCCATCGGCCGGTCCCAGCGCCTCGAGGCAGCGTCTCAGGCTCCAATGCGTGGAGACCGAGGGTAGCCGGGGATTGCCCGCCTGCTCGGCGCCTTCTACGAGGGGCCGCCTGAAATCCTTTTCCTTGAAGAGATCGCTGTCCAGGTAGGACTTCTCGCCGAGCTTGGTGCCGGTCAGCAGGATCTCGGCCACGCCGAGGCTGGTAAGGTCCTTGAGGATTCGCGCGGCTTGGATAGGCCTGGGGAATCCCAGGATGACGCGGACGGGCGCGAGCTCGGGCGGCGCGCCGGCCTCGCCCGCGAAGGGCTCGTAGTCCAGGATTATTCCCGCGTCGTCGAGCTCCCGCACTATCGCCTCGCCGAGCCGTCCCTGGCCCTCTTCGGGCGAACCGCAGGCGATGCCCGCCGCGACGCGATCCCCGACGCCTTTCCTCAGGATTTTCTTGACGTGGGCCCAGCGGCGATCCGAGCGCGGCAGCCGCGCCCCGATCTCGCCTTCTTCGAGGATGATGATGTTCACATGCCCATTCTACACGAGTCCCGCGCGCCCGTAAGGGAGTCTGCCGAGGCGGCGAGGGCCTCGCCCGGCCGGCGGCGATCGCTAGATGCCCAGGTAGGCCTTCCGCACGCTCTCGTCCCGCGCTACGTCCTCGGCCTTCCCCGACAGGACGATGGAACCGGTCTGGAGGACGTACGCGCGATGGGCGACCCCGAGGGCCATGAGGGCGTTCTGCTCGACGAGGAGTATCGTCGTGCCCTTGTCGTTGAGCTCTTTGATGACGTCGAAGATCTGGTCGACCAGGACGGGCGCCAGTCCCATGGAGGGCTCGTCCATGAGGAGTATCCTCGGCTTGGACATGAGGCCCCTCGCGGTCGCGAGCATCTGCTGCTCGCCGCCCGACAGGGTGCCGCCTTTCTGCGAGGCCCGTTCCCTCAGCCGGGGAAAGAGCGTGAACGCGCGCTCGATGCCGGTCTCGATGGCCGCCCTGTCCTTGACGATATACGCGCCCATCTCGAGGTTCTCGAGCACGGTGAGGCGGGGGAAGATGCCCCGGCCCTCCGGTACGAGGCCGAGCCCCTCCTTGTGGATCGAGTGGGGCGCCATCCTCGTCACGTCCTTGCCCATCAGCTTGACCGAGCCCGACTTCGGATGGAGGAGGCCGGAGATCGATCGGAGGGTCGTCGTCTTGCCCGCCCCGTTGCCGCCTATCAGCGTGACGATCTCGCCCTCCTCGACGGTGAGAGACACGCCCTTGAGGGCGTGGATCTTGCCGTAGTACGAGTTGACGCCGTCCAGCTCGAGCAGGCTCATCGTAGGCCCTCGCCCGCCGCCGCGCCGCGCCCGAGGTAGGCCTCGATGACGCGCGGGTCGGACGCTATCTCGCCGGGCTCTCCCTCGGCTATCTTCTCGCCGTAATCCATGACCGTGATGCGCTCGGATATGTTCATGACCACCCTCATGTCGTGCTCGATGAGGAGTATCCCGATGCCGAGATCGTCGCGGAGGCGGCGGAAGAGCGCCATCGCGTCCTCGGTCTCGGAGGGATTCATCCCCGCGGTGGGCTCGTCGAGGAGGAGGAGGCGGGGCTCTGAGGCGAGGGCGCGCGCGATCTCGACGCGGCGCTGCGCCCCGTAGGGGAGGCTGTTGGCCAGCTCGTTGCCGATGCCCGCGAGCCCCACGTAGCGCATGAGCTCCTCGGCCCTGGCCTCGGCGGCGCGCTCCTCCTCCTTGAAGGCCTTAGTCCGCAGCACGGCCTGGACGCCTCCCTGCCGCAGCCTCGTATAGGCGCCGACCAGGATGTTCTCGATGACCGTCATGCCGCCGAAGAGCCGGATGTTCTGGAAGGTCCTGGCCATGTGGAGGGCGGTGATGCGCTCGGGGGCGAGGCCGTCGACGCGGCGGCCCTCGAAGTAGATCTCGCCCTCCTCGGGCTCGTAGATGCCGGAGAGCGAGTTGAAGAAGGTCGTCTTGCCCGCGCCGTTCGGCCCGATGATCGAGCAAATACGGCTCCTCTCCATGGAGAAGCTCATGCCGTCGACCGCCGTGAGGCCGCCGAAGCGCTTGACGACGTTCCGGGTCTCGAGGATCAGGTCCGGCCCGCTCACTTCCGGCCTCCCTCGCCCTCGTCGGCGCCCTCGGGCCGCGCCTCGCCCTTCCCGGAGGCGAGCTCGCGCTTGCGGCGGGCGGCGGGGAGGATGCCCGCCGGCCGGTAGATCATCATGACGATGAGGATGAGGCCGAAGACGAGCCTCTGGTACTTCGATGGATCGAGCTGGTTCGAGAGGTCCCTCCAGTGGAAGTTGATGATGGGGATTACCGCGTCGCTCTGCCTGAGCTGAGCGAGGAAGAGGGAGAAGCTCTGGAGGACCTGGAGGTTGAGCACCGTGACCACCGCCGCGCCGATGATGACGCCGGGTATGCTCCCGATGCCGCCGAGGATCACCATGGTCAGGACGCCGACGGACTGGAGGAAGGTGAAGGACTCGGGGCTGACGAAGGTGCGGCTCGCCGCGAAGAGGACGCCCATGGCGCCCGCGAAGGAGGCTCCGACCGCGAAGGCGCCGAGCTTGAGCTTGTTCGCCGGGATGCCCATCGCCGAGGCGGCGAGCTCGTCCTCGCGGATGGCGGCCCAGGCGCGGCCGATCTTCGAGTCCTCCAGCCGGTGGGTGACGACGATGACGGCGACGACGATGGCCGCCGCGATCAGGTAGAACATGATGTTGTAGAACTGGCTCGAGGTGACCGGCCGCCCGACCAGGGGCTCGAAGATGCCGTTGAAGAAGTCCAAGACCCCCTTCGGCAGGCTCGGCTTCTGGATGGGCGTGATGCCCTGGGGCCCGTTCGTCAGGTTCGCCGGCTTGTCCAGGTTGTTCGCGAGCTGGCGTACGATCTCGCCGCAGCCGAGGGTGATGATGGCGAGGTAGTCGCCGCGCACGCGCAGGACGGGAAGGCCCATCACGAGGCCCGCGACGGCGGCGACGATGACCCCGAGGAACACGAAGAGGTAGAAGAAGTCGGGCGCCAGGAAGAAGGGCGTCCCTATGGGCGCGGTGCCCGGGATCTCGTGGAGGAGGAAGGGCTGCTGCGATCCGAAGAAGGCCCAGAGATATGCCCCCACGGCGTAGAAGGCCATGTATCCGAAGTTCAGGATGCCCGAGAAGCCGACGACGATGTTTAGGCCGAGGGCGAGGGCCGAGAACACGGCGATCTGGAAGATGACCTCGAGGTAGAAGATGTTGCGCGCCCCCAGGACCGGGACGATGACCACGGCGATCAGGGCCGCCAGGCCGAGCTTGACGCTCTTCCGCATATCCAGGAAGTAGGTCAGCCCCGCCGCCGCGCCGAAGACCAGGAAGGCGAGGATGGATCTCGGGCTCAGGTAGACGAGGACGGTGCCGATGGCGAGCAGGGCCGGCGATATGATATAGGGGTTCTTGCCCTCGTTGGCCGCCTTCGCGACGGCGCGGAGGGCCGCGCGCGCGTTCAGTTTCCTCATTGCCGCCTCCTCACGCCTTCTGCGAGACCTGCTCGCCGAGCAGGCCCGAGGGCCGGAATATGATGACGACGATCAGCACCAGGAAGGCGATGATGTCCTTGTACTCGGAGCCGAAAGCGCCCATCGTGAAGGTGCTGAGGTAGGCGCCGGCGAAGCTCTCGAGCATGCCCAGGACGATGCCGCCCAAGAGGGCTCCCGTCAGGTTGCCTATGCCTCCGAGGACGGCGGCGGTAAAGGCCTTGATGCCCGGCATGAATCCGACGAAGGGATCGATGCGGGTGAATTTCAGCGCGTACAGGAGGCCGGCGGCGCCGCCCAGGGCCCCTCCCAGGAGGAAGGTGAAGGAGATGATGGCGTTGACGCCGATGCCCATGAGCGCGGCCGTATTCCGGTCCTGGGCCACCGAGCGGATGGCCTTCCCGATCCGCGTCGCGTTGACGATGTAGTTGAGCAGGACGAGCATGAGGACGGCCCCGCCGATCACGACGATGGACTTCACCTGGATGTCCACCTTCATGACCTCCTGCCCCGTCGGTATCCCGAACAGCGGGAGCCGCTTGTCGAAGTTCCCGAAGGTCGGGATGACCCGGTAGAACTGCCCCGTCGTCAGGCTCTCGACCAGGCGGATCAGGTCCTGCAGAGCGAAGGATACGCCGATCGCCGAGATGAGGGGCACGAGCTTGGGCGCCTCGCGCAGGGGGCGGTAGGCGACGCGCTCGACGAGCATCGCTATCCCGCCGGCGGCCGCCATCGAGACGACCAGGGCGAGTACCAGGTAGAGGTACGAGCCCATCGGCCCCGCCGCCGCGAGCGCGCCCGTCTGGTCCATGAGGATGAGGAATTCGACCCCGGCGAAGGCGCCGATCGCGAATATCTCGCTGTGGGCGAAGTTGATGAACTCGAGGACGCCGTAGACCATGGTGTAGCCGAGGGCGATGGCGGCGTAGACGAACCCCAGCGTGACTCCGTCGATGAGGACTTGCGGCAGGTTCGCCAGCGTGCTCGCGACGATGTCGATGCCCTGCGTCGCGAGGAGGAGCTTGTCGGCGGCCGAGCCCCTGCAGACGAAGGCGAGGGCGATCATGATCGCCGAGAAGACCGCGCCGGCCCCGACGACGAAGACGGTCATCCTGCCCAGGGGAAGAGCGATCTCCCGCAAGGCCTCCGAACCCCGGGACCTACTCATGAATCCTCCGCGAGAAAAAGGATTTCACCGCGGAGAACGCGGAGTACGCGAGGGAGCGAAAGAGAATCGACAGGCGCCTAATCGCGCCTTTCCTTTCTCTATCCCTATCCCTCTGCGATCTCCGCGTGCGCCGCGGTGAATGAACTATCGCCGCCTAGGCGTCACTGCGGCGGGGCGATGTCCAGGGTCTGGTCGATCTTGTTCAAGGACCACTGGGCGGGGTCCGCCGAGGTCACCTGGATGATGAAATACTTGGCCTGGGTCAGGTCGCCTTTCGAGTTGAAGTTCACGACCCCCGTGATGCCCTGGTAGTCCGACAGCGCGCGTACCGCGGCCGCGACGGCGGAGCGGGCCGGCAACTTGCCCTTGGAATCCTTGAGGGCGCTCTCGATCGCCGTAAGCGCGATCGCCGCGCAGTCGTAGGACTGGGCCGCGAAGGGCTGGGGCTCGGACCCGAACTTGGCCTTGAAGTCCGCCACGAACTTGGCGGTGCCGGTGTAGACGCTCGCCGGGCCCGAGACGGTCGAGTAGAACGTGCCCGCGCCCCCGAGGAGCGCCTCGCCGCCGATCTTCGCCGCGTCGGACGAGTCGAAGCCGTCGTCGGAGAGGAACATTCCCTTGTAGCCCTTCTGCCGAGCCTGCTTGAAGAGGACGGCCGCTTGGTCGAACATGCCTCCGAGATAGATTACCTGGGGCTTGGACGCGAGGATGGGAGTGAGGATCGAGTCGAAGTTCGCCTTCTCCTCGGTGCCGGCGAATCCGAGCACCTTGATGCCGAGGCTCTCGGCCTCGCGCTTGAAGTACTCCGCGATGCCCTGGCCGTAGGCGGTCTTGTCGTGGAGCACGTACGCGCTCTGGATGCCCTTCGAGGCCGCGAACTGGGCGCCGACCGCGCCCTGGACGTCGTCGCGGCCGCAGATGCGGTTCACCTCTTCATACCCGCGCTCGGTCACCTTCGGGTTCGTGTTCGCGGGCGAGACGTTCACCAGGCCCGCGGCGTGGTACTCCTCGGAGGAGGGGATCTGAACGCCGGAATTGTAGTGGCCGACGACCGCGAGTATAGCCGGATCCGCGACGATGTTCTTCGCGTTGGCGACTCCGGTATCGGGATTAGCCTGGTCGTCGAAGGGCGCGAGCTCGACCTTGTACCCGAGCTTGACCAGGGGGGCGGAGAGCTGCTCGACGGCGAGCTGGGCGCCGTTCTTGATATCGGTGCCTATGACCGATTGGCCGCCCGAGAGAGGGCTCTGCGTGGCGATCTTGATAACCTTCGCCTTCGGCGCGCCGCAGCCGGCGAGCAGGACGCATAGAACCGCGAAGAGAGCCGCGGCGATGACGATTCGCTTTCGCATCTTCTCCACCTCCATGAATAACGCTCTTCATGACACCCGAATAGTGTTACGTCAAATAGTAATCGGGCGCGAGAGCGTTGCGGCATACTAAAAGGTAGAGTTAGGCGGCGTCAAGACAATTTCGGTTATATATTCATCCTTGTTAAATATTTATCGACGAATGCGTAGGAAAGCGACGAGCGCGTAGGATGTCGGTGGCTTCCTTCGCCCTGCCGATCGAGCGCGGCGGTAGCGATCGTTCTCACGCGCCCATCCTGCACGAGTTCCTCCCGCTCGAAAGGGAGGCTCCGGGCCCTGAGAGGGCCTTGCCGCGGGGAGGGACGTCCTCGTCGTAGTCCACGCCCTCGACCTCGAAGCCGTGGGCCCGCAGGAAGTCCAGCCTGAAGCCGTCGACGTCGGCGAGGGCCGAGAGGTTCCCTGCCTCGATACGCGCCATCCTCGACGCGACCTCGGCCTGGACCGAGGCTTCCATCTCGAGCTCGTCGAGGCGGATGCGCCCCTCGGAGTCGAGGGGAAGGAGGCCGCCCGAGTACAGCCTTTCGCG
>CAYPHO010000119.1:0-9470 GCA_964410245.1 uncultured Treponemataceae bacterium | reverse complement strand
GATCCAGGTCGAAGTCTCCCAGCTGGTAGACGAGATCAACAGGATCGCGAGCCACGCCCAGTTCAATGGCATGAACATCCTGACCGGCCGCTTCGCCCAGAACGGTACGGCGGTGATGCAGTTCCAAGTCGGCGCCAATATGGACCAGAACGAAAAAGTCTTTATCGGCACGATGACGGCCCAGGCGCTGGGTCTAGCGGGAGCTCAGGGTACTGACGAAGGCGTGAACATCCAAGACCCGGTGAAGGCTAACTCCTCTATCGGGATGCTGGATGCCGCCTTGAAGATCGTCTCCAAGCAGCGCGCCGACCTCGGTGCGTACCAGAACCGCTTTGAGATGGCCGCCAAGGGCGTGGCTATAGCCGCCGAGAACCTGCAGGCCGCCGAGAGCCGGATCCGCGACACCGACATGGCGAGCGAAATGGTCAACTACGTGAAGAACCAGATCCTCGACCGCGCCGGCAGCGCGATGCTCGCCCAGGCCAACACCCGCTCGCAGAACGTGATGACGCTTCTCGGCTGACGGACAACCGTTCATACCGAAGGGGTAGCGAGAGACTTCTGGACGTCTTCTCTCGAATTCCCCGGGATCCCGACAGCGAGCCGAACGGCGGCGTAAAGCGCCGCCTAAGGCCGCTAGCGGGGTGAAAAAACCGGCGGGGGGGGATCGCGCCCCTCCCCCGCTTCTTTATCCAATCGTGTCGGAGGCTCATATGGCTCTCGACGTATCGTCCATACAGACATCTCCCCCCCCCCTCCACGAAGGGGCGAGGTATGCCCAGGCAGCCGCGGCCCCGCCCGAGCAGGCGGAGCCCAAGCCCAAGGTCAGCCTGGCGAAGGCGGTTCGCGACCTCCAGCAGGTAAGCGATACCTTCAATACGAGGCTCTCGTTCAGCCTCAACGAGAAGCTGGACCAGGTCGTCGTCAAGGTCATCGAGAACGGTACCGATAAGATCGTGAGGGAGATCCCGCCTTCCGAGCTGCAGCACGTCTATGAGCGCATACGCGAGGTCATCGGCCTGCTGTTCGACGAGTCGGCGTAATCCCACTCCGCGCGGGGACGCGGAACTCGTTCCGCGCGAGGGCGCGAAACGGCGCGGCACCCGGCCGCGAAGACTGGCGCCGCATTGCGGCTGCCCCTCGAGGCGCTGATGTCCGACATCTCCATTCCCGGGACCGGGACGGATAAGTACGGGACCCAGAAACTCATAGAAGGCCTCATGAAGGCCGAGCGGGTTCCCCGCGACAAGACGGCCGAGCAGATCAAGGCCCTCGAGACGCAGAGGAGCGTCTGGACCGACTTCAACCGCAGCCTCTCCACCCTGCGCCAGGACGCGCAGGGCCTCTATTCCTTCAAGAACCCCTTCAGCGAGCGGATCGCCAAGTCAGGCGACGAGGACGTGCTGACCGCCACCGCGACCCGCGAGGCCCTCGAGCAGACGAGGACCGTCCTGGTCAAGCAGGCGGCCGCCGCCGACCGCTTCCTCTCGGCCGAGCTGCCGAAGGACTACAAGGTCGCCGCCGGGACTTACGCATTCACCGTCGGCGACAAGCGCGTCGAGCTCCGCTTCTCGGGCGGGAGCCTCCAGGCCTTCGCCGAGGCCCTGACGCGCAAGGGCGGCGAGCTCTTGCGCGCCCAGGTGGTATCGATTACGACCGATACGCGCTCGCTGGTGATCGAGTCGCTCAAGACCGGGGCCGGGAATAGGCTCGGATTCGAGGCCGATTCGGTCAAGCTGGCGCTTGATACGAAGATTATCGAGCGGGTCTCCTCGAAGAAGCAGGAGCTCGATCCCGGCAAGGCGGCGGCCTGGGAGAAGGCCCTGCCCCGCGACGCCCTCGGCGCCGGGAAGCTCCGGCTGAGGGCGGGCGAGGAAGCGCGCCTCCCCTTAAGCCCCAGCGTCGCCACCTCCGGCATGACGCTCGAGATCGAGTACCGGGTCACCGGGCTGCCGGAGGGCGCCGCCCCCGTCCCGCCCCCGGGGCCGAGCCTCTCCGACGTCGGCTCGGCGACCTTCGAGGGCGTGACCGTAACCGGCGCGCCGCCCGCGACCGCCCTGCCCGACTGGACGCCTCCCGCCGCCCCGCCGAGGGTCCAGGACCTTTCCATGGCCTCGGTCATCGGCCCCGACGGCAGTCGCCGGCCCCTGCCCGACCTCGTGGAATCCGACGAGAAGCAGACCCTTCGAGTCGCGCTCGACGCCTACGGGAGCTCGGCGGCAGGCATCGGGCTGCGCGTCCGCGATACGACGCGCGAGCTCGAAGTGCTGGCCGCCAGGGTCTACGACCCCTCCGAGACCGGGGGCTTCCGCCCCTTGAAGCCCGTATCCACGGCCCAGGACGCCGTCGTGGCCGTCGACGGCATCGAGATCGTACGCCCGGGCAACGCGATCTCGGACGTCGTGCCCGGCGTCACCCTCAACGTGAAGTCTGCCTCGGACAAGAGCGTGCGGCTTAAGATCGAGCCCGACCGCGAGAAGGCGCAGGAAGCGATCGTCACCTTCGTGGGCAACTACAACAAGCTCATGGCGCAGATCAACATCCTGAGCCGCAAGGACGAGAAGATCGTCTCCGAGATCTCCTACTTCACCGAGGAGGAGAGGAAGACAGCGAAGGAGCGGCTGGGAAGCCTCCAGGGCGACTCGACCCTCAGCCTGATATCCTCGGCCCTCCAAAGGTCGACCCAAGGCACCTACGCCACCAAGGCCGGCCGCGACATGGCCCTCCTCGCCCAGCTGGGGATAGCGACCAACGCGTCCAGGCCCGGCACGGGAGGGGGCTACGACGCGGCGCGCATGCGCGGTTACCTCGAGATCGAGGACGAGACCCTGGCCAAGGCCCTGAACGAGCGCTTCGAGGCGGTCAGCCAGCTCTTCGGCAGCGATACGAACGGCGACCTCATCGTGGATTCGGGGCTCGCCTACTCGATCGACTCGCTCCTGAAGCCCTACGTCGAGACGGGCGGCATCATCGCGCTCAAGACGGGGACGATCGACCGCCAGCTCGGCTCGACCTCCCAGCCCGGATCCCTGCGCGCCAAGCTCGCCGATATGGACGTGCAGCTCGAGCGCAAGGAGCAGGAGTTGAAGCAGAAGTACGGCTCGATGGAAGCGAGCCTCAACCGGATGGAGAGCGCCGCGAGCTCGATCGACAGCTTCTCCAAGCAGAATTCGGGCGATTAGCCGGAACCAGGAAGGACGTACGCGATGCGCATTACCGTAAACGGAAGGCCCTTGGCCATGGAAGTGAAGGAGGGATCGAGCCTCGGGGAGCTCCTCGCGGGCGCCGACGACCTCATCGAGAAGTCCGGCTCGGTCATCGTGTCGCTGAGGGTGGACGGCGAGGAAGTCGACGCCGACCGCTTCGCCGAGGCCTCGGCGAGGCCCTGCGCCTCGATCGCGGAGATCGAGATCGGGGCCGAGGATTCCGCCGACGTCCGCATCAGGGCCCTCGAGACCCTCCTCGAGCTCCTCGCGATCGCGCGAAGCTCGGCCTCGGAGGACTCTCCCGAGCTGAAGCGCGACTGGCCGGGCCTCAGGGGCGGGGCGACGGACATCAGCGACGCCTTCGCGGGGCTCTTCTCCTCGGACGAGCTCTCGTTCGTAAAGCTCTTCGCCGAGCTCCTGGAGAAATCGGGCGACGACCCCGACCGCGCCTCGCGTATCGAGATATCGGCCCAGGCCGACCGCCTCCGCTCGATCTTCTCGGAGCGGCTCGCCGAGCTGCGGAGCCCCGCCTCCGAGATGCGCGCGGCCGCCGCCCTCTTCGGCGAGAAGTCCTCGGAGCTGGGCGACCTGCCCGTCCTCCTCCAGACGGGCAAGGAAGGGGAGGCCATGAAATCCGTCCTCTACTTCATCGAGATCTTCAACAAGGTCATCCGCATCCTGCCCGAGCTCAGGCGGGCCGGGATCGACACCTCGTCGATACGGATCGAGGGACGCCCCCTGCCCGAGTTCTACGATTCCTTCAACGAGGTGCTCAGGGAGCTCATCGACGGGCTCGAGCATAAGGACGCCGTGCTGATCGGCGACCTCGCCGAGTACGAGGTGCTTCCCAGGATGAAGAGCTTCTTCGCGTCGATGGAGGAGGCGCTGCCGGCATGCTGAGCGAATTCGCGGCCTTGGCCCAAGTCTTCTGGTCGAGCCCCAGCGGCCAGTCCTCCCGGGGACAGGAAACCGCCTCGACCCTGGGCACGGTCATCCTCGTCGCCGTCGTCGTCGGCATCGTCGTCTACGCGATCGCGAAGGCGGCGGGCTCCGGCAGCCTCACGGGCAAGGCCTCGGGCTTCTCGAGATCCTCCTTCAGGAGGGCGGCGAGGGATTCGGGGCTCGCGGACGAGGAAGTGCGCACGCTCGAGGAGTACGCCCGCATATTCCGCATGGCCAACCCCGACTTCGTCTTCCGCAACGCGCAGAAGCTCGAGGCCTTCTTCAAGGAATCCTACCGCCAGATCGACCGCATCGCCGAGTCGGAGGCCGACGCCGAGGAGCGGAAGGCGCGGCTCTTCGACGCGCGCGAGAAGCTGACGCACGTCAGGGCCCAGGGCTCGCCCATCCGCAGCACGCGCCAGCTGGGCAGGGGGACGCCGCTCACCTTCATCGCGCCGGGCGAGGAGTCCTACCCCTCGATCATCGTCGCGGTCGAGCCGGGCGGCATGGCGGTAGAGCCCGTCTCGGACTCCTACGGCCAGAGCATGCGCTTCAAGCGCGGGACCAAGCTGACCTGCTACTTCTACGCCCGGGGCCACAAGGGCTACCAGTTCACGACCCGAGTGGCCGGATGGGAGCGCCTGGGAGGCAAGGAGGTCATGGTCCTCGCCCACAGCGAGGCGGTGACCGCCCTGCCCGCGCGCAAGCAGGCGCGCCGCGAGATGCGCGCCCCATGCACCTTCTACCGCGTCGCCGTCACCTCTTCCAGCGTGAGGGGCAGGACGCAGAGCTCGGCCAAGGTCGAGAACATCCCCTTCCCCGGGACGATCGTCGACATCTCCGCGGGAGGCCTGGGCATCCAGAGCGCCAGCGCCCTCGACTCGGGCGAGTTCATCAAGATCGCCTTCAACCCGGGCGGGGGCGTGCAGGCGGCCTTCGGCAAAGTCATACGGATGAACCGCGCGAAGACGATCGGCGGGATCATGCACGTCCAGTTCGTGAAGATCTCGAGGCGGAGCCTGAACGCCATCCTCTCATTCGTCTACGGCTACGGCGAGTAATCCGCCGCTCCTTGACGCGGCGGCCGGGAGCTACATACAATTAGCGCATGAAAGTGGTCGAGCTCCGTGACTTGAGCCGCAGGGATTCCTCAATCCACTACATCAAGGAGCTCACGGGCGTCGCCGTCCTCGAATACAACCAGAGGCGCAGCGAGAGCGACGTCGCGATCACGCTGGAGCACAAGCCCGTCGGCCCGCCCGACGTCACGGTCCATCTCCTCGACGCGGTGGAATGGCCCGCGCTGCCCGTGATCCACGCCATACGGGACTACGTGGCCGAGATGGAGCGATCCGGGAGGCTGCCCTGACCGAGTTCCTGCTCCGGGACTCGGGACAGACCGCGCGGCTCGGGGAACGCATCGGCAGGGCCGCCCCGGGCGGGACGGTCATCGCGCTGCGAGGGCCGCTGGGGGCGGGCAAGACCGCCCTCGCCA
Organism: uncultured Treponemataceae bacterium; assembly: GCA_964410245.1. Lineage (GTDB taxonomy): Bacteria > Spirochaetota > Spirochaetia > Treponematales > Rectinemataceae > CAZXXZ01. The sequence continues at coordinate 3,827 of CAYPHO010000119.1, read as the reverse complement.
AGGGCATCGCCGCCGGCCTCGGCGTCGAGGGCGAGGTCACGAGCCCCACCTACGGCATCATATCCGAATACCCGGGGCGGCTCCGGCTGTACCACATGGACGCATACCGCCTCTCGGGCGGCGAGGACTTCGCCGGCTCCGGCGGCGTCGACCTCCTGGGGGATCCGGAGGCGGTCTGCGTCATCGAATGGGCCGAGCGCGTCGCGGACTGCCTTCCCGAGGGGACGGCGCTCGTCGATATCGAGGTCCGCGAGGACGGATCGCGGCTCCTCAGGCTGGACGCTCCCTTCCTCGAGAGGCTCCTCTCGTGAAGGTCCTCGCGATCGACGCTTCCACCGACCAGCTCTCGGTCGCCGTCTCGACGGACGAGGGAGTCGCCGAGGCTTCCATCAGCCTGGGCCTGCGCCACGCCGAGCGCGTCATGGAGCTCGTCGACTTCTGCCTCAGGGGCGCGGGCCTAGATCGGCGAGACCTCGAGCTCGTCGCCTGCGCCAAGGGTCCCGGCTCCTTCACCGGCCTCAGGATCGGCATGGCGGCCTCGAAGGGAATCGCCGCGGCCCTCGGCCTGCCCTGGGTGGCCGTACCGACCCTCGACGCCCTCGCCTGGGGCTACGAGCACTTCCCTGGAGCCGTCGTACCCCTGATCGACGGCAAGAAGGGCCGCTTCTTCACGGCGATCTACCTCCGCGGCGCCAGGATGACGGATTGGCTCGATATTCCCCTTGCGAAGCTCGCCGCCCTGCTGGATACTTATACGGGCGTACTCTTTACCGGACCTGACGCGGATATGGCGGAGGGCCTCGCGGCGGAGCGGAGCGGCCTCTCCATCGATCGGCGCGCGGGAGGGCCAATGGCCCGGGCTCTCTCGGCGCTCGCCGTCGAGTCCTTCGCGAGGGAGGGGCCCAGCCCGCTCGACGAGGGACCGCTTTACCTTCGCCCGAGCGAGGCCGAGGAGACTCGGGCGGGCGGAGAGGGCGCCTAGGGCTTGGAGGATATGGGCGTGAAGAACCGTACTGGCGCCGACGACGCGGCTCGGCGCTCAGTCGAGGACGAGATCGAGGAGCTCGAGCCCCTCGACGATCTCGCGGAGCTCGAGACCGGCATCAACGCGAAGCCCTCGGACTCGCCCCTCCTGGCGAAGCCCGCGACCCGAAGCGTCATACGCAGCTACGAGCAGATACCAGAGCCCCTCGCCATCCTCGACGAGTCCCTCGCCTTCGTCTACCGCAACCGCACCTTCAAGGAGCTGCTCAAGGCCTTCGGCTATCCCGAGGCCTCCTCGTTCCTGGGCACGCTGTCGCGATCCATCGACATGGGAACCGCCAAGTCCATCTTCGCCTCGCTGGGCAGCGCCGAGTCGGGGCACGCGTGGAAGGGAACCGTGGCCCACCGCTCGAAGAACGCCGCGGCGATGATCACCAAGGTGCACGTCCTCCCGCTCTGGACCGAGGACGAGGAGGCGAACAAGGGCAAGCCCGAGGCCTACTCGGTCTACCTGGACGACGTCACCGCCGAGAACCGCAAATTCCTCAAGGATATGTTCTCGTCGCTCCTGGAGGCCTCGAAGCTCAAGGACAACGACACGGGACGCCATATCGAGCGCGTCAACCGCTACGCCATGATCCTGACCAAGGAGCTCTTCAACGATCCCCGCTGGCCCGAGGTCGACAAGGACTTCATCGACGACATAGGATTCCTCGCGGCCATGCACGACGTCGGCAAGATAGGCACGCCGGACGACATCCTGAACAAGGAAGGCCCCTTGAACGAGTTCGAGTGGGGCATCATGAAGGAGCATACCAAGAACGGCGCCTTCATCCTGTCCAGCTACCCGAACAAGATGGCGAAGGACATCGCGCTGTCCCACCACGAATGGTGGAACGGCTCGGGCTATCCCTACAACCTAGAGGGGAAGATGATTCCCCTCTCCGCCCGCATCGTCACCCTGGCCGACGTCTACGACGCCCTGCGCATGAGGCGCAGCTACAAGCCCGCCTACAGCCACTCGGTCTCGATCCAGAAGATCCGCCAGGAGCGGGAGGTCCACTTCGATCCCGAGCTGGTCGACGTCGTCGTCCGCGTCAGCGAGCGCTTCGAGCGGGTCTACGCCGAGTTCGCCGACTGAGCGGCGCGGATCGGGCCGCGCGGGCCCGCCCGCGGATCACAGCTTCTTGATGAAGGCGCGTCGCCGCTTGTGCTGCTCCTTCTCGTAGTCCTTCCAGATCCCCTGCACCTCGATGTTGGTCTCCAGCTCGACGTTGGTCTCGGAGTACTCGACGCCCGCCTCGATCGCGCTCGCGTTGAGCGCGTTCATGATGAGGGCGATGGCCCCGCGGGCCTGCAGGTCGCGCCGCACGGCGACCAGGTACATGTCGATGACCTCGGGCTTGCGCATGGCGGACAGGATGTAGGCCCAGCCCAGGGGAAAGAGCCGACCCCGCGCCTTGCGGACCGCCTCGGAAAGGCTGGGCATCGAGATCCCGAAGCCGACGAGCTTGCCCGACTCGTCGACCAGGATCTTCGTGAAGCGAGGATCCACGAAGCCCAGGTAGGTCTTGATGTAGTACTGCACCTGCCGCTCGGTCAGCGGCACGGTGCCGTAGAGATGCTCGTAGGCCTCGTCTATGAGCGCGAAGATCTGGCCGCCGAACTTCCGCTCGACCTCCTTCTTGCTCTTCCACTCGTAGATGCGCACGCCCGTCCGCTTGGAGATTATCTCCTGGACTCGCTTGACCTTCTCCGGAATCTCGCGCGGGGTCTTAACGCGGAACTCGAGCCAGTCGACGTCCTTGGCGTAGCCCAGGGCCTCGATGAAGGCGGGATAGTAGGGCTTGTTGTAATTCGTCGCGTAGGTCCCCATGCGATCGAAGCCCTCGACCAGCATGCCCTCGCGGTCGAGGTCGGTGAAGCCCATGGGGCCGACGACGCCCTCGAGGCCCTTCGATCGCGCCCAGTCCTCCACGACCCGTATCAAGACCGAGGCGACCTCGAAGTCCTCGATGAAGTCGATCCATCCGAAGCGGGCCAGCTTCTTGCCCCACTTCTCGATGTAGCGCCGATTGATGATCCCGGCGATGCGCCCCACGGCCAGGTCGCCGCGATAGGCCATCCAGTATTCCGCCTCGCAATACTCGAAGGCGGGATTCTCGTCGCGACTCAAGGTTTTCAGGTCGTCCGAATCGAGGGGCGGCACCCAATAGGGATCGTCCTTATAGATGGAGTAGGGAAAGCGGATGAAGGCCTTGAGCTGCGCCCGAGTCTCGACGCGCCGTATCTCGATGCTCATGATTCTCTCCTGCCGGAAGGTTCGGATTCCGCCTTCCACTCCTCGATGTAGTGCTCGTGGGCGGCTATGGTCGCCGCGAGGACAGCGTCCTGCAAGAGGCCGCGCCCGGTCCAATCGTTGCCTTCCTGGACGTACAGGTGCTTGAGGACTCCCTCGGCGTCGCCGATCGAGAAGGCGGGGTCTGCCCTCCTCCTGGCCTCGAGTCCCGAGATGGTCCTTTCGAATGCTTCATCGTACGCGCGGTCGCGCCAATCCAGGGAGGACAATGCCGTACTGCCTCTTTCGGGAAAGGAGTATACGCGCTCCAGCGAGAATCTGGCAATGTCCCGATCCCGCGGGCGCCTTCCGCGGCCGGGCGGGCGGGCCGGGCAGGCGGCAGGGCCGGGCGGCGCGAGCGACGCGGCCTTAGCCGCCCCGCCCCTGCGGTCGCGGGGCCGCGAGGCCGCGAGGACGAAAAAAAACCGCCCGACGCAATGGCGTCGAACGGCTTTATCGCTTGGTAGCGAGAGAGGGGGTCGAACCCACGACCGAGCGGATATGA
>CAYPHO010000118.1:8379-9606 GCA_964410245.1 uncultured Treponemataceae bacterium | reverse complement strand
CACGTCGGGGGGGCCTCGACGGCGATGTTCTCCCGGAAGCTCGTCACCAAGAGCGGGATGCAGATGAGCCTTTGGCGCCTGCAGAGCCAATATCTCTACTACAGGAAGAACCACGGCCTCTCGAAGGCCTTCGCCTCGATGGCCTTCGAGAGGGCCTTCAACCGCTTGCGGCTCCTGCGAAACGCCTTCGCGTCGGCGGACAAGGCCCGCGAATCGAGGGTCATGCTCGAGCTGATAGACCAAGCCTGGGCTCATACGAGGGGCGGCCGGGTCTCCCCGCCGCGGCCCTGGAAGGGGATGTGATGCTCTCCAACCTGCGCAAGGACTTCGAGGCCCATGGCCGCCAGCTCTTCAACTGGGGATTCAGGGCGATGATCGTCTATAGGTTCGGCCGATGGCGATACGGGATCAAGCCGCGGATCCTGAGGCTGCCGTTCTCCGCCGCCTACAAGTACATGTTCTTCCGCATGAAGGCCAAGGGCATCGAGCTTCCCTGCGAGGTCGAGGTCGGCGAGGGCCTGAGGATCGACCATCAGGGCGGCATCGTCGTAAGCGGCTACGCGAAGCTGGGAAGGAACTGCGTCATACGGAACGGCGTCACGATAGGCCTTGCCCGCTCGGACGATCCGACGGCGCCCGTCATCGGCGACGACGTCGATATCGGCGCGGGCGCGAAGCTATTGGGGCGTATCTCGATCGGGAACGGGGCGCGCATCGGGGCTAACGCGGTGGTGATATCGGACGTTCCCCCGGGAGCCACGGCGGTCGGCGTCCCGGCGAGGGTGATCGGCAAGGGCGGGGCCGCGGGAAGGGGCGAAGATGGAAACGATCGGTGAATCGGCGACGATGAGGAAGCGGGCCCTCTGGACGGGGGCGGCCCTCGGATATTACGCGAGGAAGCTGGCCAAGCGCCCGATCGTCCCGCTCGAGAGCATAGCGGATAGAAGCTGGGAGATCGCGCCATCCTTCGCCTTCGACTCGCCCAGGGCCTGCTTCCTGCCAGGACAGCTGGAACGGATCACGGGCTGCGAGTTCATGGACATGGACCCGCGCAGCGAGATGGAGGGGCGCCGGGTCATCCACGCGGCGACCCGCGCCTATTTGATCAAGGACGCGTGGCTTCTCGACGGGTCGGTGCATAAAGGCAAGGCCTATCGCTGGCTGACCTACAGGCGCGGCGCGGTCCCGCGCGTCCGCGCGGAAATAGAGATTGACCGCGCCGCGATG
>CAYPHO010000118.1:0-8369 GCA_964410245.1 uncultured Treponemataceae bacterium | reverse complement strand
CAGGTACTTCGGCGTCTGGATGCTCGACGACTGCGCGACCTACGCGATCGCCGAGCGGGAAGGCGTACCCGTCATGACGGACCAGCCCGTCACGCCTCACGTGCCCGGCTACGAGGACTGGTTCGGCATGAAGCCCCTTCGCTTGAACCGCGCGCGCTTCCGCGAGCTCGTCATCTTCGATGACTCGGGGTACACGGACGACAAGCGGCGCCGATTCCTGGCGATGGGGGAGCGGCTGCGCTCGCATACGAGCGCGAAGCCCCACCCGGGCGTGTTCATCCTCCGCGGGCGCAGCGGCCTAGCCAGGATACTGGTCAACGAGATGGAGATCGCCGAAAGGCTCCGAGACAAGCGCGGTTTCCGCATCATCGAGCCGACGAGCCTCGACGTGCCCTCGATCGTCGAGGCCTGCGCGGGCGCGCGCGTCGTCGTCGGCACGGAAGGCAGCGGGCTCATGCACGGCTTCGTGACCCTGGCCGAAGGCGGCTCCGTCCTGACCCTGCAGCCGCCGAACCGCTTCGTCGCCTTCTACAAGCACCCCGCCGACCGCAACGGCCAGAGCTTCGGCTTCGTGGTCGGAACGCCGGAGGGCCAGGGATTCAGGATCGATCCCGACGAGGTGGAAAGGACCCTGGACCTCCTGCCCGCGCATTAGGCCGAGCGTTCATCTCTTGCCGATCGCGACGAACCTCGCGATCCCGATGCCGTAATGCCAGCCGAATCTCCTCGCCCGCAGCGCGACGCCGACCCCGTCGACCTGCGCGAAATCGACCGGCCCGTACTTCAGCCGGCTTTCCGGCGGGATGGAGAAGTCCGAGGGACCGGGCGCGAAGGGGGCCCACCTCTTCCCCGGCGAGGGATTGCCGTTGAAGTCCAGGAGGGAATAGCGCTCTTTCGCGGTTCCGCTGAAGGCCGCCTCCGAAATATAGTACCGGGCTCCTCCCGGCGTCCTCGCTCGGATCACGAAGCGCCATTCCGCCCCGTCCGCGTCGGTGCCGGCCGTCTCGAGGACCAGGGCGGCCTGGTCCTCCCCTGGGCCGAAAGCGGCGGCCGCGCCGCCGGGCTTGCCCATTTGATCCAGGCGCCACATAAGGAGCGCGTCGAAGATAGTCGGAATCCCGTATCGGCCGCCCTCGCCGCCCCCGGCCCCGGGCTTCAGCTCGAGGCTCGATCCGAGCCAGCCGGCGAGCAGACGATCGCGATATCCGAACCACAGCAGCGTTTCCGTGTTAGACGGATTGATTCCCTTGGCCGATGACAGGCCCGCGATGGACGGATTGGCCTTGAGGAATGAATCCTTCAGCAGCGTGATCGAAAGCCCGCCCGAAACAGCGAAGGGAGACGCGCCCTCGAGCGCGACCGAGCGGTCGATATAGTGCGTCGAGAATAGAGGCGTCGACGGGTCGAAGGGCAGGTAGCGCCGGGGCCCGAGCTCGGTACTGTCGTCGACGAAGGACCGCGAGGCGGAGACGTCGAATCGGCTTCGGTACTCCTCCCGGCCCTCCGACTTCGCGAGGCTCGCGGACGGAAGGTCGGCGGCGTCGAAGAGAATAAGCCCTCCGCCGGAGGAGCCCTTCGGATCGACGGTCAGGTCCAGGACGGCGTAATCGGGATCTCCGTCCCGATCCGCCACGCCGACGACGAATAGGTAGCGTCCCGACGCCGAGGGCGTCCCCTCCATCCGCAATCCCTCCGATCCCTTCCCGGAGGGCGCGAGGCCGGGGGGTACCTCGCCTCCGAGAACGAAGGACGACAGGGGGCCCTCGCCGCCCGAAGCTCTCACGAGGATGGATCCCGGGACGCCGGCCTCCAGCCTGAGCTTGGCGACCTTCTCGAGACGGGGGCTCGAGCCGACCGGATCGCCGATCGCGCGGATGCCTTTCCGGAGCTTCGCGTATTCCAAGGCCGCCCCGACGCGCGGCGCGGATCCGGCCGACTCGGTCACGTCCTCCTTCGCGCCCCAGTAGCCGTAATAGCCGTAGGCGCCGATATCGGTCCACATGCTCGCGGTATGCCCGCCGGCGGCGATCCAGAAGGCCCAGTGCTCGAGATAGAGCTCGGACATCACCGGATGCTTATGGAGGTTGGCGAGGAAGGACATGAAGGCCGCGTGCGAGGGGTTCGATCGATCCCCATAGCCCGTCGCCATCAGGTGGGACCCTCCCTCGTAGGCGATCAGCGGCAGGCCTTCCGCCCGGCAGACATCCGCGTTCGCCTTCCACGACTCGTAGGTCTGATGGATATCCCTGCGGATGATCCGAGCCGCCGATCGGTAGACTTCATCGGAGGGGCTTCCCCTTCCGTAGGGAAGCGCGAAGAGCTCGGCGGTCAGGCCGGCGCCGAAATAGGTCGAAATGGCCATGGTTTCGGGGATTCCCGAGGCTACCGACTTGGCGCCGGAAAGGACGCGGGCGTTGTAGTCGGGAGAGAGCGCGAATCCGGACAATACGTTGACCAATTCGTCGTCGCCCCTGCCCGCCTTAAGCCACGCCTCCTCGAATCGACGGAGTGCGAGGGCCTGAAGGCGGCCGGAGCCCCATCCCTGGTCCTTCCCGCTTCGGCGGCCCTCGGCCTCGGCGGCCTCGTACTGCGGGACGTACGGACCGTAATTATTCCATAACTCGTTGGAGAACTCGAACCAAAGCCTCCGCCCCTTCGGCAGGAGGGACGCGGACAAGGAGGCGAGCGACGAGACGTATTCCGCGGAAGCGGTATGCGGCGCCTGTATCCACGGATCCTTGCCGACCTTCGCGCACAGGTCGAACAGCCACTCGTAGGGCACCTGGCCTCCGCCGCGGAATCCGGCGATGCCGCGGCGTATCCAATTCGCGGGCGATACCGCGACGAGGCTGCCGAGCGTGTAGGTCGCCGGCTTCCTCGACGCCCAGCCCGACCGCGCGCGCGCGGCTTCGCCCTCGAGGCCGTTGATATCGAGGAAGCCCATGAATCGGAGAACCTCGCCGGGATCGTCCCGCAGATGCTTCAGGTACATCGGATGCCAAAGCGGATCGGCCTCGCCCGGGCCGGGCTCGGCGCACCAGGATTTCAGCTTGCCGGGGCCGAGGCGCGCCTCGTCGTAGCGCGAGACGTCGACTCCCAGCCCGGCGCCCTGGTAGAGCGGCGTCCAGACCTTCACGTCGCGGATGGGATCCGCGGGATCGGGCTTCTGGTAGCGTATGTTGACGCCGCGGCCCTTGTCGCGAACCAGCACGATGGCCCGCCGATCCCCGGCGGCGATTACCTTCGCGCCGATGCGCGGATTCCCGTCGTTGACCGTGTCGAGTATCTCGAAGCGCGATCGGCCGTCGCGGTCCGGGAGCGTCCTGCCCTTCCACGTCACGACGTACATCCCGGTCAGGTTCTCGTACTCGTCGGATCGCAGCTGGCCGGGGGCGGGATCGGCCTTTCGCCTGTATAGGGGACTGAGGGTAACGGTAACGCCGTCCGGGAGCTCGGCGGGCCACCCCCCCTCGGTCAGCCGCGCGTCGAGCAGCCCGGGATTCGCCTGGAACCTGTCCCTCGCCTCGGCCCCGCTCGAGGAATCGAGGATCCAAACCTCGCAGCCGAGGACCGCGTTGGCGTATCTCCACTCGATGGAAGCGTCGCCCCCTACGTTCGTCTGGAGGGCCGGAAGGGAGGAAGGGGAGAGCCCGCCGGGGGCGGCGCGGGCCCCGCGGTCAGAACAGGACATCGCCGCCAGGGCGAGGATAAGAGGGAGAACGCGCGTCTTCATGCGATTCCTCCTTGGCCCGGCTCGGCGCCGAGCGGCCTCAGGCGCCGATAAGCAATATCCTAAGGCGCGCCGGCACGAAGCGCCTGATCGCCTTCGTCATAGCGACGGGCAGTCCGATGCCGGCGGCGAAGAGCGCGAGGCATCCGAGCACGCCGTTGATGATCGAGCGGTCCGGGAATTTATAGAGGATGGCGTTCGAGACGTCCAGCACGAACCCGTGCAATATGAATATCTGAAAGGAATACTTGCCGAGCTTTTCCAGCAGGGGCCTTAAGGGTATCCGCCTCTGGAAGAAGCCGAAGACCAGGAATACGGCGGCGATGGACCACAAGGCCGTGCTGATCTTCCACTCGACCCAGGACGTAGCGGTCGCCTCGAACTCCGCGAAGCCCAAGACCGCGTAGCCGCGGTAGAATATCAGTCCGCGCTCGTAGGCCATCAACAGGGCGGAAAGGGCCGCGGCGGCGACGACCGGGCGGAAGCCCGGGCCGATGATTCGCTTGAACCGGTCGCTCGAGCGGCTGGCGTAGATCCCGAGCGCGAAGGAGAACATGAAGCGAGGGAACAGGCACTCGGGGAAGGGCGAGGCGGGAGACGGCAATCCCATCGGGGAAGGCAGCTCGAGCCGAGAAAGGAGATACAGGTAATCGTAGCCGTGGACCGCCAGCTGTATCACTGCGGATAGGCCCAGGATGAGGGCCGGACGCCTTTCCATAACGGGAACGAGCCATTTCGACATCACGTAGTATTGAACGATCAGGACGATGAAGAAATAGCCGTTCTGGACTCGGCCCGTGAGGAACAGCTTGAGGAACTCGAGGACGTTCCATCCGCCGTTCCCGTCCCTCCATGAGAACAGCCATCCCAGGAGCGACCATGTCGCCATCGGGATGACGAGCTTCTTGCAATTGCTCCATATCGCGGCCCAGGTCCGGGGGGCCATGAGCGTATAGTACCCCGTGAGGAAGAAGAACAAGGGGACGGCGCACCTGCACAGCTCGAGCACGATCGACTTACCGACCGAGGCGATCTGCCACTGCCCGAACAGGACGGGGCCGAGGTGCTCGCCCGGCGAGGCGTTGACCTCGATCGCGAGCATGTAGATCACGGAATGCGCCATGACCACGAAGGCGATCGCCAAGCCCCTGACCGGTATCATCGTCTTCAATATCGAAACCGGCTTCTCATGGCGCTCTCCTAGCAGCGCGACAGCCGCCTTTCCCAAGAATCCGCCCATTCGGTCCATACCGCCTTTCCCTGAAGACTCGCCGCCTACGGCGTCGGAAGCGCCGCATGGCCGGGAAAGCCGAGCCCCGCCACGAGCCTGATCGCGATCAGCGCGCCGAGCGCGAGGGCGAAGACCCCCGTCATCGAAGCGTCCTGTTTCATGAACGAGAGGCGCTCCTTCGCGAGCCCGATATTCTGGATGATATACGCCGGCAGATCCCCGAGGGCCACCGCTATGACTACGGCGACGTCGCCGCCCAAAAGCTTCGCCGCCGGAAGCGCGCATGTAAGGTACGCGAACTTCGCGAGGTTCCCGAAGGCATTGTACTTCGGCTTGCCGACCGCGAGGAGGCAACCCTCGTTCGAATAGCGCATGATCAGGGGCCACATGCCGATCGCGAGGATCGGGAGGATCCAGCCGGCCGCGCGATAGCGGTCGTCGTAGAGCAAATAGACCGCGAAGTCGCTGAAGCAGGCGAAGAGGGCCAGGAACCCGGCGAGAGACACGAGGAGGAGCCTCCTCGGCTTATGCACCTTCGCGCGGAGCTCCGGGCGCGCGAGGTGGGCGTATTTCGTGATGAGGGGATAGATCACTTTCGCGTTCAGGTAGGAAAGGACCTGCTTGGGCAGCTCCGCGAGGCTTATCGCGATGCCGTAAACGCCGAGCCAGCCGACAGTGAACAGCTTGCCCAGGAGGATCCTGTCGGACTGCGAGGCCAGGAACATCATCGCCGTCGAGAACAGTATCCACATCCCGAATCCCAGGAGCTCCTTGGCCGCCGCGCGCTCGATCATGAGCTTGTTCGGGCTCTTCCGATTGAGGATATGGCTCCAGGCCATCCTGATAAGCGAGCCGACGAGGTCGGAAACCAGCAGCGCCCAGACGCTCCTCATCAGGTAAGCGGCGAGCAGCATGACGGACAGGCTGGCTACCTGGATGACCAGCTCCATGATCGTCAGCTTCTTCTGCTGCAGTTCCTTGCCCAGGATCGCGATGTAGGTCGATCGGAACCCGTCGGGAATGCTGATCAGGCCGACGCAGGGCACGATGAACAGCAAGATGGGCTCATTGTAGAAGAGCGACACCGGATAGGCGATCGCGCAGGCGAGCAAGGCGAGGATGATGTTCCTTATCACCTGCATCGTCCAAGCCGTGTTCAGGAACGCGCTCTCGTAGGCCCTCTTGCTCCTGATAATCGCGGGGTCGAGCCCGATGTCGGAGAAGAACCCGAGGCCCATGAAGAAGACCCTTGCGATGGCGATTATACCGAAGGCCTCGGGAACGAGAAGCCTCGTGACCAGGATGTTGCCCGCCAGCCGTATCGCCTGCGACAGCCCGAAGCCGACCACGACGAAGGCGGCCGCCTCGATCGCCTTACGCTTGTGCCCATCGCCGCCGGAGGGAACCGCCTCGGCGACGCTTGCCGCTAATCCGGCCGAGGCCCCTCCGCCCTGGCTTCCTTCCACCGCAGGCCCGCCCATCAAGCGACGCCCATCCGGCGGCCGGCCTCGATCATCATCCGGATCCCGGCGCGCATGTCGATCCTGGGACTCCAGCCCAGCTCCGAGCGCGCCCTCGAGATATCCAGGACGTTTATCGGGACATCGACCTTCCGGCCGGGAAGGAAGCGGATATCGAGGGAGCTCCCGAGCTCGGACTCTATGGCCTCGGCGATGTCCAGGAGCGAGTGCCCGATTCCCGAGCCGACGTTGAAGATCCTCTTTCCCCCGGCGTATCCCAATGAGAGAAGGAATACGTCCAAGGCATCGTCCATGCAGACGTAGTCGCGCACGACGCTGCCGTCGCCCCATATCTCGATCGGCTCCCGCCTCAGCGCCTTGTAGACGAAGCGCCCGATGACTCCCTGGGGGCGATCGGACACCTGGCCGGGGCTATAGGGATTCGCGAGCCTGAGCGAGCAGTAATCGAGGGCGCGGTTATAGCCGTACCAATGCAGGTACTTCTCGATCGTCAGCTTGTGTATCCCGTAGCCGCAGATCGGCTCGTTCTCGTGGGATTCGGGAATAGGCATGACGCGGGGAATCCCGTAGATCGTTCCCCCGGACGAAACGAAGACGAATTTGGCGACGCCCGCGTCCGCGACCGCCTCCAGTATGCCCAAGGTGGGGATGACGTTAGTCGACAGATCGCGGGACAGATCGGCGTTCGACGTTTCGGGGATGGTGGTGGAGACGAGATGAAAGGCGAAATCGATCCCGCGCGCGGCATCGCGGATCCTCGCGGAGTCCTCGATGCTCCCCTCGATCCATTCAGCGTCGCCGCCAGCTGAGGCACCGCGAGCGGGGACGGCGCGATCGAAGCACCTGAGGGCGGCGCCCGCGGCGGAGAGGCGGGCGCACAGCTCCCTCCCGATATAGCCGGCCGCGCCCAGGACGAGGACGCGCTTGCCCGCGAGGTCGGGCATGCCGGCGCTCATAGCAGGCCCGCCCGCGCCCGAAGCAGCTCGTGCCTCCTTCGGCCTACGAGGTCCCAGGTATACTCGAGCGCGCGCTCCTTCGCGGCGCGGCCCATCCTCGAGCGCGCGCCCGCGTCCTCGACCATTGTTCGTATGGCCGCGGCGAAGGCCTTCGAGTCGTGGGGATCGACGATGACGCCCTCCCTGCCGTCCTCGACGACGCCTCCCGCGCCCATCGGCGAGACGACGGAAGGCAAACCGGCGCCGAGGGCGAGATAGGTCACGAGCGGGCTCCCCTCCTCCAGGCTGGGCAGGATGAAGAAATCGGCTTCGCGATACAGCGGCGCCAGGTCGCGCACGTGCTCGCGGTACTCGACGTCCGGCATCCCGCTAATGGCCTCGGAGAAGATTCGCTCCATCTCGGGGGCGACCCTGCCGACGATGACGAGGCGAGCGTCGGCCGCCGCCTCCTTCCACGCGCGCAAGAGGAGGTGAACGCCCTTCCTGACGCAGATCCGCCCGGCGAAAAGCGCCGTAGTGCGCCGCTTCCGCGCAGGCGCGCCGTCGAGTACCTCGGACTTGCGGAGGCCGTAGCTGCTCTTGAGTATCTTCGACTCGGGTACGCCGGCGGAGGCGATGGAGCGGGTAACCTCGGGACTGGGACTGAAGACGAAATCGCATACGGACAAGCACTCCAGCTCTTCGGCGACGTGGTCCCGGGTAATGCCATGGCAGGGATCGATGCCGAGAGAACGGAATTCCGCATCGAGGATTTCCTTGCTCGTGCCGAGCAGGGTATTTATCCTCTCGCCGACGACGGCGCAGCCCCGAGCCTTCGCCGCGCGATAGAGGCCCAGAGAGGCGCCCGGCCACAAGTAGGCGATATCTCCCTTCCTGAGGCTTGAAAGGAAAATGCGCTCGGTCAGCGCGTTGATGCGAGCGACGCTAAGGAGGCGCCTGACGAAGGGCCACGAGACCCCCGGCGAGAACGC
>CAYPHO010000117.1:0-9611 GCA_964410245.1 uncultured Treponemataceae bacterium | reverse complement strand
GTCAGGATCACCTCGGCGGGCCTCCGCGAGAGCCATCCCCACGACGTGGCCATCACCCAAGAAGCCCCCAATTACTCGAGGCCATAGGATAAGCGGGCCCTCTCAGGTATAATCCTCGGCCGGCAGGGGGTATACGGATGAATATCGTCGTTATCGGGGCTCAGTGGGGGGACGAGGGCAAGGGCAAGATCGTCGACTATCTCGCCGCGGATTCCCGGCTCATCGTGCGCTTCTCGGGCGGGGCCAACGCCGGCCACACCATCGTGCTCGGCGGCGAGCAGTACGCCCTCCACCTCGTCCCGTCGGGGATACTGTACCCGGACAAGACGGTAATCCTGGGATCGGGCATGGTCATCGATCCCGAGGCCCTCTTCTCGGAGCTCTCCGGCCTCGAGGCGAAGGGCGTCGACTGGACCGGCCGCGTCCTCATCTCCGACCGCGCCCACATCGTCCTCCCAAGCTACCGCCGCATCGACAAGGAGCTCGACGCGGCCCGCAAGCGGCCGATCGGGACCACCGGCCGCGGCATCGGCGTCAGCTACGCCATGAAGGCCTCGCGCGACGGCGTCAGGCTCGCCGACCTCGCCGACGATTCGCGGCTCGAGAACCTCCTGCCTGAGGACCGCGAGTGGCTCAGGCCCTGGGCCGAGAGGATGGCCCCGATGGCCGTCGACCTCGTGTCCTACCTCCGGAGCCGCCGCAACGCCTATACCCTCTTCGAGGGAGCCCAGGGCGCCCTCCTCGACATCGATACCGGCAGCTATCCCTTCGTGTCCAGCGGCATGTCCTGCTCCGCGGGCGCGGCCGCCCAGGGCGGCATCGGGCCCCGCGCGATCGACCGCATCCTGGGCGTCTTTAAGGCCTATACGACCCGCGTTGGCAACGGCCCCTTCCCGACGGAATTCGACTCCTCCTCGCACGGCGCCCTGGACCACTACATCCGCGAGACGGGCAGGGAGTACGGCGTCACCACGGGACGGCCCCGCCGCTGCGGCTACCTGGACCTCGTGGCCCTGCGCTACGCCGCGACGGCCAACTCGATCGACCGGCTCGTCCTGACCCACCTCGACGTCTACGACGAGCTCGAGGAGTTCGAGGCCTGCGTCGCCTATCGCGTCCGCGGGAAGCTGATCGAGGATTTCCCGGCCTCCATCGCCGACCTCGAGGGCGCCGAGCCCGTCCTGCGCAAGTTCCGCGGCTGGAAGCGCCCCATCGGCGCGGTGCGGGCCTTCGAGGAGCTGCCCCGCGAGGCGCGCGACTACGTCGCCTTCATAGAGGAGTACGCCGAGACTCCGGTCTCGATCGTCTCGGTCGGATCGGACCGCAACGCCACCATCGTCAGGGAGAGTCCGTGGATAAGATCCTAGTCCTCGACTTCGGGAGCCAGTACACTCAGCTCATCGGCCGCAGGATCCGCGAGCTCGGGGTCTACGCCCAGATCGCCCCGGGAGACGCCGCGCTCGGGGCCGAGAGCCTCGAGGGCGCCAGGGGCATCGTCTTCTCGGGCTCGCCGCGCTCGGCCTACGAGGAGGGCGCTCCCAGGCCCCATCCCTCGGCCTACGCGGCGGGCTTGCCGATACTCGGCATCTGCTACGGCATACAGATGATGACCCTGGACTCGGGCGGCGAGGTGGGGCGCCTGGGCGAGAGGGAGTACGGCCGCAAGGAAGTGCGCGTCGTCGGGGACGATCCCCTGCTCGCGGGCATGCCGCGCTCCTTTTCCAGCTGGATGAGCCACGGCGACTCGATCGCCGAGCCCGCTCCCGGCTTCGAGGTGCTCGCGTCCTCCGACGGCGGCATACCCGCCGCCCTGCGCGACAGGTCCCGCGGGATATGGGGCCTCCAGTTCCATCCCGAGGTCAGCCACTGCGAGGGCGGCATGCGGATCCTGGAGAACTTCGCGGTCGGGATCTGCGGCTCCGCTCGCGAGTGGAGCATGGAGGCCTACCTCGACGAGGTCGCGTCGCGAATGCGCGAGAGGGTCGGCTCGGGAGAGGCCCTCCTCCTCATCTCCGGCGGCGTCGACTCGACCGTGGCGGGAGCCCTCCTGCTCAAGATCCTGCCGAAGGACAAGGTCCACCTGCTCTATATCGACACGGGCCTCATGCGGGCGGCCGAGAGCGAGGAGGTCATGCGAAACCTCCGCGCCTTGGGCGCCACCCACCTCCACATGGCCCATGCCGAGGACGAGTTCCTCTCGGCCTTGTCCGGCGTGGAGGAGCCCGAGGCGAAGCGCAAGATCATCGGCGACCTCTTCATCGAGATCCAGCAGCGCGAGGTCGAGCGCCTGGGCATACCCGAGGCCTTCCTCGCGCAGGGCACCCTGTATACCGACCTTATCGAGTCGGGCAAGGGCGTCGGGAACAAGGCCCAGGTCATCAAGAGCCACCATAACGTCCGCAGCCCCCTTGTGGAGGCGAAGCGCGCGGCGGGCCGCGTCATCGAGCCCCTCGACCGGCTGTACAAGGACGAAGTGAGGGCCTTGGGCCGCCTCCTGGGCGTTTCCGAGGAGGTAGTGCGGCGCCATCCCTTCCCGGGCCCGGGCCTGGGCGTGCGCATCCTCGGCGAGGTGACCAAGGAGGGCTGCGACCTCCTGCGGGCCGCCGATGCGATCTACATCGCGGAACTGAAGGCGCGCGGCCTCTACGACAGGATTTGGCAGGCCTTCTCGGTCCTCCTGCCGATACGGTCCGTGGGAGTCGCCGGCGACGAGCGCAAGTACGGATCCGTCCTGGCCCTGCGCGCCGTCGTGTCGGAGGACGGGATGACCGCCGACGTCTATCCCTTCGAGACCAAGGATATCCTCGAGATCT
This sequence comes from uncultured Treponemataceae bacterium, assembly GCA_964410245.1. GTDB lineage: Bacteria > Spirochaetota > Spirochaetia > Treponematales > Rectinemataceae > CAZXXZ01. The sequence goes on along the minus strand of CAYPHO010000117.1, from coordinate 6,798 downwards.
CGAGCGCGATCACCAACCGAGTCCCCGGCATCGGCCGCGTCGTATACGATATCTCGTCAAAACCGCCGGCTACCATAGAATGGGAATAGAGGCCGGCGGTTTTGACGCGCCAATCGCGCGAAACTATCGCGATTGGCGATAACCCCCGGCTACAATTGAAAGGGAATAAAGGCGGGGGCTTCGACGCCGCTAATCGCTAAAACGAGCGGATGGGGCGGACGTGTCGGCTTATCGTACTTGAACCTGTATCTGTCGGGCGTGAGGTAAACCATCTCATCCCCCCGTTTTCGTAAAGAAGGCCGGAATATATTGCATCGGGAGCGTATTGGAATGACGACCAATAGAAGCTGCCCTCCGTCGTTTCAAAGCCGCCTAAGCCCTGCCGTACCAGATTCTCGTATTTAGCGTCCAACTCCGATGCATTCGGCAGGAACCAATCGCCATAGCCTCCCTGGCTATACTCGTCGCAGGCCTTCGCGGCGCAATTCGCGGCAGTAGCCGCTCCGCCGTATGCGGCCAGGATGGCGGCCGTATTGGCGGCGCCCTCTCCGATATCGTCCGATGTGCTTACCGTTGTCGTGTTGTTCGGTCCCCAGGATATTCCCGTATCCAGGTCCGCTGGAGCGCACTCGAGATAGCGCCAGCTATTGCCCAGCGAATCGTCGGTATAGCTCCCGTTGTCGAAGAATACGATCCCGCCCGAGGGCCCCGTATTCCCCACCGCATAGGTCGTGACGGGCTTCGTCCCGTTGTCGCAGGAGCCCAGGAAGAGCGCGAACAGCGAGAGCGCGGCGAATTGCGCGAGTCGCGAGCGATTTCTGATGATCAGGTTCATGAATCCTCCAGTTGTTTAGCTAATTATTCCATGCGCGGGAAGGTTTCTCGTCCTCGTCTATAAACCAGGACGTAAAATTCCGAGATAGGATCGCAGAGACTGAAACGATGACGCGCCGTTGACACAGGAGGCCCGCGCCCGCAGAATTCAATAAGCGGGAGACCTCCCGTAAAGGACGATCGCGATGGCGCAGGTATTCTTCACCGATCTCAGGACTACTCCCGGCAACAATCTCCTGGACAAGATGGAGAGGTTGCTCAAGGCCGCGGGCATCCTCGATATCGACTATAAGGGCAAGCTCGTCGCGCTGAAGCTCCACTTCGGCGAGCCGGGCAACCTGGCCTACCTTAGGCCGAATTTCGCGGCCCGCGTCGCCGCGATCATCCGCGGGGCGGGCGCTCTTCCCTTCCTGACCGACGCGAACACCCTCTACTCGGGCCGGAGGTCGGACGCCGTCAATCACCTGCGGAGCGCCTCCGAGAACGGCTACAATCAGCTGGCGACCGGCTGCGACGTGGTCATCGCGGACGGGCTCCGCGGCAACGACTTCCGTGAGATCGAGATCGGCCGGAAGCACGTCAAGGCAGCCAAGATCGGCGCCGCCATCGCCGAGGCGGACATCGTCATCTCCCTCAATCATTTCAAGGGCCACGAGCTGACCGGCTTCGGCGGAGCGCTCAAGAACCTCGGCATGGGCTCGGGCTCGGTGGCCGGCAAGAAGGAGATGCACGCGGACTCGAAGCCGGTAATAAAGCGAGAGAACTGCGTCGGCTGCGGCGAGTGCGTCGCCAATTGCGCCCACGCCGCCGTCGCCCTCGACGGCGATGGGAAGGCCGTCATCGACTATTCGAAGTGCGTCGGCTGCGGCCAGTGCATCGTATCATGCGTCCACGACGCCGCGGTCGCGGGCTCGAACTCCGTCAGCTGCCAGGAGAAGATCGCCGAGTACGCCTTGGCGGTCGTCAAGGGCAAGCCCCACTTCCACGTCTCCTTCGTCATGGACATCTCGCCGAACTGCGACTGCTGGGGCCATAACGACGCCGCCATCGCGCCCGACATCGGCATACTGGCCTCGAAGGACCCGGTCGCGCTGGATCGGGCCTGCTACGACCTGGTCAACGCCTCGGCCGGGCTTCCCGGCAGCGCCGCCGAGCGCTTCTTGCCCGGCGCCGGGACCGGCGGGTCGAGGGATATCTTCCAGGAAGCCCATCCCGGCATGGACGGAAAGCTCGGCTTGGCCTACGCCGAGTCGATCGGGCTGGGGACGCAGGAGTACGAGCTGAAGAGGATCGGCTAGGCGGCGGCTTCCGCCCGGCGGCCGCGAAGTCGCGCGCGGGCGCGACCGCCCGGGGCCGCTTCCGCCGCGCGCCGGGCCTCAATGCTCCATGACGATCCTGCCCGCGCTCTTGTCGAGGCGGAACTTGCAGGCCTTCAGCGGCTCCTCGACGACGATGCTGACCCGGCAGATCTCGATGACCACGCCCGGGAAGATGTCGCCCTTCACGTCGATGACGGCGCTATCGTCGGCATCGAGCTTGCCCAGGAGATCCGCGATCTCCTGCCTGAGCCGCTCGCCGAGCTTGGCCGTCTCCGCGCGCGCGCGCTCGGCCATGGGGCCCGGATGCGCGGCGGCGGCCGCGTCGATCTGGCGGCTCCGCGCGGACAAGAGGCGCATCCTCTCGTTCGCCTGGTCGAGGCGACGCTGGACCGTGAAGTCAGTCCCCGCGTGGACGCTCGTCCGCTGGAAGGCCTGGTTGCCCAGCCTGCCGCAGCGGATGCCGTGGGTGGCGAAGGCCTCGCCGCCCATGATGACGCCCTTGTCGCCCATGTCCAGGACGCCCAGGGTATAGAGCCTCGTGTTTACCAGGGCCGAGGAGACATGAACGTCCCCGCGGCAGGCGACCTTGCAGTTCTGTATGTACTTGGCCTTGAGCGCGCCGCCCACGCGGACTTGGCCTCGCCGGCGGCCGATGATGCCCTGGGAGCAGACGAGGTCCTTCTTCGCGTCGACGTCGAAGGCGTCCATCGTCGCCTTGCAGACGATGCTGCCGCCCGAATGGACCTTGAAGCCGTCGTGGACCACGCCCTCGATCACCACGTCGCCGGGGAAGGCGATGTGGCCCGTATGGAAGTCGACGCCGCCCTTGATCAGCATGACCTCGTCGACCTCGAGCTTCCCGGCCCCTATGGCGAGGCGGCCGTCGACCGCGGCGACGAGCTTGTCCCCGCGCCGCTCGACGTTGCGGCCAGCCGACCAAGTCTCGGGGGACTCGCGGGAGTAGGGAGTCTCGCGGCCGCCGACGTCCGATCCCGGAGTACCCTGGCTCCTCGGGACGATGGACGCGATGGCCTCGTCCTTGTGGACGATGAAATAGGCGGCCAGCTCGCGGAAGTCGACCTGCATGACCTCGTCCGAGACCAGGGGCCCCTTCCTTTGGAAGCGGGGCTCCAGGGCCGCGTGCTCGGGAATCTCGGCGACCGGCGCCCTGCCTTGCGCGACGACGACGTCGCGCAGGAGATGCCGATCGAGGTTGCACTTCATGACGGCCTCGTCGATCGCCTCGTCGAGGATGCCGAAGCTCACGCCGAGCCTCTGAAGGAGCTGCCTGACGTAGTCGCGGTCGATCGGAAGGCCCTCGCCCCGCGGAGGGAAGAAGGTCGCCAGGGCCTTCATGCCGTCGGGCGCGACCGAGGCCTCGACATTGCCGTCGATGCCGTCTCCCATGCGGCGCACATGGATCGAGTCGCCGAATTCGACTTTTCCCGGCTCGGGGCCGCGGGCTCCGGCCTCGCCCCGCTTCCCGGAGGAGTCGTCGCCTGGGGCAGCGCTCGGGCTCTTCTCGTCCATATACCTCTCCGTCAGCCAGGGGGAGATTCTTCGCCTTCGTATATATATCGGCCCTGCCGGGCCGGCCCTTGCGTTTTTTCACCGTACGTGTAAAAGTTGCTAGTACTGCATTTTTATGCATGGATGGAGCATATATGAAGGAACGATTCGAGCGCCTGAAAACCGTGCGCAGCCTGATAAAGGCGCATAGGATCGATTCGCAAGACTCCCTCCTCCAGCTCTTGCAGGAGGCCGGGTATACCGTCACGCAGGCAACTCTATCACGGGACTTGAAATACTTGAAGGTCGGCAAGGTCTCCGACGGGCATTCGGGCTATTACTACACCGTTCCCTCGGACGAGGAGCGGCGAGAGTCGGAAAAGCACCATATCCAGGATTTCATGAGAGGCTACGTATCGATCGATTGGAATTCTTCCATCGCCGTGGTCAGGACCTTCTCGGGGCACTCGGACTCGGTCGCCTTGGCCATCGACAATATGGGCCTCGACGAGGTCCTGGGCACGATCTCGGGCCGGGACAACATGGTCTTCATCGCCCTGCGCGAGGGCTGCACCGGGGAGGACCTGGTCGCGGCCATGAAGAAGAAGATCCCCGAGCTGGAACTGGACTGAGAGAGCTTTCCGAGATTCACCACAGAGACACGGAGCGGTACGGAGACCACGGAGGGGAATTTAAGAATAGCTAGAATTCCTCCTGCATTTTCCTACTCCTTTCTTCTTCGTGCTCTCGCCAAGATCTCCGCGTCTAACGCTAGCGCTAGGCCTTCGGCTCCGTGGTGAATCCGTTTACTGCCTTTTCTGGCTTTCCCTGAAATGCCTGTGCTCCTCGGCGACGTGCTCCAGCAGGTCGGACAGCTTCCACTCCAAGTTGGTCGGCGTCGAGGTCGCGAAGGCCGCTTCCCGCGCGGCCGGGACCGCTGCCTTGGCGGCGCGCATGATCGCGATCACCTCGTCCTGATCGAATCCGTGCATGATGATAGCTTTCTCTTCGTCCATGTACCAGAGGATATTCGGCGCGCGGCGGCGAGGCAAGCGGCGACGGCGATGGGGCGGCTCATCGCCGGGCGGCGCCTAAGGCCGCGTTGGCCGGCGCTCGTCGCGGCGTTGCCGCGGCGGCCCCGTTGAAGTACCTTTAATGCCACCATGGATTACGACCGCTATACCCTAAAGGCCCAAGAAGCCATCCAGGACGCCTCCGCCGAGGCGCGCAAGCGCGACCATTCCCAGGTCGACCTCGAGCATCTCCTCATCGCCCTCCTGGAGCAGGAAGAGGGCGTCGTGCCGGCGCTCATCGATCGGGTAGGGGCTGACCGGAACGCCATCGGGGCAGAGGTCGAGGAGGCCCTTTCGGGCAAGCCCAAGGTCTTCGGGGAGACGGCCCAGCTCTACCTTTCCCCCTACGCGTCCAAGGCCCTCGTCAAGGCCGAGGCCGAGGCGGCGGCCCTGAAGGACGAATACGTCGCCGCCGAGCACATCCTCCTGGGGATCGTCTCGGGCGAGGGCGACATAGCCGGGCGCCTGCGGGGCCGTGGCCTGACCAAGGACGCGATCCTCGCCGCGCTCAAGTCCGTGCGGGGCAACCGGCGCGTCACCGACCAGGAGGCCGAGGAGAAGTACCGCGTCCTCGAGCGCTACTGCCGCGACCTGACCGCCCTGGCCCGCGCGGAGAAGCTCGACCCGGTCATCGGCCGCGACGAGGAGATCCGCCGCGTCATGCAGGTCCTCTCGCGCCGCACGAAGAACAATCCCGTCCTCATCGGCGAGCCCGGCGTCGGCAAGACCGCCGTGGTCGAGGGCCTGGCGCGCCGCGTCGTAGCGGGCGACCTGCCCGACTCCCTGAAGGGCAAGAAGCTCCTGGCCCTCGACCTCGGGGCCCTGGTCGCGGGCTCTAAATTCCGCGGCGAGTTCGAGGAGCGCCTGAAGGCCGTCATCGAGGAGATCATCAAGTCCGAGGGCAAGGTTATCCTCTTCATCGACGAGCTGCACACCCTGGTCGGCGCGGGCGCGGCCGAGGGCTCGATGGACGCGTCCAACCTCCTCAAGCCCGCCCTCGCGCGGGGCGAGCTGCGCTGCATCGGCGCCACGACCCTCGACGAGTACCGCAAGCACATCGAGAAGGACGCCGCGCTCGAGCGGCGCTTCCAGCCCGTCTTCTGCGCCGAGCCCTCGGTCGAGGCCACGGTCGCGATCCTGCGCGGCCTGAAGGAGCGCTACGAGGTCCACCACGGCGTCCGCATCATGGACGAGGCGCTGATCGCCGCGGCGACGCTTTCCGACCGCTACATCACCAGCCGCTTCCTCCCGGACAAGGCCATCGACCTCGTCGACGAGGCAGCGAGCCGCATCAAGATGGAGATCGAGAGCCAGCCCACCGAGCTCGACCAGACCGAGCGCCGCCTCCTCCAGCTGACCATCGAGAGGCAGGCGCTCCAGAAGGAATCCGACGCCGCGTCCAAGGACCGGCTGGTCAAGCTCGAGAAGGAGATCGCCGAGCTCACGTCCAAGCGCGACGCGATGAAGCTGCGCTGGCAGGCAGAGAAGGCGAAGATCGAGAAGCTGCGCAAGGTAAAGGCCCAGATCGAGGAGCTGAAGCTCGAGGGCGAGCGGCGCGAGCGCGAGGGCGACCTGGCCAAGGCCGCGGAGATCAAGTACGGCAAGCTCCTCGAGGCCCAGAAGAAGCTCGACGCCTTAAGCGAGCAGATGAACAAGGAGTCGGGCGAGGGCCGCCTCCTGCGCGAGGAGGTATCCGAGGAGGATATCGCGCGCGTCGTCTCGACCTGGACGGGCATTCCCGTCTCGAAGATGCTCTCCTCCGAGACGCAGAAGTACGTCGACCTCGAGGCTCAGCTCTCGAGGCGCGTGGTCGGGCAGGAGGCCGCGGTCAAGGCCGTGGCCGACGCCATCCGCCGAAACCGCGCGGGACTGTCCGACCCGAACCGGCCACTGGGCTCCTTCCTCTTCGTCGGCCCCACGGGCGTCGGCAAGACCGAGCTGGCCAAGGCCCTCGCCGAATTCCTTTTCAGCGACGAGAAGTCCCTGACCCGCATCGATATGAGCGAGTACATGGAGAAGCACACGGTCTCGCGCCTCATCGGCGCGCCGCCCGGATACGTCGG
>CAYPHO010000116.1:738-9618 GCA_964410245.1 uncultured Treponemataceae bacterium | reverse complement strand
ATGGACAGGATGACGATCGACAACATGGAGAGCCATACCGTCTCGTCGCTGAAGATCCGCAATCCCGCCTACGTCGAGGACATCGCGGCCAACCCGCTGGATAAAGGCTTGGCGGATCCTACTAAAGTCATGTCCGTCCTCGCGGCCAAGCGCATTCCCGCGACGCCAAGGCTCCGCTTCGTCGCGGCGGTATCGAACTACGAGGACCAGCTTCCCCTGATCGCCGACGCGGTCGATCCGGCCGGCGATCGGGCGGTTTTCGGCACCGCGGACTCGGTATCGGAGGGCGGCTGGCTCGGCGCGGGAAATACCGTCGTGATCGGCTCCGCCCTGGCCAAGGAGATGGGCATCGGCGTCGGCGACTATGTCGTAGTATCGGCGAGGACTGTCCACGACACGACGAACGCAGATGAATTCGAGGTCGCGGGCTTGGTGACGACACCTTCGAACGAAATAAACATCACAGGCCTCTTTATATCTTTCGAGGACGCATGGGAGCTCATCGACGCGCCCGGCCTCGTCACCGAGATCGACGCCTCGCTTCCCCGCGCGGGCTCGCTCGGCTTGGCGATCTCAAGGGGAGACGCCGCGGCCGAGGCACTGCGCGCCGAGCTGCCGGGCGAGCGGGTGGATCCGATCTCCTACCTCGCCAAGGACTACCTGGGCATGCGCAACTTCAAGGCGAAGAACTCCTACGTCGTGATCTTCATCGTCCTCCTGATCGCTGCGGTCGGCATCGTCAACACCATCCTAATGTCGGTGTATTCGCGCATCCGCGAAATAGGCGTGCTCAGGGCTTACGGAATGACCAGGCGCGACATCTCCCGGCTCTTCCTATTGGAAGGCCTCGCGATCGGGATCATCGGATCGGCGGCGGGCCTCGCGGTCGGCTGCCTTGTCAACGCGCCGATGGCCGCGATCGGCATCGACCTCTCGCCCTTCGCCTCGGTCATGGGAAGCCTGCCGATCACCGGCGTTCTCCGCGGCGAGTGGAACCCGGGAGCCTTGGCCTTCGGCTTCGCCTTCGGCCTCGTCGTCTCGCTCGTCTCGGCCCAGATACCCGCGCGCAAGGCGGCCAAGTTCGAGCCGACGGACGCCCTGCGCTTCGAGTGAGGAGGATGGAATGAGCATTCTTAGCATGGCGCTGCGGAACATCGGGCGCAACAAGCGCCGCAGCCTCCTCGCCGTCCTCTCGGTCCTCATAGCCATCATGGCGGTGGTCTTCGCGGACGGCTTCATCTCGGGCATCCTCTCCTCCGTCGCCCGCAACATCACGAGGACCCAGATGGGCCACGTGAGCGTCGTCACCGAGCGCTACCGCTCTCGGGAGCGCTTTATGCCGGCCCAGGCGGCCATCGGCGACGCGGACGAATTAGTGAGGAAGATCGAGTCCGTCCCCGAGCTTCAAGGCGAGCTCGAGCTCGTAGCTCCCCGGGTCCAGTTCGGCGTCATCCTCTCCTCCGAGGCGAGGACCAAGACCGCGGTCGGCATAGGCGGCGATCCCGAGAAGGAGCGCGAGCTGCTCATGCTGGACGACGCTATAGTGCCGGGCGGGAGCTATCTCGAGCGGCCCGGCGAGGCCATCGTCGGATGGAAGCTCGCGAAGGACCTCGGCCTCGAGGTCGGCGACTCCTTGAAGGTGGTAACCGAGAAGGCCGACTACGGCATGGGATTCAAGAAGTTCCGCATCGCGGGCCTATTCAAGACCAATAATGAAAGCTTCGACGGCGCGGCCTTCCAAGTGAGCATAAGCGACGCCCGCGATCTTCTCGGCCTGGGCGACGGGGCGTCGAGGATCCTCGTGATGCTCAAGGATTACGCGATGGCCGACCGGGCGGCCCCGATCATCGCCGCGGCGCTCTCGGCGACCAGGGACTTGTCGGTCAGGAGCTGGACCGAGATCAGCGACATGGCCTCGCTCATCGTGATGTCCCAGGGGATATTCATAGTCATGGAGCTCTTCATCGCCTTCCTGGGCGCCTTCATCATCGCGAACATCATGATGATGGTCGTGCTCGAGCGTCGGCGCGAGATCGGCATCCTAAAATCCATGGGAATGGAAAAGCCGCGGCTGCTCCGGCTCTTCCTGGCCGAGGGAACCATGCTCGGGGTCATCGGCTCGGTCGCCGGCGCCCTGGCGGGGACGCTATTGACGCTCTGGCTGTCCAAGGCCGGAGTCGACCTGACGGGGCTGTCCGCGGGCACCGATTTCCAGATGGACAGCGTGGTCTACCCGAGCGCGCATCCGGCCCGCATCGCCGCCTTCGTGGCCATGGGCGCGCTGGTCTCGGCAGTCATCGCCTACCTGCCCTCCAGGAGCGCGGCGAGGATGGATCCGATCGAGGCGATCCGCTCAGCCTAGCGCGTGTCGGGAAGCGGGCGGAGAAGGAAGGAGACGAGAATGAAGCGTTGTGCGATATCGATAGCGATGGCGATCCTGGCCGCGGCCCTCGCGGCCCAGGCTCCCTCGGCGCAGGCCATACTGGAGCGGGTCGACCGCAACCAGTCCTTCAAGAGCATCGGCTACTCGGGCCGCATGGAGATCACCGTCGGCGGGGAGACCAGGTACAAGACCATGGACGCCTCGGCGATGGGATCGGACAAGGCCTTCGTCGAGTTCACCAATCCCGAGGACCGCGGGATCCGCTACCTCAAGCTCGGCAAGGACCTGTGGATCTACTTCCCGAAGGAGCAGGACACGGTCAAGATCTCGGGCCACCTCTTGAAGGACGGGATGATGGGCTCCGACGTCTCCTACGAGGACGCCCTCGAGTCCCAGGACTTCGCCGAGAAGTACTCCTCCTCGATCAAGGGAGAGGAGACGCTCGACGGCCGAAGCTGCTACGTCCTCGAGCTCGTCGCCAGGACGCCGAAGGCGGCCTACGACCGCCGCGTCATCTGGATCGACGCCGAGCGCTACGTCGGCCTCAAGGAAGAGATGTACGCGAAATCAGGCAGGATGCTGAAGGAATCGAGGACGCTCGAGGTCTCGAAGGTCGGCGACAGATGGTTCGTCTCCAAGTCCGAGGTCGTCTCGAAGCTCCGGGCGAATACGAGGACCGTCTTCGCCCTGACGAAGATCGAGCTGGACGCGAAGGTCGACCCGAGGAAATTCACCATGGCCGCGCTGACCAAGTAGGGGGCCGAGGATGAAAGCGCGATCGCTCGCGGCGGCCCTGGCGCTGACCGCATGGGCGTCCGTAGGCGGCGGGGCGCCGGCCCTCCCCGCCGAGGACGCGTCCTTCGCCCTCGGCGGCTCGATCGAGGCCAGGTCCTTCAGCCGCTTCCGGGCGCCCGAGGGCCTCGCCTTCGACTCCGCCGAGTACGGATCGGCCTCGACGCTCTCCCTCGACATCGACGCGCGGGGACCGAATGCCCGTGCCTACGCCTCGATCGAGGCGGCGCTATTGAGCGCCGCGGCCGCAGGCGATGCATGGGAAGCGGCCGGCATCGCGGACGCGAGCAGCCTCGATCCGGGCGGGCTGCTTATGGCGCCGGCCTACGACTCGACGGCGACCGACGCTCCGCCTACCCTCCTCCAGGCGCGCTTCCGCTCGCTCTACGTCAAGATCGACCGAGACTGGGCCTCGCTGATCGTCGGCAGGCAGGTCATCAAGTACCAAAGGGGAGCCCTCTGGAGCCCGACCGACGTCTATACCGAGTTGGATCTATCCGGCATATCTCCGGTGCGGCGCGGGGCCGACGCGCTCAGGCTGAGCTTCCCCCTGGGCGCGACGGGCGCCTTCGAACTCGCGGCGGCGCCTTCCGCCGATCTCGCCGACGGCGCCTTTGCCGACGGCCGCTGCTCGGCGAGGCTGTCTGGGATGGTCCTCGGCATCGACGCGGCGGCCCTCGCCTTCCGCGACGGCCGGCCGGGATCGGCGGGCGGAGGATCATGGAACGCGGGAGCGGCGGTCGGCGCCGACCTCGGCCTGGGCCTCGACGCGGAAGTCCTGGCGACCTGGCCCGACTCGGGCGAGGCCTGGATGCGCGCGGCGCTCGGCGCGGACTGGTCTATCGGGCGCCTCGTCCTCGCGGCCGAGTATTACTACAACGGCGGCGGCCCCGCGGCCGATCCGGCAGCCCCAGGTTCGCACAACGCCTACGCTGCGGCGTCCTGGGCCGCCCTCGACCTCGCCTCCTTCTCCGCATCGGGCACGGTCGGCTTCTCGGCGGAGTCGTGGAGCGCCGCCCTGAGCGCCTCGATCAGCGCCGCCCAGAACGCCCAGGTCGTCGCCTACGCCCGGCTCTCGCGGCCGGGGGCGGGCCAAAGCGCGGCGCTCGAGATCGGCGCGTCGATGACCGTGAAATTCTAGGTACGCGTCGATTTCCATCGCGGCGATAGGCGGCTATACTCGCGCTCATGAGAAAAGCTCGGGCCGCGGCCGTCTTCCTCGCGCTGTGCCTTATCCCGGAAGCCTCATCCCAGTCGATCAATCCAAGGGGGAGTACGATAGTCGAGCGCTTCGCGCCGCCCGCGGGCTTCACGCGCGACGCGTATCCGGAATCCTCTTTCCAAAGCTTCCTTCGCGGCTATCCTCTGAGGGAGTTCGGCGCGCCGGTCCGCTTCTACGACGGGAGGATCAAGCCGACGTCCTTTCACATCTCGGTTTTCGACATGCCCCTCTTAAGGCAGGACTTGGTCCAGTGCGCCGACGCGATTATGAAACTGCGAGCCGAATATCTGTATCGAGAAGGCGCGTACGGGAAAATAGAATTCACGATCACCAACGGCATGAAGATTCCCTTCTCGAAGTTCTCCGGGGGAAGCCGCGTCGTCGTCTCGGGAAACAGGGCCGAGTGGAAGGACGGGTTCAAGAAGGGGACGAGCCGCGAGGTCTTCGATGAGTACTTGAAGTTCATCTATATGTACGCGGGAACGTACTCGCTGTCGAGGGAAGCGAAGAGCAAGAGCATCGAGCGCATTCAAGTCGGGGATTTCTTCATTCAAGGGGGAAGTCCCGGCCATGTCGTCCTCGTCGTAGATCTCGCGACCGACAGGCGCAGCGGGGCGAAGGTCATGCTGCTCGCGCAGAGCTATATGCCGTCGCAGGACTTCCACATCCTGAAAAGCGGCGAGGCCGCATCGCCCTGGTATCCGGTCGAGGCCGGTCCCCTGGCCACGCCGGAGTGGCATTTCGGCGCGAACAGCCTTAAGGGCTTCGAGTAGCGCCGGCGCGGAGGACGGCGGGCGGCCTAGGCCTCGCCCGCGCCGCCGCCGGCTCCCGGGCCGCGGCGCTCGGGCCGCCCCGGCCCGAGCGCGAGCTCGGCCAGGAAGCCTTGCCTGTCCTTCCATAGGGCGAAGGCGTCCTCCCGGCCTTCCCGAAGGCGCGACTCCACTCGGGCCATGGCGTCGCGCAACGCGTCCGCGGCCTTGGCCCCGATGAGGGGAAGGAGGGGGGGAATGGCGCCGGGGCAGAGGCTGAGCTCGCGCGAGCGGTCCGCCCAGGGCGGCGAGCGCCGAGGCTCGGCGCCCGGCGAAGGGGAGGCGCCCGCCGCTACGGCCGAGGCGGCGGCCGCTACGGCGGCCTCGATCGCCGGCGACTGCCCCGCCACGGCGGCCGCTAGCCGCTCGGCGAAGGCCTCGCCGCTCGCGCGCAGGATCGCCTCACCGCGGGGCGACAGGGGGAGGCGGTCGGCGAGGAGCTCGCGATAGAGCGTCCACGCGGCCTCGTAGTGGGCCTCGACGAGGCCGTCCAGGTCGCCGAAGGCCGCCCGCAGCCGCGATCGGGCCCGGTCGGACTCGTCCCACCTCGCGGGGAAGCGCGAGAAGAGGCCTTCGTAGTCGTCGCAGGGTGTAGCGATGGCCGGGGCGGCGGAGGGCTCGGCCTGAAGCTCGTGGAAGAAGATCGCGTAGCGGTGCTCCATGAGCATGAAGCCTTTCTGCACGAGCTTGCCGATGCAGGCCGCGACGTCGCGCTCCCCCAGCTCCTCCATGATCGCGTAGAGCGGCATGCCCCCCAGGGGAAGCCGCGCGGCGACCGTCTGGGCGCGCGGCGGGACCTCGCGCAGGCTCCGCATGTAGGAGGGGAAGGAGCGTGACTCGAGGAAGCCGTCGATCGCCTCGACCGCGAGGGCGGGGGAAGCGGAGGCGAGCTCGAGCCGCTCCGGGGGACCGGCGGCTAGCAGCCTCCGGGCGAGGAGGCCGAGGAAGGCGCGATCGAGTACGAGGAGGACGACGCCGCGCGCCCCGCCGAAGGACACGTTGTACGACACCGCAACGACGCTTCCGCCGGCCAGGGCCTCCTCGGGCCTCGCGGGCCCCGCCGACGAGGCGCGGACCCCCATGCCCAGCAAGGCGCCGATCGATGCGGCGGAGCGGGCCGCCAGGGCGCCGAGGAGGGCCCTCCACTCCTGGGAGCCTGACTCGTAGGGGCCGAGTGGCGAGGCCAGGACGCGGAGGATCGCTGACTCCTCTCCCGCGGGCCCCGACAAGGCCAGGCCGATCCGGTAGCCCGCCCGGGCGCGCGAGGAGAGGGCCCGCGGCGTCGCGCAGTACAGGAGGCTCGCGGGCCTTAAGCGGGCCTCGCCCCCGGGCACGCGCAGACGCCTCTCGGCCAGCGCGCGGCCGAGGGGGAAGGAGCGCGGCGAGCCGATAAGCAGCTCATCGTCGCCGGCCGGGGGCCTCGGGGCGGGCGACTCCGCGCCGGCCCCGAGGACGGAAGCGGCGAAGGGGGAACCCTCGGCCGAGAGGGCCGCCTCCAGGCGGGCCGCCGCGTCCCGCCGTACCGCTACGAAGAGGGACTCGCCTTCGATACGGATCCTGAAGAGGCGGAAATCCAGGATCGACCAGCGCAGGAAGGGAATATCGCCGGCTTCGTGGATCGCGAGGCCATATGAGGCGGCAGGCCCGGCCGCGGGCTCGACCGGGGCATCCCCCGCGCCCGGCGGCCCGCCGCCGCGGCCGTCCGCCCGCGAGGCGCGGCATAAGGACTCGGCGAGGCCGTCGAGGAGGGAGAGGGCAGCGGCGCGCTCGAGGCCGAGCCCTCCGTCCGCGGCCGTCGCGCCGCCGCGCAGGATATCGGCGAGGCGCCTCGAGGCGGAGCTCCCGATGAAGGCCTGGGCATCGGGCTCGAGCGCGCCCGAGCGAGCCCTGACCGCCAGCATCCAGGGTTCGCGGGCCAGTTCGGAGCTCCAGGAATCCGCGCTCGCCTCCTCGGCCGACGCCGAGACGCCGCGGCCCGCCGCGCGGGACGCGTTCGCGCCGATCAGCGCCGAGAGGAAGCTCGGCGCGTCGGCCGGCCCGGCCTTGGCGCGTCGGCGGAAGACGGATCCCAGGAAAGAGAGGATGCCCATCGGGATGAAGTATACCATGCCGTACTGGAAACGGGACTTCGCTCCGTGGCATAATCCCCTGCCCGCCCGATGGGCGGAGAGAGCAGGAGGGCATCGTGTACAAGCCGGTCGATCCGAAGGTCAGTTTCCCGAAAATGGAAGAGGACATAGTCCGCTCCTGGGCCGAGGGGAAGATCTTCGAGCGGTCGATTTCGCAGCGCGAGGGCGGAGAGGAGTTCGTCTTCTACGACGGCCCCCCCTTCGCCACCGGCCTGCCCCACTTCGGCCACTTCGTGCCCGGCACCATCAAGGACGCCATCCCCCGCTACAAGGCGATGCGCGGATTCAAGGTCGAGCGCCGCTTCGGCTGGGACTGCCACGGCCTCCCGGTCGAGAACCTCATCGAGAAGGAGCTCGGCCTCGACTCGAAGACCGACATCGAGAAGTACGGCGTCCCCGAGTTCAACGAGGCCTGCCGCGCCTCGGTCCTGCGCTACGTCAAGGAATGGCGGAGCATCATGACCCGCGCGGGCAGGTGGGTCGATTTCGACAACGACTACAAGACCATGGACCCGGACTACATGGAGTCCATCTGGTGGGTGGTGAAGAGCCTCTGGGACGCGGGCCTAGTCTACGAGGGCCACTACATCCTCCCCTACTGCCCGCGCTGCTCGACCGTACTCTCCAACCACGAGCTCGCCCAGCCCGGCGTGTACCAGGAGGTGCACGACCCGGCCATCACGATCAAGTTTAAGGCGAAGGCAGCTCCCGCGAGCTTGAAGGCGGCCGGCCTCGACGACGGCAGGACCTTCCTCCTCGCCTGGACCACAACGCCCTGGACCCTGCCCTCGAACCTCGCCCTCTGCCTGGGACCGGATATCGACTACGTCCTCGTGCGCGACAAGGGCGCGGACGGGAAGGAAGAGCGCTACCTCCTCGCCGAAGCCCGGCTCGGCTCCTACTATAAAGAAGGCGCGATGCCCGACATACTAGGCCGCTGGAAAGGCTCCGAGCTCAAAGGCATCGAGTACGAGCCCCTCTTCCCCTACTTCGCGGAGCTCTCGTCACCTCGCGACGGTAGTCGCGGCGCCTTCCGTACCGTCACCGGGGGCCACGTCACCACCGAGGACGGCACCGGCATCGTCCACACCGCTCCCGGCTTCGGCGAGGAGGACCACGAGGTCCTGAAGGGCACGGGCGTCCCGACCGTCTGCCCCATCGACGCCGAGTGCAAGTTCACATCCGAGGTATCGGACTACGCCGGGACCTTCGTCAAGGACGCGGACAAGGCGATCATGGAGAGGCTCAAGGCCGAGGGAAAGCTCGTCAAGCGCGAGCAGATCCTCCACTCCTACCCGCACTGCTGGAGGTGCGACCACCCCCTCATCTACCGGGCCATCGGCTCCTGGTTCGTCAGGATCGAGCCGGTCAAGGCGAAGATGCTTTCGGCCAACGCGAAGATCAAGTGGGTGCCCGAGCACATCAAGAACGGGAGATTCGGCAAGTGGCTCGAGGGCGCCCGCGATTGGGCGATCTCGCGCAGCCGCTACTGGGGAAACCCCATCCCGATCTGGAAGTGCCCCGACTGCGGGAAGGCGATCTGCG
>CAYPHO010000116.1:0-728 GCA_964410245.1 uncultured Treponemataceae bacterium | reverse complement strand
GCTAAAAAAGCTCTCCGGCACGAGGCCCGAAGACCTGCATAAGCACTTCGTCGACGAGATCCTCATACCCTGCGAATGCGGCTCGAAGATGAAGCGCATCCCCGAGGTCCTCGACTGCTGGTTCGAGTCGGGATCGATGCCCTACGCCCAAGTCCACTACCCCTTCGAGAACAAGGCCCACTTCGAGTCCCACTTCCCCGCGGACTTCATCTCGGAGAGCCTCGACCAGACGCGCGGCTGGTTCTACAGCCTGACCGTGCTCGCTGCGGCCCTCTTCGACAAGCCGGCCTTCCAGAACTGCATCGTTTCGGGCATGGTGCTCGCGGCCGACGGCAAGAAGATGTCGAAGTCCCTGCGAAACTACACCGACCCGAGCGAGGTCATCGACCGATTCGGCGCGGACGCCCTCAGGCTCTACCTCCTGGGCTCGCCCGTGCTCAGGGCCGACGACCTGTGCTTCTCCGACGACGGGGTGAAGGAAGTCCTCAAGAGCGTCCTCCTGCCGCTGTGGAGCTCCTACGGCTTCTTCGTCTCCTACGCGTCCATCGACGGCTACGGCGCGGAGCGCATCGCAGCGGTCGACATCCTCTCGGAAGGACCGGCGAATCCCCTGGACCGCTGGATCCTCTCGGTCTGCGAGGGACTGGTGAAGCGCGTCACCGACGCCCTCGAGGACTACGCGATGCAGGACGCGATCTCGCCGATCGTCGACTTCATCGACGCGCTGA
>CAYPHO010000115.1:0-9624 GCA_964410245.1 uncultured Treponemataceae bacterium | reverse complement strand
GCGAAGAAGTCCTTGAGCAGCTCTTCGTTGTTCGGATCGAGATAGTCGCTCATCGTTGCTACAGCATTATATAGTTGGCACTCCGAGTCAAGTCCGCCTTTCCCTTCGAGCCGGCCCGATAAGGCGCCGATAATGAGATGGGCCGCGCCGGCGTGCAATCGAGCCGGGGCGGCGATACACTCTAGAAGTTGGAGAAACCATGCCCAGGCAAAGCCCCGCCTTGACTTCCCTGGCCGCCGCGGCCTTCCTCGCCATCGCGGCCCCGGCCCTGACGGCCGCGGACGCGAACGTCGAGCGGCTCGAGCTATTTTCCCGCGGGAGCGTCGAGCCGGGATCTGGAGAGTTCTCGGTAAGCTCGCGCCTCTTCTTCGACCTAGCCTTAGAGGGAGGCGAGAAATTCGGGGCCGTCCTCAAGCTCGACTTCCTTAACGGCGGCATCGAGGAGGCCATGAGCCTGGACGAGGAGGAGGCCGCCGCCGGCAACTACCTCGACAAGCTCGATAACCTGATAAGCCCCAAGCTCCGGACCGTGTCCGTGACCGCGCGGTCGGTCTTCGACCTTCCCCTCGATTTCAGCTACTTCGTCGGGACCGAGGATATCTTCTGCTCGGGCGACGATTTCCCGGATCTCTTCGGGGCGGAGCCCTTCGCTACCGCGATCCGAGGCCCCTCGGTATATCCCGACGGCGTCGGGGGCGACACCAGGCTCTGGTACGAGGGCGTCCACGCGGTAAACGGCACGGGCATCCGCCTGGCGACGACGCCCAATCTCTGGGCCGGCGCCCTGGGCTACGCCTACCTCTACCAGGACTCGGCCCTGGGCCCGGGCTACTGGTCCGGGGACCTCCGATTCCAGCTCAACGCCGAGGAGATCAAGCTCGAGGCCTTCGCGGGCGCCACGGCGACCGGCGATCGGGGCTGGTACCGGACGGGACTGCTCTTCTTCGCCTCTCCGGGCGAGGTCGGCGAGTTCTTCATCCAGGCGGGGATCACCCGCTGGGACGCCGCGGACCCGATATCCCTCGACTCGGTCTACTTCCTCTTCGAGCCGAGGATCAACTTCGGCTCCGGCATGGCTTCGGTAACGGTCTTCTACCACCCGGCCTACTACCTCCAGCGGGACTTCACGACGAAGGGAGAGAAGGGCGCCCTCGACACCGCCTTCAACCTCCGCTTCGGGAGGATCGCCGAGGACGGGCTCCAGGGCGGGCTGGAATCCCTCCTGTCCTTCAGGCCGCTGACCGAGAACGAGGATCTCGTGCCCTCCCTCGCGGTGGACGCCTCGCCCTATCTCTCCCTAATGGCCGGCGGCATCCAGTGGGACTTCAAGCTGGGCATTCGGGCCTTCCCCTTCCCCGATCAGTGGTACGGGATATTCAGCCCCTCCATCGGGTTGAAGACATCGTTCTAGGAGGCCGGGAATGAGGAACGCGAAGCGAGCATCAATCGCGGCCATCCTGGCCGCCGCGGCGATCGCCGGGGCCCAGGCCCTCGAGTTCGGAGTCGACGCCATCGCCGGCAACCTGCAGTTCCCATGGGAGGACACGGCCCCGATCGCCGATCCCGCCTTCCCGAACGACAACTACTTCTGGGGCGGCTCGGCTTGGCTGCGCAGCCCCCTGGGCGACGACGCGGCGATCCGATTCTCGGTCGACCGCGATCCGGTCCTGCGCAACAGCGCGTCGGCGCTGGTAGAGTTCGAGCGCGGGATCGCCAAGATCTCGGCCGGTCCCTATTTCGGATTCCTGAATACCGAGGCGACGCCCTTCTCGGCGGGCATTTCGGCGACGGTCAGGCTGCAGTGGCCGGGCGTCGCCTTCCTGTCGATGAGATCCGACGGCGCGACCGCGATCTCCCTGTTCGGAGAGGACTCCGCGCCCCAGGCGCATACCGAGATATCGGCCGGCTTCTACGTCCCGCACGCCATCGTCTCGGCAGTCGTCAGCGCAAAGCGCTTCAACGAGACCCTCGAGTCGGGCACGATTATCGCGGACAGCCTTATGCGCTACGCGATGGAAGTCGAGATATTCAAGAAGAACGTGCCCTACACGCTCTTCGCCTCCATCGGCTACGAGCAGCGCTCGAAGCGCTTCGAGGCCGCCGACGCGATCGACAGCCTGGGAGCGGTCATGATCGGAGTGGAGACCGCCGCCAGGATCGGCCCGGCGCTGAAGCTGACCACCGGCTTCGACACGGGCGTCTACGTCTTCGGCATGGACGAGCTCGCCGACCAGAGTCCCGGCACGAAGGACCTCTTCTTCCGCGCCGGGCTGGGCTTCTCCCTCGACCTGGCGGCGCTGCCTCCCAGGCCGCCGAAGATCGAGAAGCCGAAGGCCGAGAAGCCCGCCGAGGAAGCGCCGGCCGAAGAAGCGCCCGCGGCAGCCGAGCCCGAGCCGGAGAAGGCGGCCAAGAAGCCGGCGGATTTCTCGAAGTTCACGCTGGACCTGGGAGGCGGCTACGCCTATTACGGGATCGTTAGCTTGGATATTCCCGGCGCGGAGCTGCTAGAGCTGTTGCTGAACTCTCGCCTAGGGGCCCGGATCGGCATCGGCTATCGAATACTGCCCGTACTCAAGCTGGGACTGGAGGCCGGCTGCGATTATTTCGGGTGGCCGAGCGATATGGGCTATTTCAATGCGATTAATATTCCGGCGAGAGCGGTTGCGGGCGTCTTCCTCGGCTCAACGGAGATAGACGCGTTCGGCGGGCTGTCGACGCTTTTCGTCGGGATCGGAGACCTAATTTCCCCGGCGATCCTGGGAATAGAAGCGGGAGGCCGGGTAAAGCTCGGCATCTTCTACGCCGAAGGCAGTTATATTTTCAGCCTCGACCCGTCCGTTAACGGCGAAGCGATCGGCATCGGGATTACATCGAGCTTCTTCCGCATCGGCACCGGAGTATCGTTCAAGCTCAAATAAGCGAGGACGAAGCGCCCGCGCGTACAAGGAAAGCGAAAGGGGGCTGCCCGCGACGGGCAGCCCCCTTTTTTCTTGATCATCAATGAGCCGCCCGCGATTCGAACGCGGGACCCACGCCTTAAAAGGGCGTTGCTCTAACCATCTGAGCTAGCGGCCCGCGCTGGGAAGACTACCGGCCCGCCCGGCCTCTGTCAATAAAGGCGGCGCCGCCTAATATCGGAAGCTGAAGTCCAGGATAAGGTTGTAGTTCGGTCGGACGCCGGGATCCTTGCCGAGCTCCGTCCCTAGGACGCTGAACCCGAGCTTCAGGACGCCGATGTCGATCCCGACTCCGCAGGACAGCAAGGCTTCGTTGATCCCCGCGCGCACCGAGACGATGTCCAGGGCCCTCGCCTCGACGCCCAAGCCCAGCTTGAGGATCGCGTTGCGCGGCACGAGGGCGAAGAAGTCCAGGAGGTCCCGGTAGTCGAGGGCGACCGTGATCGAGTCGAGGACGCGGCCCAGCTTGCCCAGCTCGGGCGTCCAGGCGAAGCCGATGTCCAAGCTGCGCTTGAGGAATTCGTAGGTCGGGTCGCCCAGGATCGTCGCCGAGGGCTCGTCTATGAAGCCGCTTAGGCTGTCGTAGCTCGCGACGATCGCGGGGCTGAAGAGGTCGCGGCAGGCGAGGCCGGCCGCGAGGCTCTTCCAGGACCAGCGCAGGCCCAGGTCGCAGCCGATTCCCGTCGCGAGGGCGAAGTCCTCGCCCAGGATGGCCATCGGATCGTCCATGAGGTCCGCTACCTCGAGGAAGCCCATGCTCTTGCCCAGGCTACCGCGCGCGAAGCCCTTGGCCCCGATGCCCAGGTAGAGCAGGTGCCCGCCGCCCAGGTCGAAGCGGAAGGCGTAGCCGCCCGAGAGGAGGATGTCCTCGGTAAGGAAGACGCCGATGTTGACGGCGCTAGCCGCGTTCAGGACGAAGCTCGTCTTGTTGAAGAGCCCGAAGCCGAGTCCCTCGTCCACGTAGCCGAGCGCCAGGGGGCCCGAGAGCTCGATGCCCGCGTAGAGCTTGTAGCCGTTCGCGGCGAGGAGGTCGATGACGGCCGTCCCGACGTCGGCGCTGTTGACGAACATATCGATGAAATTGAAGACCGGGCCCATAGCCCGTATGCCGAGGTCGCCGAAGAGCGCTTCTTTAGGCGCGGAGGCGAGGCCGGCCGGATTTACGAGGAGGACCGAATAGTCATCGGCGAGTGCGACGTGGCTCCCGCCCATCGCCCTCTCGCGGGGGCTGCTGAAATCGAAGGGGGCAATCGCCTCGGTGAAGGCCGTCGCCGCGAAAAGGAGCAACATGGCTCCCAGGACTGCGGCTTTAGTCGTTCGTCGATGCATGATGCCTCCTGGCACAATCGTTATTCGATATGCAAGATTCCCGATAACTGATCCAACAAGTCCGCAGCGGAAGAACCGGGCTCGACCATCGCGATCGCCTGTCCCAAGATGGCAACCGCCGAATCGAACGTAGCGGAAGCGGAAGGATCAAGACTACCGGGATCGAAGGTCTCAAGATCCGTTCCCTCCGGAATTGCGCTCGCGGCGACGACGACCGCGGCGATCAGATAGTCAGTCGCTTCGAGTTCGGTTCCGTCGAGGGCGGAAGGATCGGGTATTCCGTCGGTCGGGTCCATGAAGCTAAGCGCTTCGAGGACATCAGCTGTAGCGCCCGCTTGGATATCCGCAAGCAGCGCCGCGGCGTCTATGGTCCCGCCCCCCATCGCTTCAGAAAAGGCGTCGAGTATCGCGCTGCTGGTCCCGCTGGCAGTAATGGCGGCGCTGGCGGCGGCCGCGGCGAGCTCGGGCTGGGCGGCGGGATCGGTGATCTGATCGACGAGCGTATCGACCACGGCCGCCGCGAGGACCGGGTCGCTGTTGTCCTCGGCCTGCTGGGCGAGGTCGGCGGCCTGGTCTGTAGTCAGCGTCTTCGGCAAGCTAATGCTGTCCCGAGCCAGCCCGGAGGCGAGGGAGGTCGTGAAGAGCTGCTGGCAGCCGGACAGGGCCGTCCCCAGGATCAGGGCGGCCGCGACGGCGGAAAGGCCGAAAAGGACGATTGGTTTGCGCATGGCGAACCTCCCGAAAACGCGGGAACGCCGACGGACGCTATGCCCGTCGGCGACCCCTGTAATTATCGGCGCGTACGGCCCGGCCCGATAGGCCTAGAACCGGATGGCCGTCGAAAGCGAGAAGCCGGAGCGCGGATTATCGCCGGGTAGGGCGCCGAGCTCCTCGGTGAAGACGGCGGCGTTCAGGTCGACGAAGAGGAGCTTCAGGCCGACGCCGGCCGAGAGCCACCCGCGATTGAGGCCGGCGCGGAGCGATACCATCTTGAGGAACTTCACTTCGGCGCCCGCGTGCATAAGGTTCAAAAGCGTGCCGATACCGTCAGCGTTCCTGAACACGGCGACCGGGTCCTGCAGCTCGAAGTAGAGGGCGGGGTCGATCAGGCCCGGCAGGAGCTTGGGCTTCCAGGACAGGCCCGCGGTGATGCTGGGAAGGAAGACGGCCTTCTTCGTACCGTCAGCCTTGGGAAGCTCGCCCGCTTCGAGAGAAGTCGATAAATCGTCGAAGGTGCCGCTCCACACCGCGAAGGGAGGAGCGATATCCCTGACGGCCAGTCCGATGCCCAGGCTCCCGAGCTCGAGGTGGGCGCCCAGGTCGACGGCCAGGCCGAAGCCGGCGTTCACATTGATCGGGAGCTCGCCGGACCCTGCTTCCATCGCCTGGATAAAATCAGCGAGCGAAGAGGAGCCGCGGATACGGTAGAAGGGCCTCAGGTCGCCGCCGATCGAAAGGCGGATGGAATCGCCCAGCTCGATCGGGAAGCCCAGGCCGACGACGGCGCTGACCTGCGTATCGGTATCGAGGGTAGCGCCCGGAAGGCTGTCGCCGGCGGCCCAGTTGTCCGAGATGGCGAAGGCGCCGATCCCCAGGCCCTTCCCCGCGTAGCCGATGCCCAGCGAGGCGCCGGCGCCGATCCCGTTATTAGTCGGCATGAGGCTTCCCGCGAGGGCGGCCTTGTTCGATCCTTCCTTTAGCAGCTCGCCGAAGACATCGAGATTCTCCGATGTCGGCTTCACGTAGGCCCAGGTATCGACCGAAAGGAGGGTCAGCGAGCCCTTCTTGGCAGCGAAGGCCGCGGGGTTGCCGAAGAAGGAGAACTCGGCGGTCGGGATCGAGGTGAAACTTCCGCCCAGGGCCATCGAGGTCGAGTTCTTGGGCGTAAGCACGGGGTAGACATCGTCGGCGAAGGCGGCCGACGAGCCGATTATCAGGGCGATCGCTATCGCGATGGTGGTTATTCGCTTCATGGTGTGCCTCGCTTATTCGCCAGAGCAGAAATCGATACCGGCAGCATGCAGCAGGTTGCCGATAGACCCGCCACCTTCAGGATCGATCATGCCATCAAAGTCGCCGATACCGATGACGTCGCCGGCACTGGCCGGATCGAGCATTGCGGACCAGAGGGCTTCGGCAGTGCTCATCTCGACATCGACGGGGGAGATGAGCCAGATCGCCCCGCAGATGACCGCGTTGACCGCGATATCCAAGGCCTCGCCGTCGCTGACATCGGCGACATAGTCGCCGCCGTCGAGTCCGGCGCCCAAAGCCTGGTACGCGTCGTTCGCCGCGAGGAAGGCGTCGATCATAGCCACGAAGTCTGCGGGCGGCTCGGTCTGGCCACCGGTCAAGGATTCCTGAATACTAAGCGGAAGGATGCCCTGCAAGGTTTCCGCCATATTCTCCGGATTGTCGCCCAATGTCTCAACATCGGTGATAATGCCGACGATGCTCGCCGTGAATTGCGCGGCGGCCGGCACGGTGTCGATCATGATATCCGCAGCCAGGATCGCCGCGGTCTGACCCTCGGCGGTATCGGTGGCGCCGGGGGCGGTATACGCGCTCTCCAGAGTACCGAGCGCCGCGTCCTTCAGCTCCTGATCCTCGGCGAGCTGATCCATGTAAACCTGGGAATCGAGGGTTTCCTTCAGCTCGGAGGGGCTCTGAGTCTGGATCGAGTCGACCGTCAATTCCTTATGGGTCATGCCCGCGAAGAGATTATTCTCGAACATCGCGTCGCAGGACACGAGCCCAAGGGCCAGGATCAGGGACGCGAAGACAATTAGGCTGGGTGTTCGCTTCATGGTCGAACCTCCGTGTTCAGATGTTTAAACTTTTATATGCTTGACCAAAATACTAGCGCATTTTGGAGATTTTACAAGATGCGCCACTCTCTTCAACACACTGCGGACCCTCGAGAGACACCAAAGTATAAGTATCGGCAGAATAGCGCGAAAATCGGTATTTCATTACTTATTATGTATATATACGGCGGAAGCATCGCAATTCGGCGAAAGGTTCGTGACGGATTCGAGTCGGCAGACGACCGCCTGCCCGGCGGCGGCGCCCTCCGCAAGGCCCCGTATTGTTAATTTAATATAATTAGCTGAAGTCCCGCGCATGACGGCGGCAGCGGCCCCCGCGGGCGCGCCGGCCTCGGACTCTGCCTCGCCCTCGAGAACGGCCTCGAGCTCGGCGCCGAGCCAGCGCCGGGCGTAGGCTACCTTCCCGCTCCGCGCGAGACCGGCCAAGGCCTCGGCCCGCTGACCCGCGATCCGCTCCGGCACGCGGCCTTTCATGCGCTCGGCCTTGGTCCCGGGCCTGGGCGAGAAGCGGAAGGCGTGGATCCAGGCGAAATCGCAGTCCCTGGCGAGCTCGAGCGTAGAGGCCGCGTCCTCCTCGGTCTCGCCGGGGAATCCGACGATGAGATCGGCGCCGATAAAGGGATCGTACTTGACCGCGCGGATATCGCGGACGGCCCGCAGGACAGCGTCCCGCCGATATCGGCGCCCCATGGCCGCGAGGACGGGATCGGAGCCGGACTGGACGGCGAGGTGGACGTGGGGCCTGATCCTAGGATCGGCGAAAGATCGGAGGAAGCGCTCGTCGACCCGGTCGGGCTCGTAGGACGAGAGGCGGAAGGCGACGCGCTCGGTACCGTCGACCAGATGATCGAGGAGGGCGGGAAAATCGAGCCCGCCCGCCCGGTACTGCGAGAGATTGACGCCGGTCAGGACGATCTCGGCGGCGCCCGCTTCCTCGAGGGCGCGCGCCCGCACGAGGACGAGGCCCGGATCAAGGCTTACCGATGGCCCGCGCGCGATGCGGACGCGGCAATACGCGCAACAGTTGTCGCAGCCGTCCTGCACCTTGAGCGAGGGCCGCGAATGGAAGACGCGGCTGGACGGCTCGAAGGCGAAGCGGTCCCCCGCCAGCCGGGCCTCGGCCTTCCACTCGCGAAGCGCGTCGAGTAGGTCTCCGTGCCCCGCCCGGTTATCGGCGAGGTAGGCGGGCAGGCGGAGCAGGGCGTCCTTGCCGTCGCCCGAGACCGCGAGGACCCTTTCGCCGAGGGCGGCGATCGAGTCGGCCTCGAGCTGGGCGTAGCATCCCGTGACGATGACCGCCGCCCCGGGATTGCCGGCGAGGAAGGCCCTGACGATGCGCCGGGCCTTCTGCTCGGCCTTGCTCGTGACGGTGCAGCTGTTGAGGATAAGGAGATCGGCGCCGGCCTCGGGGCCGGATACGACCCCCGCGGAAGCGTCTCCATCCGCGGCCTCGGCTCCCGCGTCGGGGGCCTTATCGATGAAGGCCTCCGCCCCCGACCGGGCGAAGGCGTCGGCCATGGACTCGGCCTCGAGCTGGTTGAGCTTGCAGCCGAGGCTTCGGAAAGCGACGCGAAGGCGCATTCCGCTAGCGCATGGCCGCGGCGCAGCGATCTATGCCGTCGAGGGCGTCCTGGAGCCGGGGGTCGATATCGAGGCCCTTCCTGTAGGCGATGGCGGCGTTCGCGTAATCCTTGGCCCTCTCCCGGGCCCAGCCCAGCCGGGCCCACCAGCGGGAGCTTCCCGGAAGGAACTGGACGGCGGTCGTAAGGGCCATGTCGGCGTGGCCGAACTTGGCGAGCCTGAGGTAGATCTCTCCCATATAATAGTAGGCGGTTCCGACGCGCCCGCCCTCGGCGACAGAGGCGACGTACTCCTGGAAGTTACCCAAGGCGGACTCGTTGCGGCCCAGGAAGTACTCGGCCTCGCCCATGACCTCGACCAGGCGCGGATCGCGCCGTATCGCGATGCCCTTCGCGGCGTACTTCTCGGCGTCCGCCCATCGCCTTAGCGAGATCAGGGACCAGGACAGGACGACGTAGGGCTCGACCTCGCCGGCCCCGGCCGCGATCTCGTCAAGGCAGGCGGTCCTCGCCTCCTCGTACTTGCCGTCGAGGTAGAGGGCCAGGGCGTCCGGCTTGTCCTGGGCGCCCGCCGCCGCCGCGACGAGGGCGGCGAGGAGGGCCGCGGCGAGGAGCCTATTTGCCATCGATATCGGGCATCGCCATGCGGCAGGCGCCGTTGAAGCGGCAGCCCGGCTCCATGGTTATCTGCGGGGCGGTCACGTCGCCGTCCACCGCCGAGCAGGCGAAGAGATCGACTTTGCGCCGGGCCGAGATGTTGCCCTTGACGCTTCCCTTGACCGAGACGACGTCGGCTACGATGTCGGCCTCCACCGAGGCCGCCTCGTCGATGTAGAGGTCGCTCGTCGAGCGGATCCTTCCCGAGACCCTGCCCTTTATCATGAGGGGCTTCTCGAAGCGCATCTCGCCGGAGAACTCGACGTCGCCCGA
>CAYPHO010000114.1:9212-9809 GCA_964410245.1 uncultured Treponemataceae bacterium | reverse complement strand
TCGGACGCTATCGGGGGCGTCGGGTTCGAGCGGGCCTACCTCTACGTCGGCATCTCGATGAGCCTGGCGGGCCTCATACAGACCAACGTGGACTACAGCCTGAACAGGCTGGTCATGAGCGGCGACATCTTCCGCTTCCTGTGCAGGCCCCAGGACTTCATGGGACAGCTCTTCGCCGAATCGATCGGAGACGGAATCGTGAACTGCGCCGCCGTTGGCCTGCCCGCCCTCGTCCTGTCCTACGCGCTTTCCGGCGCAGCCCTCCCCGATCTCGCCAACCTCCTCCTCTTCGTCCCCGCGGTCGCGATAGCCTTCTTCCTCAACTTCCTCATCGACTTCCTGACCGGCCTGGCAGTCTTCCCCTTCCACTCCATTAGGGGCGTCACGAACGCGAAGGACGCGGCAATCCTGGTGCTCTCGGGCGCCCTGGTGCCCCTGCCCTTCTATCCCGCCGGCGTTCGCTCGGTCCTGGAATGGCTCCCCTTCCAGGCCCTCTACAACGCGCCGGCCAGGATCCTGGCAGACGGCGGCGCGGGCATCGCCGAGGCCCTGCCCTTCCTGGCGCGGCAGGCGGCCTGGGCGGCCATCCTCCTCGTC
>CAYPHO010000114.1:217-9202 GCA_964410245.1 uncultured Treponemataceae bacterium | reverse complement strand
GGGCGGCTGCCGGTCGCGGTGCTACTGACCAGTCTCCTCTTCTCGGCGGCCCACCGCAAGCTCGTGGTGAACGGAGGCTAGGCATGACGGCCATGCGGCGCTACGCCCGACTCTACCGCCTCCTCTTCGCCCAGTACCTGAAAGCCAGGCTGAGCTACCGCGCGGACTTCCTGGTATCCCTGGTCTTCATGTTCCTGTGGTTCCTGCCGAGCTTCTTCAGCGTCGTCGTGCTCTTCGCGAACATCCCGAGCCTGGCCGGGTGGTCGCTGGAGGAGCTCGTCTTCGTGTACGGGTTCTACATGCTGGCCATGGTCCCGAACGGCGTCTTCTTCCAGAACGTCTGGCAGCTCCCTTGGCAGGTCCGCAGGGGCGACTTCATCAAGTATTATTTCCGGCCGCTCAACATGATGTTCTATTACATGACGGAGGTCATCGACGTAAATTCGCTCAATTCGATCCCCGTGGGAATCGCGCTCATGGCATGGGCTTCGGTCAAGCTCGGCATCGCGTGGACGGCGGCAAGGATAGCGGGCACCATTTTACTCCTGGCTTCGGCGAGCCTCATCGTCTGCGCCCTCATGCTGGCCTCGGCGAGTACGGCCTTCTGGCTGACCAACTCGCACTCCCTCTTGAGCCTGACGAGCCGCATACGCGAGAACGCCCGCTATCCCATGACGATCTATCGCGGCGCCATGCGCCTCGTCTTCTCGGCCCTGGTGCCCTTGGGCTTCATAGCCTTCTTTCCCTCGCAGTGGATCCTCCGCCCCGAGGAGGCGGGAATCGTTCCCTGGCTCACGCCCGTCGCGGGCATCGCGAGCTTCGCCCTCGCCTGCCTGATCTGGTCCAGGGGAACGCGGAGATGGAGCGGCACGGGCACATGAGGAGGGAGTCGCGGATTTGCCTTCGGCGAGTGTTGGATATAGAATAGTCCCCGTAGTACAGGAGGCCACGCTTTGAACAAGGCATTCGTCCGATCGGCCCTCGCGGCCCTCGCGATACTCCTCTCGCTCGCCGGCTGCGCCACCTTCGGCATCCAGAACGCAGGCCCCTCCGAGGCCCGGGAGGGCGCTGACTTCAAGATGCTCGTCAACGCATGGGACAAGAAGGCGACCGACCTCGGCGTGGTCTTCTCCTACCGCGTGAACGGCGGGCCCTGGAACCAGAAGCAGGGAATCTATAACGGCTCGATGTACGAGGCCGTCGTAGCCGGCCCGGAGATGAAGGCCGGCTACCTCGAGTACTACGCATCCATGAGGAACGCGAAGGGGGAGACGGTCTCCTCGAAACCGGTCGCCGTGAAGATCCTGACCTTCGCGGAAGCGAAGTCCAAGGCCGAGCGCGACTACCTCGCCAGGCTCTCCGACGCGGGGACGGCGCAGGAGTACGCCTACGACGAGAGCGCCGTATTCAGGCTCCTCGTCTCCGGCGCCGCGGCGCCGACCTCGGTCAGCTGCTCCGTGCGCGCGGGCTCCGAGACGAAGGCCCTTCCCGCCGCGCAGGCGGCGGGCGGCGCCTACGAAGCCTACGTCCCCTCGCCCCACTCGGCCTCGGCCTACGCCTATCAGTGGACGGTGACGTGGAAGGATCCCTCCTTCGGGGAATTGACCTCGGTCTATCCCGCGTCGCCCAGGACCGTGGCGATCCTGGACAAGGCCGCGATCAAGGCCAAGATCGAGCGCGAGTTCAAGACCGCGCTCAAGGTCAAAGGCAAGGTCGAGGGCAGCTTCTTCGCGCCCCCGGTCGTCGTCGCCGAGCTCGACTACGGCCCCATGCTGAGCAAGTACTCCTTGGGCACCGCTTCGGCGAGCCTCCTCCTGCGGAGCGCGGGCCTCTCGCGGCAGCTCGGCATGGCCGAGCTCGCGAACGGCACCTTCAGCGCCGAGATCCCGACCGACGACCTGGAGCGGGGTCCCCTCGAGCTGACGATCCTGTACTCCGATTCCTTCAGGGACGCGGGGCTCCTCCAGGCCCAGTACCCGGCGGACCGCCCCATCGCCGTATCGTACCGGGGCTACGCGGAGCTCAGGGACGAGGCCGTCGCGAACGCGGCCGCTAAGCTGTCGCACCAGCCGCCGGCCGACGCGCTCGAGGGCGCGCCCCTCTCGCTCAGGCTCGACGTCAAGGCGGGCGCGCCCGAGATGATCTCGGCGAGCCTCGACGGCGTCGGGAAATTCCCCATCGGGAGGAACATCCCCTTCGTACGGCAGGGGAGCTCCTGGTACGCCGCGGTCCCGGGAGCGGTCATCCGGCCGGGCGCGGCCCTTTATCGGATAACGGCCGTCGTCAAGGATCCCGATTTCGGCGAGCTGATGGTCCGCATGCCGGCGAGCGAGAGCTACTCGGTCCAAGTGAAGTCCATGAAGGAGTTCAAGGCCGAGCGCGAGGCGGCCCTGCTGAAGGGCCTTACGCACCAAGTCCCCGCCGGCGCGACCCAGGGCGCCGCGCTCGAGCTGAGCCTGGGCTCGGACCGGATCGCCTCCATCGAGTCCGCGAGCGTCTTCTACCGAACGGCGGAATCGCCTCGCTACCGCGAGCTGCGCGGCCAGAAGGCGGGCGGGGGCATCGCCTTCGCGATACCCGCCGCCGACACCAAGACCAGCTTCATCCAATACTACTTCGTCGTGGCCGCGGCCGATCCCGCAGCCGGCAAGATAATCGCTACGTACCGGGATTCCTCGGGCTCGGCGCCGAACGACTTCCTCGTCGTCCCGGCGAAGGCGGCCGCTGAGCCTGTCAAGTAAGTCGGACGGCGCCCGGCGGCGCTTGACCTCGCGCCGCCGAGCGCGCACAATCCAATCCCGTGATTGAAGACAAGGAACCGCTTCCGGCCCTCGCGATATGGCTGCGGGAGGCCGGAGGCTCGTGGTACGGAATCGCCGGATGCGCCGAAGAGCTCGTCGCCACCTCGGTCGGCAAGACCAGGGACGAGGCCGCTCATGTCCTGTCCTCCTGCCTGCCCGATCGCGCGAGGGGCCTTAGCCTCGAGGAGGGACCCGAGTCCTCCTTCGCCGACGAGACGGCGGCGATGCTGGCGGCGATCGAGGAGAGGGACGAGTCGGGAAAGCGCTTCTCGATATCGAGGGCATGGGTTCCCGAGCCCGCCGCGAGCGTGTACCGGCTGGCGGCGGCGATCCCCCTGGGCTACGCCTGCTCCTACGGCCGAATCGCGTCCATCGCGGGGACCATCGCCCGCGAGGTGGGCAGGCTCATGGCCTGCAATCCGCTGTATCCCCTGGTCCCCTGCCACCGCGTGGTCGGCTCGGATTATTCGCTGGTCGGCTACCGGGGGGCGAAGGAAGGCCCCGATCTCGACGACAAGCTGGCGCGGCTCCGCGCGGAGGCGCGAGGCCATCGCGAGGATCTCCTCGTCGGCGAGGGGGAAAGCCTCATGGTCTTCCCCGTCGAGCGCGTCATCGCCCGCGCCGAGCGCCGGAGCGCCGCGGACCGGCGTCAGCTGCCGCTGTTCTAGGCCGTCTCCCGCCGCGCATTCACTATCTTCCGATAGAGTTCGATATACTCGCCGGCCATCCTCTCCTTGGAGAAGCGCCGCTCGGCGTCCACGCGGCACGCGTTCCTATCGATCCTCGACAATCCGTCGCCCAAGCGCTTGACGGCCTCCTCGACGCTCCGAACCAGGAAGCCCGTCACGCCGTCCCGGATCAGCTCCGGCATGCTGCCCCTGGAGAAGGCGACGACGGGAGTGCCGCAGGCCAGGGCTTCCACGACGGACAGGCCGAAGGGCTCCTCGAAGGCGATCGGATGCAGCAGAGCCGCGGCGTTGCCCAGGATCCTTCCGCGGTCCTCGGGCCCGACGCTGCCCGCATATCGCACCTTGTCGCCGTCTATACGGGGCGCGATCCGCTCGTCGAAGTAAGCGCGATCCTGGACGATCCCGGCCATGACCAGCCTCATGCCGGCGCGATGCGCGATCTCGATCGCCTCGGCCGCTCCCTTGTCCGGGTGGAAGCGCCCGAAGAAAAGCAGGTACCCTCCGCGGGGCTCGCCGATGAAGGGGAAGTTCTCGATATCTATCCCATGATAGATAGTCCTCTCGTAGGTCAGCTCGGGCGATCTGTCGGCGTCGCTTATGGAAACGTAATGCCCGATGCCGTTGTACTCCTTGAAGACGGGCAGGATCCTCGGCGACGAGAACCCGTGAATCGTGGTGACGACGGGGGTCCCGACCAGGGGAGAATACGAGAGCGGGAGGAAATCGAATTGATTATGGATGATGTCGAAATCCGCGGCCCTCGCGAAGCAGGCGGAGACGTGAAGGCATTCCCAGGCTTTGGCATCGACGCTCGGATCCTCTTCATAGCCGGCTTCGCAAACGGCATGGAGCTTCCCCCCGGTCAGGGAATCCTTCGTCGCGAAGAGCGTCACGTCGACGCCGCGCCTTACCAGCTCCTCCGTCAGGAGCGACGTCACGCGCTCCCAGGGGCCGTAGTGCCTCGGCGGAGTCCTCCACGCGATCGGGGCGAGCATGGCGACGCGCATCCGCCCTACCCTCGGTCCATGGCCTTAAGTATTTCCCCCAGGTCGGCTATCGCGAACCTCGTGGCGTAATCGGACATCGCGTAGGGAATGATCAGCTTCCCCTCGAAGGGCAGGGCGCCGCAGGTGTATACGACATTCGGGACATAGCCTTCCCTCTCGTTCTCGTCGGGCTCGATCAAGGGGCCCTTCAGGCGGCCGATGACCTTTGTCGGATCGTCCCTGTCGAGGAGGAAGGCGCCGATGCAGTACTTCCGCATCGGGCCGACCCCATGGCTCAGGACGAGCCATCCCGCCTCCGTCTCGATCGGGGAGCCGCAGTTGCCCAGCTGGACGTATTCCCAGGAGTAGGTCGGCCGCATGATGATCTGCGGGTCGTACCAGAAATGGATGTTGTCCGAGAACATGATGTAGATATTCTCGTTGTCCTGCCGCGAGATCATGGCGTACGAACCATTGATCTTCCTCGGGAAAAGGGCCATTCCCTTGTTCTTCGCCGCGGGCCCGTTGAGGGTAATGAATTTGAAGGTAGAGAAGTCGCGCGTCTCGATCAATTGCGGGAGGATCGTCTTCCCGTCGTAGGCGGTATACGTCCCGTAATACGTCCGCGCGCCGCCGTCGTCGGCGAACAGGACGAAGCGCGCGTCCTCGATGCCGTTGCTCTGGCTGGGCGACGAGGGGAAAATGACTTTCTCCGAGGTCCGCTTCTCGGGCCCGAAGGCCACTTCATAGTTCGAGTAGGCCAGCGTCATGATCGCCTCGCCCGCGTAGCGGGCGTCGCCTACGCTCGCGCTCTTCCTGCGCAAGTCCTCGATCTTGAGCCGAAGCTCGTCTATCGAGAAGCTGTCGCCGAGCTCGCCCAGCACGCTCCTCGAGAAGCTATTGTCCAAATCGAGCTCGGCCAGCTTCCTGGCGAACAGCGGCTTCTCGAAGCCCTGGCTCGTCCTGGTCGGCTCGGTAACGTAGGGCGTCGGCCGCCTGAGCTTGACCTGGAAATCCTCGGTGATCATTCCCTCTCGGAAGACTATCGAGGAGATATGGCCCTCGCCCGTCGCCCTGAGGCTCATGATGAACCGGATGCAGCCCTCGGGAATCCCGGACTGGTCGGGATGGGGAACGATCGACGGATTGAACAGGGCGGCGGACTCCAAGGAATACTCCTGGGTGAAGTAGGAGCCGATAAGCATCTTCCTCTCTTCCGATATCGGAAGATCCGTCAAGCTCCACTGCCTGACCCTGCCGTAGTTGGCCATGAGCATCGCCTCGATGTCGGGATGGTGCTCCTTGAACTCCGACAATACGACGGCCAGCGCTTGAGCGACGGCCTGGTCGGGCATAGTCATCACGCGGCCGATTATCCTGAAGCATCTGTTGCCGTCATTGGGTATGAAAGGCCTGATCAGCACGCGATCGTGGGAAGGCGACAGGGTCGTCTTCAATCTCTCTACGGCTACTTCGCCCATAATCTTCACGACTCCTCGAAAGGCTTGACGTACTGAAGCCTTTCCTGCTCGGCCTTGAATCCATGCATGGCCAGCAGCGAGATAAGCCAGGCTACGGTGGACTCGGCCCCTTGGTTCTTGTTGGCTCCGTCGGGGGTTAGGCCGTCGCGGCAGCCTCCGGTGGCATAATCGTACAGCGGGACATTGAGATCATTCTGTCCCATGAACCAATTGAACACCATGGCGGCGGTCTCCTGATAGTAATCGTTCCCGGTCATGCGATACGCCAGGAGGCAGGTCTCGAGCATCGACTGGGCCTCGATCGGCTGCTGATCGAAGCGCGACTTGCAGGCCTCGTCCCGCCTATACCACCCGCGATTGCCGACCGAAGAGAAGCGATCGCCCTCTTTCTGGATATCGATAAGCCAGTTTAGGACCTTGAAGCCCAACTCCGCGATGTCGCGGCGCTGCATCCATTGGCCCGACAACAGGAGCGCTTGCGGAACCTTCGCGTTGGCGTAGGCGAGCATATTCTCCATCCAAGGCCATTTCTCGTCCGCCTTCTCAGGGAAGAAGCCGAAAAGCCTAAGCGCCAGCTTCTCCCTAAGCCTCCGCGCCTCGCTGTCCCCGGAGAAGCGCGACAGGTACGCGTGAATGCCGACTAGGGCGAATGCGATGGCGCGCGGCGATCGAAGCTCTTCGAGCATCCCGAAGCCTTTATGGAAGAGCGTCGTGCTCAATGCCAGGCAACCGTCCTCCTTCGACAGGGCGGAGCTGACTCCCAGGCCCCATATCGCCCTTCCCTGGCTGTCTTCGGACCCCTTATCCTCCAGCCAATTCCTCCGGTAATCCATGAAATTCCTGAACCAACCGCTCTTCTCGTCGTATGCGTGGTAGACGAAGGCCAGGTACTTCTTCTGCATCTGCAGCAGGTCATCGTCATCGAGGTGAAGCTGCTGGGACATGACGGCGACGATAAGCGCCCTCGCGTTGTCGTCGACGCAATAGCCGTGGAAATAATCGGGCACCGAGTATGCCGCGTGCTGTATGATTCCCGTATCGTCCGTCAGCATGCGGAGATGGGCCAGATTGATATCCGGAAGGCTCGACTTCTCCTTTTCCAAGGTCTTCGTCTCGAAGCCGAAGCCCGGATTCCTTTCCCTCTCGATCTTCACCTCGTTGAATATCGTGACGTAATCGATCGCCACATGGCTCCAGACGGCCTTTCTCGTGAAGCTATACGCGCTTTTCCTGATCGAGTTCCTCAGCGCATCGTCATCCAGCAGCCTTATTACCGCGTCGGCGATGCTTTTCGAATCCTTGAAATCGACCAGGATCCCCCTGTCCTCGCCGATCATCTCCCGCGCGTACCAGTAGGGCGTCGAAACCGTCGCCGCGCCCACGCCCATCGCGTAGGCCAGCGTTCCCGAGACGATCTGCGCTTCCCCGAGATAGGGCGTGACGTACACATCGCAGGCGCCCAGGAACTCGCAGAGCTCCTTTTTGTCCACGAAGCGATCGAAGAACATGATGTTCTTGCCGACGCCTTTAGTCCTGGCCAATCGCTCCAGGCCTTGCCGGTACTCCTCTCCATGGCTCTTCTTTACATGGGGGTGGGTAGAGCCCACGACGATGTAGACGGCTTCCGGATGCTTCCGAACGACGCTCGGCAAGGCGTCGATCATATACTCGATACCCTTGTTGGGCGACAGAAGCCCGAATGTCAGTATCACCTTCTTGCCTTCGACGCCGAACTGGTCCTTGTAGTAGTTCGGATCGACGAAGGGCAGGTCAGGTATGCCGTGATGAACGAAGGAGACCTTCTCCGCGGGTATCTTGTAGATGTCCGTCAGGAAACTCCTCGCCTTCTCGGCCATGACGACCACCCGCGAGGAAATCGACGCGATCTCCGTCAAGACCTTCCTTTGATCGGCGGTCGGATCCCTAAGGACCGTATGCAGCGTCGTAACCACGGGAATGCGCAGCCCCTTCAGCAGGGACAAGATATAATTGCCCGAATCGCCCCCGAATATCCCGTACTCATGCTGCAATGAGACGACGTCCACCTGGCTGATGTTGAGGAAATCCGAGGCGAGCTCGTATTCGCTTAACTTGCTCTGATTGATCTCGAAGCGGACCTTATCCGGATATCGATACCCCTCCAATCGATCGTTCATCGCGACCGTCCAGCAATCGATGCCGTCCGTCTCCTTCGACACGGCGTTAACGAGGTCGGTGGTGAAGGTCGCGATACCGCACATGCGGGGTAGATAATTGCCGATGAACGCGACTGACTTGATTCGTTCCATTCCGTATCACCTCGAGGTAGAAGCTATATGCCTTCAGTATTACGCTTATTGCCCCGATTGATACCCGTAAAAAGAAATTTAATATGGTCCCGATGCTTTGCTATCCAGGAAAGGCGCGAGATAAGCGGGGGGCCGTCCTTCCGGACGGCCCCCCGCTTACCCCGCGCGACGCGCTCCTACCGCCGCGGCCCTAGCCCATCAGCGGGATGATCGCCAAGAGGACGCCGGCGGCGACCGCCGAGCCGATGACGCCGGCGACGTTCGGTCCCATAGCGTGCATCAAGAGGTAGTTCTGCTTGTTCGACTCGAGGCCGACCTTGTTGACTACCCGCGCGGCCATGGGCACGGCCGACACTCCCGCCGCCCCGATGAGCGGGTTGATGGGCTCCTTCGAGAACTTGTTCATCAGCTTCGCGAGCAGGACGCCCGTGGCCGTGCCGATGCTGAAGGCGAAGAAGCCGAGCAGGAGGATGCCCAGGGTGTTCAGGTTCAGGAAGTGCTCGGCCGCCATCTTCGATCCGACGGCCAGTCCCAGCATGATGGTGACGATGTTCATGAGCGCGTTCTGCATGGTGTCGGAGAGCCGGTTGATGACGCCGCACTCCCTGGCCAGGTTGCCGAACATGAGCGCCCCGACCAGCGGCGTGGCGGTCGGCAGGAGGAGGATGCAGACTCCCGTCACGATCAGGGGGAACATGATCTTCTCGAACTGCCCGACGTGCCTGAGCTGCTTCATCTTG
>CAYPHO010000114.1:0-207 GCA_964410245.1 uncultured Treponemataceae bacterium | reverse complement strand
AGGCCGCGACCGCGATCGCTCCCAGGAGCTCGGGCTTGAGGCGCGAGGCGACGTAGATGGCCGTGGGGCCGTCCGCGCCGCCGATGATGCCGATGGCGCCGGCCGCGAAGAGGTCGAAGTTAATGCCCGGCACGAACTGCCCCAGGGCGACGGCGCCGATCAGGGCGCCGAAGATGCCGAACTGGGCCGCAGCGCCGAGGAGGAAGG
>CAYPHO010000113.1:0-9869 GCA_964410245.1 uncultured Treponemataceae bacterium | reverse complement strand
GCCAGCTGCTCTGCGCTCTCCTAGCCGACCGAACTCCCGCCATGCGGAGCCTCCCGCTAGATGAATAAGTTGACGTTCGCCCCGCTCGCCCGATCCAGGTAGGTGGCGACGCCACCGACTTCGACCCCGTCGATCAGCTCGGTCCGGGACACTCCCATTATATCCATCGACATCTGGCAGGCAATCATGCGGACGCCCGCCTTCAGGGCGCCCTCCATCATGGTCTCGAGCTGGTCGATCTTCTTGGCCCTCATGCGGCCCTTCATCATGGCCGCGCCGATGCCGCCGAAGTTCATCTTCGAGAGCGAGAGGGAGCCCGAGTGCTTGGGAAGCATGGCGCCGAACATCCTTCCCATGAAGTCCTTCGGCGCCTTCGGCGGCTTCCGCCTCTTGACGACCGACAGTCCCCAGAAGGTGAAGAACATGGTGACGTTCTTTCCCGAGGCCGCGGCCCCGTTCGCGATGACGAAGCTCGCGAGGGCCCGGTCGAAGTCGTCGGAGAAGACGATGAGGGTCGCCTCGGATCCGGCCGCGCCGGCCGCCGCGCGCGCCGCGCCGACGGCGGCTTCCTTGCGGATCGTCGCCTCGAAGACGCCCTTGTCCTCCTCGACGCCGACGAGGACGTTGCCCGTCAAGCGGCACCACGCGGCCGCGTCGCGGGCGAAGCCGGGGTCCGTAGCGCGGACCTTGAGGGTCGTGCCGATCGCCGCCCTGTCCGACTCGGTCTTCAAGCGGATGATCGGCCCGGGGCACTGCAGGCCGCAGGCGTCGATCTCGAGGACCGCGTCCGAGCGCCCCGCGATCGCCTCGGGCTGGCCCGAGCCCTCGGCGTAGGCTACGGGCTCGGCGCTCCCGCGCGGCGCCGCGCCGGGCGCGAGCCCGGGCCTGAAGACGCCGGGATTGGACTGGCCGGCCGCGGCGGCCTCGTAGGTCTTCCAGCCGCCCGCCAGGTTGGCGAGCTCCTTCCAGCCGTTCTGCCTGAGTATGCGCTCGGCCAGGTAGCCGCGGATGCCGACGCCGCAATAGATCAGGACGAAGCGGTCGCGCGGGACTTCCGCGAGGCGCGATCGCAGGACGGTATTCGAGATGTTGACCGCGCCCTCGATATGGCCGAGCGCGAACTCCTCGGGGGTCCTCACGTCGAGGATGAAGGCCCCCTCGGCCCTGAGGCGCTCGACGTCGCTCCAGCGGACCTGGGAGCTCAGTCCCGCGCGCAGGTTCTCGGCGACGAATCCGGCGTAGTTCACCGGGTCCTTCGCGCTCGCGTAGGGCGGGGCGTAGGCGTGCTCGAAGCGGGCCAGGGCCCCGACCCCCGCGCCGGTCGAGATGAAGGCCGCGATGACGTCGATGCGCTTGTCCGCGCCCTCGTAGCCCACCGCCTGGGCGCCGAGGATCTTCCCGCTGTCGGGGGCGAAGACTACCTTGAGCGAGAAGGGCTTCGCCTCGGGATAGTAGCCCGCGTGGCTCGAGGGATGGACGATGACGGCGCCGCGCTCGATGCCGGCCTTATCGCAGGCCTTCTCGGAGAGCCCGGTGCAGGCGACGGTCAGGTCGAAGACCTTGGCGATCGAGGTGCCGATCGAGCCGGGATACTCGGCCGGGGCGGCTTTGCCGCCGTGGGCCGCCTCGCCGCCGAGGGAGGCCGCGATATTGTCGGCCGCGACGCGGGCCTGCTTGTTCGCCGGCCCGGCGAGGGGCACGGACCCGGCGGTACCGCTGATCGGGTTGCGCGAGGCGACCGCGTCGCCCACCGCGTAGACGTTCTTGTCGCTTGTCCTCATCCGCGAGTCGACGAGGATGGCGCCCCGCTCGTCGAGCTCGAGGCCGGCCGCCCGGGCCAAGGCGGTATCGGGCCGCACGCCGATGGACAGGATGACCATGTCGGCCGGCAGCAGCGCGCCGGATTTCAGCCTCGCGGCGATCTTGTCCTCTTTCCGCTCGAAGGCGGCCACGGAATCGGAGAGGTAGAGCTCGACGCCCTTGGCCTTCAGGTGTTGGTGCACGATGGCCGCCATCTCGGGATCGAGGGGGGCCATGACCTGGCCCAGGGCCTCGACTATGGTGACGAACACGCCCCGCTCGGCGAGGTTCTCGGCCATCTCGAGGCCGATGAAGCCCGCGCCGACGACGATGGCCCGCTGGGGGCGCCTCGCGTCGATGTGCTCCTTGATGGCGTCGATGTCGGGCACCGAGCGAAGGGTGAAGATCCGCTCGTCCTCGATGCCCGGGATGGGCGGCCGCAGCGGCTCTGCGCCGGGCGAGAGCACCAGCGCGTCGTAGCCCTCGGCGTAGGCCCGGCCCGACTTCCGATCGAGTATCGAGACCGTCCTCGCCTTGAGGTCGATCGCGGTCGCCTCGTGCCCGGTGCGGACGTCGACGGCCAAGGTGTCGCGGAACTTCTGGGGCGTCATGACGAAGAGCTTCGAGCGCTCCGCGATCACGCCGCCCGCGTAGTAC
The DNA here is from genome assembly GCA_964410245.1 of uncultured Treponemataceae bacterium. Lineage (GTDB taxonomy): Bacteria > Spirochaetota > Spirochaetia > Treponematales > Rectinemataceae > CAZXXZ01. The sequence continues at coordinate 7,412 of CAYPHO010000113.1, read as the reverse complement.
GGCAGGCCGCAGTTTGCGTAGCTGATGTAGTCGCCGCGCTCGAGGAGGATGATCTCGGCCTTCTCGTCCAGGCGCCTGAGCCTGGCCGCCGCGCTCGCCCCGCCCGCCACGCCGCCCACGACGATGTATTTCGCCATACCTGCCTCCTCGTTCTGCATATAGTATACGCGTGCGGAGGGCCGGCTTCGGTGACCTGGGTCACAGAGCGGCCATCCCGCCCGCGCGATCGGGGCCGGCCGCCGGCTCGGGGCCGGGCCGGGCAGCCCCGAGGGCGCGTCCTACTTCGGGGCGAGCGCCGCCAGCTTCTCCTTCATCTCCGAAAAAGCGATTCCCTTGGCCGAGCAATAATCCCGGAGGCTCTGTGCCGAGGGCCCCAGCCCGCCGAGGATCTCCTCGACCTTAGCCATGTCGTAGCCCCATGACTTGAGCTCGCCGAAGGTCGTCTTTCCGACGATCGAGCCGACGGCGGGAGCGTGCTCGGCCGCGTCGGTCGCCGGGGCAGCCGGGGCCGTCGCCGCGGCAGCGCCCGGGCCGATCGCTCGCGCCTCGGCCGCGTCGATGCGGGTAGCCTCGGCCTTGCCCTCGGCCCTGAGGATCGGGATGGCGCTTTTTGGCAGGACGGTATCCGACTCGGCCTCATAGGGAAGGCCCGCGTAGAGCGCCGCGAAGAGGCGGACCGAATCCGTCCCTATCTCGGTTCCCTCGGGCAGGATGCCCGCATAGCGGGATTCGAGGCTGTTCGCCTTCTCGTCCGGCCCCGCGCCGCCGAAGGCCGCGATCACGCTCGCCTCGGGTATATCGAAAGCCTTCGCGACGTCCGCCCAGGTATAGGAACCTCGGATATCCGAGGGATTCGGCATGCCGGCGAACTCGCCGGACTCGATCCTGGCCGGCTCCTTCGACACGGTCGTCTTCCACAGCCCGAGCGCCGCGCTCAGGGCGATGCCCCCGAATACGATCGCCGCCGAGGCGATGCCGAGGACCCTGGTCTTGATCGCGATCATTCCGCGGCCTCCTTCGCTCCGGTCGCCGCGGCGCTCGCGGGCGCGGCGTCGAAGGATCCCGCGCCGAGCTCGACGGTCGCGCTCACCGGGCAGGCAGCCTCGCTCGAGCATCGCATGCAGCTGAGGCACTGGTGGTCGCGGACGGTCTTCGCGCTCTCGACCTCGATGTTCATCGGGCAGGCGCGGGTGCAAGCCTTGCAGGAGATGCAGGTCGCCGCGTTGCGCTTGATCCCGAATATCCTGAACAGGTTGAAGATCCCCAGGAAGGCCCCGTAGGGGCAGGCGTACTTGCAGAAGGGGCGCTCGACGAAGAGAGAGAGCAGCGCCGTCGCGCCAAGGACTATGAAGCCGCCCAGGAAGACCTCGCTGCGCCAGAAGCTGAATAGGGCGTAGTAGGGATCGACCGACTCGAAGGCCAGCTTGCCCGTAACGATGGTCGCGTAGCTCACCCAGGCCAGGACGAGGTAGCGCAGGTAGCGCAGGATCCTGTCGAGGGCGGGCGGCACGAAGGCGTTGTAGCGCTTCTTGAAGATCTTCCTGCCGAGCTTGCCCAGCCATTCCTGGAAGCTGCCGAAGGGACAGATCCATCCGCAGATCACCGGTCCGGCGAGGATGGCCAAGAGTATGCCGATGACGGCCAGGACGACCGAGGAATCGTGCACCTTCTTGACCAGGGTGCCGAGGCTCGCCAGCTGCCAGAAGGAGACGACGCCCCCGAAGGGGCAGATCGCGTGGATAGAGGCCGAGCCCGAGAGCGGCAGCTCGACGCCCTCCTCGGCCAGGCCGTTGGCCGTCACGATCGCCAGGATGAGGACGAAGAATCCCAGCTGTATCCAGAAGCGGAAGCGCTGGGCGCCGCCCTTCCCTCGCGCGGACTTTCCCGCCATCGATGCCTCCTCAATCAAGGCGCGCGAGGGCCCCTGCCGCTCCGCCGCGCCGGAACGATGAATCGCTATTCCAGTCTAGTACTGTCCGAGTCCGCTTTGAAACGCCGCGAGGTGGTTTTTCGAGGCGTCGCGCAGCCTTTCGAAGAGCGCCTTGAGAGCGGCGTTCTCGGGCGCGCCCATGAGCTTCGAGGAGATGAAAGATTCGTACATGGCGATATTGTCGATCTCGGCGGCCACGCCGGCTCGGAAGGACTCCTCTAGCGAGGCGGGTACGATGACGAAGGTCTCCGCCCAGTCGGCCGGGACCTTCAGGCCCCTCGACGCGTAGGCTTCCTTGAGCCAGGCGATATGGCTCTCCTCGGATTTAGCGATATTCGAGAAGGGACGGATCTCGCCGTGCTTCCTCATGATCGCGAGGTACTCGGCGCGGGCCAGGTACTCGTCCTGGATCGCGTAGCTCAGCATATCCTCGACATCTCGATCGGCGTCCGCCTTGGCGGCGCGCGCTCCCCAGAGCATCCCCGCCTCCGAGGCTGCGCTCGCGGCGAGAGCGAGGGCCGCGACCAGGGCGATCGACATCCGGAGCGTCTTCCTGCCTGCCATCTTCGTCCTCCCGGATCAACCATAATGCCGAGGCGGGCGGATTGCCCGCCCGCCTCCCCGGAAATTCGCCGGCCCGCCGCTTACCAGCGGCCGCGTCCGCCCATCATGGGCCTGCGGGCCGTCGAGCGCGGATAGTCGTCGTAGCCGCGGCTCATTCTGCCCATGCCGTCCATCCTGCCGTAGCGGTCGTCGTCCCGGTCCCAGGCGCCGCGGTTCCCGCGCCCGGCCCAGAGCGGCGTCCCGTCCTTCTCGCGGAAGGCGTAGGTCTTGCTCCCGACCGTCAGGCTGACCGCCGAGATGTCCTCGCCGACGGCGTAGCCCGTCACCTTCGCCTTGTCCCCTTCCTTCAGGGAGAGTCCCTCGGGATAGAGGACCGGGTAGTTGCCGAGGTGAAGGTCGTAGGTCTTGTCCTTCGCCTTCAGCGCCCACTCCCCGTCCTGGTCGACCAGGCTTCCCTCGACCTCGATCCAGGTCCCGCGGTCGACGAGATTCCTGCCGAGGACGGGCTCGGCGGCGAAGAGAGTCGCCGAGGCCGCGAGGGCCGCCAGGATACCGATCATCGTAATGCGCCTCATACCGTACCTCCGTACTGGGTGATATACCGAGTATGGAGCGGCCGCCTGGAGTTCTAGGGAAGCGGGGGTAAAGAAGAGGTAAAGACGATCGAGAAGGCCGTCGCGCAGGCCGCCTCGTCGCGCGAGGCCTCGATTCGGGCGCCCTGGGCCTCGGCCGCCGCCTTCGCGATGGCCAGCCCGAGCCCCGAGCCCGGGCTCCCGCGAGAGGAGTCGGCGCGGAAGGAGCGCTCGAAGGCGAAGGGCAGGACGGCCTCGTCGATGAGTCCCTCGTTGACGACTCGGATCGCCGCCCCGCCGCCGGGAAGGGACTCGGCGCGAAGCTCGACCTTCCCGCCTTCCCTGCCGTAGCGGATCGCGTTGTCGACGAGGTTCGATACGGCCCGGTCGAGGAGTCCCTCGTCCGCCAGGATCGAGGGGCTGACGGCGCCAGCGGCCGCGACGGCCGGCGCGGGCCCGCCGGCCCCGGGCTCCGGCGAGGCGCCGCCGATTAAAGTTACTTTTATATTACTCCCGGCGGCCTCGAAGCGCCGCGCCATCCCCCGTGCGAAATCCTCGAGCCCGACCGGGCCGAGGGAGGGGCGGAAGTCCGGCGTCTCCAGCCTAGTCAGGAGGGCCAGGTCGCCGACGAGCTTCTCGAGCCGCTCTATCTCGCGGCAGCCCGACTCGATCCGCCCGGGGCTCGGCTCGAACACCCCGTCGCGCATGGCCTCCATCTGCGCCTTGAGCGAGGCGAGCGGGGTGCGCAGGTCGTGGGCGATGTCCGCCGCCCACCTGCGGCGCAGCTCCTCTTCCCTCGCGAGGCTTGCCTGCAGGAGGCCGGCGGCCTGGCCGATGCGGTCCAGCTCCGCGATCGAGGAGGAGCCCAGGACGAGGTCGCGCCGGCCCCGCGCCATCTCCTCCAGCGAGGAGGCGAGCTGCCCCGCGCGGCGCGAGATCGGACGCGCCAGGCTGTAGGCCACGAGGGCCGCGATCAGGGCCGCGATGAGCGAGCCGGCCACCAGGATGATGGAGAGGGCGGCCATGAGGACGCGGTTGGACTCGCGCTGGTCGAAGGCCCCCGTCACGGCCTCGTACTTGAACGCGAGCCGCCCGTCCTTGGTCCGCACCTCGGCATAATCGCCGACCGCCTGGCGCATCCTGCCCATCATCCGCCCCTGCCCCTCCTGGGCGTCGCGCCGCCGTAATAGGTAGAGCGGCGCGTTATCGGCGGACAGGACTATGAGGGAGTCGGGCTCGTAGGGCAGGTCCGCGAGGGCGGCGGCGACGGCCTGGGAACTCGGCCTGGCCCCGGCCGCCTCCAGCTCCTCGGCCAGCGACGAGAGCCTCTCCTCGATGAAAGAAGCGAGGCCCCGGCTCTCGCGCTCCTCCCAGGAGCGGAGCAGGGAGCCCGAGCTGAGGACGATGACCAGGGCCAGGACGAGGACGAAGGCGGCGAGGGCGCCGGAGACCAGGGCGAGGGTCCTGGTCATGAGCCTTCCCATGATCGCCCTCAAGCCCGGCCGCCCTTCGGCGCGCCCTCGGCCGCGGCGCCGCCTTCCGCGCCGGCGTCCCCGGCTTCCTTGCCCGCGAATTTATACCCGAAGCCTCGGACCGTCTCGATCCATCCCTCGTCCCCGAGCTTGGCCCTGAGGTTCTTAAGGTGCGTTATCACGGTCCGGTCTGAGCCGTCGTGGCTGTAGTCGAGGCACTCGCCCAGGATGCGCTCGCGGCCTATCAGGATGCCCGCGTTGCGCGAAAGATAGTCGAGGATGCGCCACTCGACGGGCGTCAGCGCGACGGGCGCGCCGTCGACGCGGAGCTCGTGGGCGGCCTCGTCCATCGACAGGACGGAATTCCCGAGCCTCCACCGCCTGATCGCGGCCGGGGCCGGAGAGGCCGTCGCGCCCTTGGCCGCCGCGAGCCGCCTGAGGATAGCCTGGACCCTGAGGGTCAGCTCGCGCGGCGAGAAGGGCTTCACCACGTAGTCCTCGGCTCCCAGCTCGAAGCCGGTGATGCGGTCGCCCTCGGACTCGCGCGCGGTCAGGAAGAGGAAGGCGGCCTGGGGATAGGCCTCGCGCAGCTTCTTCGCGAGGGCGAAGCCGTTCCCGTCGGGAAGCATGACGTCGAGGATGAAGAGCTCGGGCTTCTTGAAGGCCAGCGACTCGAGGACGCCGGCCGCGCCGGGGAATTCCCGCACCTCCAGGCCGGAGAGCTCGAGATAGGCCTTGACCGTCTCCCGGATCGCCTCGTTGTCCTCGACCACGTAGACCATGGCTCAAGTATCGCCGCGGCGGGCGGCCGCGGGCAAGCGCCGCCCGGCCAGCGCCCGGCCGTCTTTACCGAATCTTCACCGAGTCTCCCTCCGCCCTCCTCCCCTCTCGCCTACATTAACGGCGACATATCACGGAGGTGCGAGATGATAGCGACCCTTTTCCGGAAAGCCGCGCTGACGGCCCTGCTCGCGCTGGGCGCCCTGGCCGCGGCCGCGGCCTGCGAGATGAGCTTCACCTTGGTCGACGCGTCGGGAGCCGCGAAGAGGGTGCTGCCCGGATCGACGGTCGGCTTGCGGGCCGGCAGCGGCTACACGCTCCGCGTCGAGTTCGTCGAGGACCACCGCAACTGCGCTATCCCTCCCGAGGATACCTTCTTCCTGATGGGCGGATCCGAGTGGCGCCCGGGATCGGCCGACCAGGGACTCGCGCTGTCGAAGCCGATAACCTGGGTCGAGGATTCGAGGTCGAGGAACCGCGCGGAAATCGCCTTCACGGCGCCCGCGGCCGGCGATTTCCACCTCGGCATAATCAGGGATTGCCCGAAAGGCGGCTACGATGAGCGGATCGTCTTCGCGGTCAAGTAGCGCGGGATGCGGCGGCCGCGGCGGCGCGGCGATCGAAGGCCGCGGCGGCGCGCGAAGCGACCGCCCGGGAGTGGCCGCACGAAACCGGCCCCGCTCCCCGCGGCCCATCGTCCAGGCCGCCGTCCTCGCCGCCCTGCTGACGGTCCCGGCCGGGCTCTTCCACCTAACCTGCCCCTTCGGCGGCGTCGAGACCCTGACGCGGGTCTTCGCCCAGGGACTCTACGTCCCGAAGACGGGCCTCGCGAACCTGTTGATCCTGGGAGCGGTCCTCGTATCGGCGCTGATCGCGGGACCGGTCTTCTGCGGTTGGATCTGCCCCCTGGGGTCGGTCCAGGACTGGGTCCGCGCGCTGGGCCGGAAGCTCGGCATTCGAGCGCTCAACCTGCCCTCCAAGGCCGAGCGCGCCTTGTCGCTCGGCCGCTATCTCGTCCTCGGCCTGATAATCTGGTCGACGGCCCAAAGCTTTAACCTCGCCTTCATGAAGGCCGATCCCTACTACGCGCTCCTGCATTTCTGGACGGGCGAGGTCGCGCCGGCCGCCTTGGCGATAGCGGCGATCGTCCTCGCCGCATCGATCTTCGTCGCCCGGCCCTGGTGCCGCTGGCTCTGCCCCATGGGCGCGCTCATGACGCTGCTTGGGCGCTTCAGCGTCCTTAAGATCAAGCGGCCGGCCGACTGCGTGGACTGCCGATCCTGCGCGAGGGCCTGCCCCGTCGGCCTCGACCTGTCGAAGGAGGAAGCGACGTCCGATCGGCGCTGCATTCGCTGCGGGGATTGCGCCGCCGCCTGCCCGCCCCGAATCGGCGGCCGTAGGCGCTGGCCGCGGCTGGCGCAGGTCGCCGTCGCCGCGGCCCTGCTCGCCGTCTTCGCCGCCGTCCCCGCCCTGGTCGGCAAGAGCGGCGGCGCCCATCGCGGGACGAGCGTCGAAGCCCGGGCCGCGCTCGCCCAGGCGACCGCCCGGGCGAGCGCCGGCGGCGGCTCGGACTAAGCCTGGATTAGGCTTTCCACAGGCCGTGCTTGTTGCAGTACTCGCGGGCCTCGACCTTGGACGCTGCGGTGGCGAAGAAGGCCTCGGGCTTGTCGCCCGGCTTCAGGTGGGCGCGGTGGACGACGAGCTCGGCCTTGTCCTTCTCGACCAGCTCGATCCACTCGATATAGTGATCGGCTTCCATCGGATGGGCGACCGAGCCGACCGAGACCTTGTAGCCGCCCGCGGCCTTCTCGATGACGGGGACGTGCTTTTCCTTCGCGGCGTCGGTCGTGTTGCCCGGGAGGAATTTCATATTCTCGCCGCAGCAGACCAGGTCGCCCTTGCCCGCGTGCGCCACTTCGACGATGTTCCCGCAGATCTCGCAGCGGTAGATTCCGAAGAACTCGGCCATGTCTTCCTCCATTGGGTATGCGGATCGCGCGCGGCCCGTCGCGGGCCCGGCTCGGAACGGAGCCGACGCGTACGACCAAGTATAAGGCCTGGGGCTGGGATTTCCAATGGCGGGCGACGGGGGCG
>CAYPHO010000112.1:0-9949 GCA_964410245.1 uncultured Treponemataceae bacterium | reverse complement strand
CGACTCCTGCGACTACGCGACGATCAACAGCCGCGACCGGGACAACCTCATCGCCGCGGGCCTCGATCCCCGCCGGGTGCACCTCCTGCCCAATCCGATCGGCGAGTCCGGCGACTTCGTCCCGCGCGAGAGCCCCTCCGCGGAGATCGCCCGGGGCCGCGCGACGGCCCTGTATCCCGTACGCGCGATCAGGCGCAAGAACATCGGCGAGGCCCTCCTCCTGTCCCGCTTCCTCCCCGAGGGCGCCGAGCTCGCGGTCACGCTGCCCCCGACGAGCCCCGGCGACCGGGCGCAGTACGAGGCCTGGAAGGACTTCGCGGCCGAGAAGGGCATGCCGGTCCGCTTCGAGGCGGGCAAGGACGCGACGCTCGCCGAGCTCTACGAAGGCTCCTTCATCGTCGTCACGACCTCGGTCAAGGAAGGCTTCGGGTATTCCTTCATCGAGCCCCTCGTCCGCGGCCTGCCCGTCGCCGGCCGCGAGATCCCCCATATCGCGCGCGACTTCAGGGAGAAGGGCATCGTCTTCGAGGGCTTGTACCGATTCGTCAGGATTCCCGCCGACGCGGTCGACGGGCGCCGGCTCGGCGCCGCCGTTTCGGCCCGCGTCACGCGCCTACGCGAGGCCTTCGGCCCGTCCTTCGCCGGCCACGGCCCCGAGGGAAGGGAAAGGCTCGAGTCCCTGCTCGCCGGCCTCGAGAAGCGCCTCGAGGGCGGCTGCATCGACTTCGGCTCCCTGGACGCCGAGTGCCAGGCGGGCATCCTCAAGCGCGCGGCGCGCGATGCCGGATTCGCCGGCGGGATCGGTGAGCTGAATCCGGAGCTGGGCCGCCTCTTCGACCGGCTTCCCGCCGAGGACGAGCTGCGCCTCCGCCGCGAGGCCGTCCTGGCCTGCTACTCCAACCGCGCTTACGGCGAGCTGCTCGCCGCCGCCTACGAGGCCGCGGCAGCCGGAGGGTCGACCGGCGCGATCGACAAGGCCGCTCTCGCCGAGCGCTATCTCGTGCCCGGCGATTTCTTCCTTTCCGCCACCTGAGGCGCGCGATGGAGGACCCCGTCATGAATCCCGAGGAAAGGCTGAAGCTGGTCCGGCTCCTAGGCGCGCTCTCGCCGGCCGGCCTTAGGCGCGAGATCCCCGCGCCGGGGCCCGGCCTCGAGGATCTCGTCGGCAGAAAGCTCCCGGCCAGGCCGGCCGCCATCCTCTTCGACGTCTACGGCACCATCGTCATGAGCGCGGCAGGAGGGGAGCCGGGACTCGGCGGCGGCGGCGGCGAGGGCGAGGCTCGAAGGCTCCTCGAGGCCGAGCTCGCCTCGGCCGGCTTCCGCGGCGACGCGAGCTCCTTCGCCCGCGAGGTCGACGCGTCGATCGCGCGGACGCGCGAGGCGGCGAAAGCCGCGACCCCCCATCCCGAGATCGACATAGCGCTCATCGCCTCGCCCCTCCTCCCGCGGGCGGGAGCCGAGGCGGCGCGCTTGATCTCGGTCCTCCTCGAGGCCTGGCGCAATCCCTGCGCCGCCATGAGCGGGGCCGCCGAGCTCCTATCGAGGCTCTCCGCTTCGGGGACTCGGCTGGGCATCGTCTCGAACGCCCAGTTCTACACGCCGCTCCTCGTCGAGGCACTCTTCGGGAGCCCTCCCGAGGGGCTGGGATTCGAGCCGGTGCTCTGCGCCTATTCCTACGAGGATCTCGCGGCGAAGCCCGGCGCGGAGATCTTCCTCCGGGCGGCCGCCCCCCTCCTCGAGTCCGGCATCGAGGCAGGGAAGATACTGGTAGTCGGCAACAGCTGGGCGAACGACATGGCGCCGGCCCGCGGCCTGGGCTTCATGACCCTGCTCTTCGCGGGCGACTCCAGGTCCTACCGGCCCGCGGATCCGCCGAGCCCCCTCTCGCGCCCGGACTCGGTCATCGCGGACTACGGCCTCTTCGAGGCGATCCTGCCGGGCTAAGCCTTCTCGCCGGGATAGAATTTCGCGAGGTACTCGGGGATCGTCCTCATGGGAGGCCGCTCGACCAGCGAGATGTCCGCGGGAACGACCTGCAGGGCCTCGGCCTCCGACGCCAGGGCGATATGCCGCGTCCCGAGCTCCTTCGATATCGACAGCTCCCCGTACTTCTTCAGCCGGTCCAGGAAGGTCGCCAGGATGCCGAAGGACATCCTACTCAGGGCCTCGATGCTCTGGTTGCGGTGGATGCGCTCGTCCATGTCGACCTGGGCGATGATCCCGGGCCCGTACATGTGGAAGAGGTCGATGAGGTGGCCTACCTCGACGCCGTAGCCGACCGAGAAGGGCAGGCGCTCGAGGATGCTCCTGCGGCCCGCGTACTCGCCGCTCAGGGGCTGTACCAGCTCGGCGAGCTCGGGATAGAAGAGCGAGAAGAGCGGCCGTATCAGGAGCTCGGTCACGCGGCCGCCGCCAGAGGAGGCGAGCCCCGCGGCCGAGCGGATAGGCCGCTTGTAGAAGGCCTTCACGTAGCCGATCTCGTCGTTCTCCAGGAGGGGCCCGACCAGCCCGTAGAGGAACTTGGGGTTGATGTTGGTGATGTCGGCGTCGATCCAGACGATGATGTCGCCCTTGAGGACGTAGAGGCTCTTCCAGAGGTTCTCGCCCTTGCCCCGATGGCTCCCTCGCTTCTCGAGGATCGAGGACGAGGAGTAGACGCCGGCGCCGAACTCCCTCGCTATGTCGCGCGTCTTGTCGACGGATCCCGAGTCGATGACCGCGATCTCGTCGAGCAGGGGAAAGCGCTCCATGAGCTCGGTCTTCAGGACTAGGATCTCCTTGGCTATGGTCGCTTCCTCGTTCAGCGTGGGGAAGGCCAGGGAAATGGAGACTCCCTTCTCCCTCTTCAGGTCGACGAGCCGCTTCTTGTCGCGATAGGCGCTCGAATGGAAGGATTGCGCCAAGATAGATCGGCCGGCTTTCGCTTCCTGCGGCTCCTTCAACTCTCGCTCCTCTCCCCGCCCTTCGACGAGCCCTCGACCACCATGAGGAGCTGGCGGAAGCCCTGGGCGATCGGCCCCAGGTCTATGGCCTCCGAGTCCGGCCCGGAGGACTCCGTCGTGATCCCCACCGCGACGGCGGGTATGCCGCGCTCGTTGAGGATCGAGACCTTCTCCGACACGTAGCCGTGCGTCGGCTTGATCCGGACCTTGCCCAGGGCCGAGCGCAGCTCGGCGACCAGCTCGGCGTTGCGCATGGGATCTCCGACCGACCGGCGGAACCGGACCAGGGTCTCGACCCGCGCGTCCGTGCCGGTAGCGGCCTTCGAGATGGTGCCGGTGACCACGCTCTTGATCGTCTCCAGCATCTTCTCGTCCTCGGCGACGATCTCCATATCGAGCTCGCCCTGAGTGGCCCAGTGGCCGTAGCCGGTCCCGGCCTCCATCCGCGCGATATTCACCATGGCCGTCCGCTTCTCGTCCCAGGAGATGCCGCCGACCTGCGAGGCTATCGTCCCCAGGATCGAGGCGGCCGAGGCCGTCGAGTCCGGCGCGAGTATCTCGTGGCCCTTCGTCTGGACGCCGACCGACAGCCGGTAGGAGCCGACGTGCTTGGTCTCGACGATCCCCAGGCCCGTGCCCCGCACGATGATCCCGCAGGAGACGCGGTCGCCCCAGCCCTCCAGGAAGTGCCGGAAAGCCTCCTCGCGCTCGTCGGCCGAGGAGGAGATCGTGAACAGCACGAGGAGGTTCTTGTCGAGGTGGAAGCCCGTCGCCTGCGCGAACTCCGCGAACACCAGGAGGGCGGCCGCTCCGAGGCTCCGCTCCCCCAGCCCCAGGCCCGAGGCCCTGGAGCTCGTGAGCCTGACGGCATTGCCCAAGGGGCTGTAGTTGGCGTCGCCGACCTCGGCGGCTATCAGCACGAAGTCGCGCTTGCTGCCGTAGGCCGGGAAGAGCGCCAGGGTATTGCCCTTCTCGTCCGAGAACACGTTGGAGATGCCGAACTCGTCGAGCCGCTCGCGGATGAAATCCATGCGGAGCTCCTCGCCCGAGCTCGGGGAGGGGATGTCGTTCATGAGCACCGCGTCCGAGACGATGCGGCTGGCGTAGCCGGATACGTCGAAGCGCTTAAGCTCCTCGAGGGCGGCGCGGGCCTTCCGGCCCCCGAAGAGGGAGCCCAGGCTTCCCGCCACCCTGCGGAGGAACAGGTAGATTCCCCTCATCCCGGCTCCTTCCACGCGCCGCGCGCGAATGGCCGGCGGGGCGCTGGATGAAGTATACGATACCTCGGGCGCTCCCGCGAGACCCCCGGGAAGGCGAAAAAAGGGGAGGCCGCGCAGGCGGCCTCCCCGGAATCGAGCGGATACGGCGATGGACTACTTCAACGCCGCCATCTTGGCCCGGCGCTCGTCGATGATGGCCTGGACGCCGGAGGCGAGGATGTCCTTGAGGCCCGCATCGTAGACCTTGTTGAAGTCCTTGGTCTTGGCGACGACGGCCTGGGTAAGCATGTTGTTCCGCTTCTCGGTCTCGACGGGGCCCATGCCCTCCTCGGAAGCGATCTTGCCCAGGTTGTAGACCTTGGCTACGCGGTCGTCGGTCCTCTGGGTCTTGTAGGACTTCTCGATGTACTTGGGCTCGATACCGGCGTAGCTCAGGGCGAGAGACTTGGCCGTCAGCGCGGCGTCGCCGAGGTTGATGCCGTTGAGCGTGATGGTGTAATCGATGTTGTTGCCCGAGTTCATGATCTTGTCGCCCTTGGCGGCCATGATCTTCAGCGATCCGTCGGCGTTCTTGACGTGCGTGACGCCTTCCTCCCCGAACTGGAGGAACTTATGGTTCTCGAGCCTCGAGATCCAGTTCAGGTACATGAGGGAGGCGACGGGCTCGTCGTTGGTGGCGGGGAAGAAGATCTTGCGATCGGAGGTGGTGGCCCCGAGGAACTTGCGGTACTTGCCCGCGTCGTTCTTGAAGCAGTCGACCGCGATGTAGGCGGCGTCCTTGCCCTGCAGCTTCTTGATGGAGGCGGTAATGCTATTATCGCCGTCGCGGTAGGGATAGTCCCAGTTGTGGATGAAGGCGCCGACGTAGCCGGCCTTCATGAGGTTATCCTCGGTCTTGTCGCCGACGGGGTAGAGGGGGAAGTCCTTCCAGACGAGGCCCTCGTTGTACCACTTATTGAGGACCTCGATGCCCTTCTTGTAGTTGGGCCACAGGAGGTGCCTGTCATCGAAGCCGTTGATGTACAGCTCCTCGTCGGTAGCCTTTTCCGGGATGAAGGACTCGGTCAGGTTACGGGCCCTCCAGCCCACATCGACGCCGATGGAGAAGGGAACCATCTTCGCCGCGTCGGCGCCCAGGAGGGTCTTCGCGTTCTTCTTGAAGGCCTTGAGCATGGCCTCGAATTCCTTGAGGTTCGTGGGCTCCTTGATCTTGAGCTTCTTGAGCCAATCCTCGCGGACGAAGGTTGTGGTCAGCATATTGAGGAAGCGCATGCCCTCGATGGCGTATACGGTACCGGCCTTGGGATCGCGATTGTTGTAGATATTGGTATCGCCGAGGAGCTTCCACAGGTCGGGAAGCTGGTTCTTGTACTTCGCCAGGAGGGGTCCCATGTCGAGCACGCCGCCCATGTCAGCGTAGGTCTGGATGGTCGGGTAGTCGTAGGTGACGCAGATGTCGGGGGCGTCGCCCGCCGCCAGGAGGTTGTTCATCACCTGGACCTCGGTCCAGCGGGGCACGCGCACGAAGGTTACTTCGACGTTATAATCGCGCAGCATTCCCTTCTTGATGAAGTCGGTGTAGAAGTTGTCCTCGGGCTTGGAGCCGCCGTCGTTCGAGCGGTCGTATACCTCGACCGTGATGGACTTGGTCGTCTTGAACTTGCCGTTGACGAGGTCGTCGCCCTGCGCGAAGGCAAAGCCGGCGACCACGAGAAGACTTACGAGAACGAATAAGATCTTCTTCATGCGTGATCCTCCTTCAAAATATTCTCCAGACACAGCGTGTCCGAATTCCAAAGGCTATTCTTTTATGGCGCCAAGGGTAGCGCCCGCGATGAAGTACTTCTGCAACCAAGGATAGATAAGCAGTATCGGGACCGTGGCGAACATGATCGCCGCCGCCTTGAGCGACTCGGTAAGTCCCGGCGAGAATCCCCCCTCGACCGATATGACGTCGATGCTCTGTATGGCCGAAATGAGGTTGTATAGGAGGAGCTGGATGGGATAGTACTCGCGGACGTTCATGAACATGAGGGCGTCCGAGAAGCCGTTCCAGCGCCCGACGGCGTAGAACAGGGCGAGCGTAGCGATGACCGGCTTGCACAGGGGCAGGTAGATGCTCCACAGGACCCTGATCGGGCCGGCCCCGTCGATCTCCGCCGATTCGCGCATCGAGACCGGGAGGTCGATCATGAAGCTGCGCATTATGATCATGTTGAACACCGACAGGCAGTAGGGAACGATGAGGACGATCGGCTTGTTGATGAAGACGATGCTCTTGAGGAGCAGGTACATGGGGATGGTGCCCGCGTTGAAGAACATCGTGAAGATGATGACGGTATTGAAGAACTTCCGTCCCTTCAGCTTCTCGTAGGTCAGGGGGTAGGCGCACATCGTGGTCACGACGAGGGACAGTATCGTTCCGATTACGGTAAGGAGCGCGGTCCACCACAGGGCCCTGGTGAATTTCCCGTCCTCGATGACATGGACGTAGGCCTCCAGGTTCCAGCCGATCGGCAGGAGCCCGACTTGCCCCTTAATCAAGGCTTCGGTCGAGCTTAGCGAGCGGGCGGCGATGTGCAGGATGGGCAGGAGGCAGACGAGTATGACGAAGACGCAGATTAGGACGACGATCCAGTCGCCGACCTTGGACTTGCGCGATGTAATCATTTCCGGCCCTCCCCTACACGATGCCGCGCTCGCCGAACTTCTTGGCGAGCCGGTCCGCGGCCAGCAGGAAGAGGACGCCGACTACGGATTGGAAGAGCCCGACGGCAGTCGTCATAGAGAACTGCAGTCCCCGAATGCCGAAATGGTAGATGAATGTCGCGATGACGCTGGACACCTTGTTGACCAGGGCGTTGCCCAGGGCGTAAGGCCGGTCGAACTCGCTTCCCAGGATGTAGCCCAGGCGGATGATGAAGAGGACCACGATGGTCGAGCGGATGCCCGGCAGGGTGATGTGCCAAATCCTGCGCAGGCGCCCGGCCCCGTCCATGGCGGCGGCTTCGTAGAGCTCCGGATTTATAGCGGTGATCGCGGCCAGGTAGATGATGGTGTTCCATCCGACGCTCTGCCAGATGCCAAGGAAGGTGTAGGTCGCTATCCAGTGCCCCGGCTCCGTCAGGAAGGGAACCGTGCCTATACCCAGAGACCTGAGTACGTTATTCGCCAAGCCGGTCGTGGGCGCGAAGACCTGGAGGGCGAGGCCCGCGATGATGATCCAGGACAGGAAGTGGGGCATGTAGGCGACGGTCTGCGTGAAGCGCTTGAAGCGCTTGAAGCGCAGCTCGTTCAGGATGATCGCCAGGATGATAGGGGCGGGGAAGCCGAAGATTATGTCCAAAAGGTTTAGGACTATGGTATTCCGCAGCGCGAAGATGAAATCGCGGTTGTTGAAGGCCTTGATGAAGTATTCCCAGCCGTTGTTGGCGGCCCAAGGCATATCCCAGATGCTCTTCACCAGGCTGTACTTCTTGAAGGCAATCTGGATATAGAGCATCGGTATGTACTTAAAGACGATTATGTATACGAAAGGCGTCAACAGAAGCAAATAAAGAGTCCAATAGCGGCTAAAGTAATTCCGCCACCCCTGCTTCTTCTTCAGCAGCGCGACTGATTCATCCATTCCGAAATGCCCCGGGATTAAGATCACCTGGCCGCATAGGGGCTCAGGTTTACGGGATTGTAGCATCTCCTTGAGTACTAGGTATCGGTGGTTTAACCTATACCTCCTACGATAGTATAAGTAATTCCCTTGTTTACATAAAATTAATCGCGATACCGTTATCGCTGTACTGATTTTTCGACGAGAGCGATACTCGATCACCAGCCCCGCGGCAACTCGCCTAGATGTCCCAGATGTCCCTGAACTCGTGCTCCCGCTCGCAATAGCGGCAGACGAAGCGGGCGCCCTCGGTCTTGCCCGGATCGCCCTTGCGGAGGAATTCGGTAATCGCGCCTTCCATGTTCTTGGGCGCCGACACGCAGTTCTCGTTCTTGCAGGATATCTCCTCGAAGCCGTAGATCCTGGGCGGCATCGACAGTCGGTACTTCTTGACGACCTTGTGGGCCTTGACGAGGTTGAGCGTGCAGCCGGGCGCGATGGCGGCGAGCTTCTTCAAGTCGCGCTCGTCGAAGAGCGTCACTTCGGGGAGGGATATGATGCCCTTGTAGGTGCCCTTATTATTGTGGAAGACGCCGTGCCCGCCGCGCACGTGCAGGCCCAGGGTCCGCCTGATCGCGTCGATATGGTCCCAAATGGCCGCGACGGGCTCTCCCGAGGAGATGTGGTCGATGACGATTCCCTCCTCGACGGGCTTGATGCCGACCTTGTACTCGGGCTTCTGCCTTTCGGAGACGAGGGCCTCCCGGACGAAGTCGTCGACGGACTCGCGCTCGGGGAGGCGCTCTCCCGCGAAGTCCGAGCCGAGGAGGCCGGAGAGCATGCCGATGAGGGCGATGCGTACCCAGTAGCCGTTGGCGGACTGGCCGTCCCAGCCGTTGAGCGGCGTATCGTCGAGGAAGGTGGGGTTGGTCGGGGCCGCGCGGTCGCGGGGCAGGGGATGGTAGAAGCGGCAGCCTTCCGGCAGGAGGCCGAGCATGTCCTTGCGGAAGGTCACCGCCTGGCGGAGCTGGGGCGCCTTCTCGAGCACGGACTCGCCCATGCGCTCGAGCTGGAGGCGGGTGAAGTACCAGATCGGCGCGACCTTGCCGGAGGCGAGGTACTCGTCCAGCGACTCGTAGGCGCGGATCTCGAAGCCGTTGTCGCGCATCCTGCGGACGTAGTGGGCGGGCATGGACAGGAGCTCCGGCGCGACGAGGTCGACGGTCACCTCGCGGAAGGCCCGCAGGCCGTCGGCCTTCGAGTGGACCGTCCTGCCGTGGAAGAGGTCGCCGGTCAGGGCGAGGTGGATCATTTCGTCCCGGCCGCCCATCTGCTCGAGGAAGGAGAACTCGTCCAGGAACTCCTGGGTCGGGTGCTCGTGCTTGCCGTCGCCCGCGTTGATGAAGGAGGGGCGGGGCCGCCCCGCGGCCTCGGCGTAGGCGCCCAGGGCCTCCTCGAGCCAGCGGCACACGCCCTCGAGCTTGGAGCGGATGATGAAGGCCGACTCGTCCGCGTAGCCGTAGAGCATCTTGATCGTATCCGAGATGGACTCGTTCTTGTTGAAGGAGGAGGTCGCCGCGTCGAAGACGTTGGTGCGCGCGCCGAGGAACTTGGCCGCGTTGCGGAAGGACTCGCGCGTGCGCGTGGAGTCTTCCATGAAGATGAGGTAGACCGAGTAGTCCCGGTCGGAGAGGCGGAAGGCCGAGGCGTCGCCGCCCGAGAGCACCAGGCGCTTGAGCTCGCCCGCCTTGCGGTAGAGGTAGCGCTGCTCGTCGAGGGAGAGGTCGTTGACGACCGCCACCGTCCTGCCCTTGAAGGGCCCCTTACGCTCGCTCATCTCGCCTCCAAACAGAGAACATAAAAGGATTCACCACGGAGACACGGAGAGCACGGAGAAGAAAGAGAAAAGAGATATAAGTGGAATGAAGATCATTGAGTCGCAAGAGAAGGATGAAGCTTCCTCAACGGAAATGCAGTCATTCTCTCCTCTCTCCCTTCCCATCATCTCCTCCGTGATCTCACCTCGATCTCCGTGTCTCCGTGGTGCATCTCGGAATGCTTTTACGGCTTCAAGTCCTTAGTCTTCTCGAGGGTATCGGCGCGCAGGACGGCGAAGGAGCCGGCGGGGGTCTGGACCGCGATGCCGGACCCGACGCGGGAGAAGGCCGTATGCGGCATGA
>CAYPHO010000111.1:0-9973 GCA_964410245.1 uncultured Treponemataceae bacterium | reverse complement strand
GCCTGCGAGAGAGATGCGCGTGGCGCGGCATCCGCCTCGCGGCCGACATGGTGCCGAACCATACCGGCATCGATTCGACCTGGGCCAGGGACAGGCCCGAGCTCTTCATCCAGTCCGAGTACTGCCCCTTCCCGGGATACAGCTTCAACGGAGGCGACCTGTCCGGGGACGGGCGCGTTGGCATCTGGATCGAGGACCACTACTACGACCGGACTGACGCCGCGGTCGTGTTCAAGCGCCTAGACCGCGCGACGGGCAAGGTCTCGTACCTCTACCACGGCAACGACGGAACGGGCCTGCCCTGGAGCGACACCGCCCAGCTCGACTTCCTGAAAAAGGAGACGCGGGAGGCGGTCGCCGAGCGCATCCTCCATGTGGCGGCCAACTTCCCCATCATCCGCTTCGACGCCGCCATGATCATGGCGCGCAAGCACTTCCGCAGGCTCTGGTATCCCGAGCCCGGATCGGGCGGCGACGTGCCCTCCCGATCGGATCACGCGATGGGAGCGGAGGACTTCGACCGCGCGATGCCGGAAGAGTTCTGGCGCGAGATCGTCGACCTCTGCGCCGAGAAGGCGCCCGACACCCTCCTCCTCGCCGAGGCCTTCTGGATGATGCTATTTCGTCCGCACCCTCGGCATGCATCGCGTCTACAACTCGGCCTTCATGAACGTGTTGAAGCGCGAGGAGAACGCGAAGTACCGAGAGACGATCCGCAATACCCAGGAGTTCGACAAGGACATCCTGAAGCGCTTCGTGAACTTCATGAACAATCCCGACGAGGAGACCGCGGTCGCCCAGTTCGGCAAGGGCGACAAGTACTTCGGCGTCTGCGCGATGATGGCCACCATGCCGGGATTGCCGATGATAGGCCACGCCCAGATCGAGGGCTTCGAGGAGAAGTACGGCATGGAGTACCGCCGCGCCTACCGCGACGAGACTCCAGACGCCGACCTGGTCGCCCGGCACGAGCGCGAGATATTCCCCCTGCTCCGGCGGCGCCGGCTCTTCTCTGGCGTCGAGCGCTTCCTCCTCTACGACCTCGTCGCCCCCGACGGGGGCGTGAACGAGAACGTCTTCGCCTACTCGAACGGCGACGGCATCGAGTCCGCCCTGGTCCTGTACAACAACGCCTACCAGCGCGCCGAGGGCAGGATCCGCGAGTCCTGCGGCTACGCCGAGAAGCTGAGCGGAGGCCAGAAGCGCATAACGCGCTCGAGCCTCGCGTCGGCCCTGTCGCTGGCCGAGGGCGGGAAGCGCGGCCGCTTCGCCGTCATGCGCGAGCAGTGCTCGGGCCTGTGGTTCATCCGCCGCTCGGATGACCTGGCCCGCGAGGGTCTCAAGGTCCTGCTGGACGGCTATCAGTCCCAGGTCTTCATGGACTTCTTCGAGGTCGCGGACGACGGCCGCGGCGTCTACGCGGCCCTGCACGACGCGCTGGGCGGCGCGGGGACGCCCGACTTCTCGGCCGCGGTCCAGGACATAGCGCTCAAGGATCTGTATTCGGCCCTCGCCGCCCTGGCGACGCGCGAGCTTCTCGGCTGGGCGCGCTCCCTCGCCGAGGGCGGGCCGTCGGCGAGCCTCGCCGCCGTCCTTAGGCCGGCCAAGCCGGCCGCCCTCGCCTTCTACTCCGCCGTGCGCGCGTTCCTGCGCGGCGAGGCCGCGGAGGAGGGCTTGCCCGGGGACCCCGAGCCCAAGAAGCCGGGGCCGAAATCCGATCCCCTCGCGCTGGCGGCCGGCCGGGAGAGGGCCCTGGCGCGAAGCGACGCGGCGGCGGCCAAGGCCGCGGCGGCGCGATTCCTCGCATCGCTGTCGCGCCTCGCCTCGCTTCCCGCCCTCGCGGCCCGCCGGTACGGCGGCGCCGCCGACGCCGCCGCGGCCCGCCTGGCCTCGCGCGCCTTCGCCCGGCCGCGCATGGCCGAGCTCGTCCTCTGCTACGCGATCCTCGACGGCCTCGTCCCGCTTTGCGGCGCGCCGATCGCGAGCGGCGCGGACGCCGCCGAGGGGGCGAGGAGGCTCGCGGACCGCTGCGCATTCGACCGGAAGCTCCGCGAGGCCCTCCAGGGCTTCGGCATGAACGGCGACGATGCGTACAAGGGCGTGGCCCTCGCGAAGACGCTCCTGCCGCGGATAGGCGCTGTTTCGCCCCTCGATCCCGAGCCCCTCGCCTTCCTCGCCCGGCTCGATCCGGACGAGGAGACGCGTTCCCTGCTCGGGGTAAACCTCTTCGACGGGACGACCTGGTTCGTCAAGGAAAGGCTCGAGGACGCGGCCGCGGCGGCCTCGCTGTTCGGCGCGGTGGCCGGGCCGGGAGAGGACGAGGGGAAGGAGTCCGTCGCCTCGGACGCTCGGATCCTGCGATGGGCGCGCTCCGCGAACAAGCTCGCGGCCGGCGCGGCACGGTCTGGATACAGGCTGGAGCTTCTCGCCGCGCTCTTCGAAGCGAAGCGCGCGGGCGCGCCCAAGCGGCCCGCCTCGGCCGCCGCCGCGAAGAAGCCGGCCGCCGCGAAAAAGCCGGCCAAGAAGCCGACCGCGAAGCGGCCCGCCTCGGCCGCCGCCGCGAAAAAACCGGCCGCCGCCGCGAAGAAGCCAGTCAAGCGGCCCGCCTCGGCCGTAAAGAAAACCTCGGCCGTAAAGAAAGCCTCGGCCGCAAAGAAAGCCTCGGCCGTAAAGAAGCCCTCGGCAGTCAAGAAGCCCTCGGCACAAAAAAAGACCTCCGCCAAGAAAGGAAGCGCGAAGCGATGAGCGAAACATTCACGAGCATCGACCACCGATCGATCTCCCCTGACGTCTGGAGCCTCCTCTCGAAGGACTGGATGCTCGTCACCGCCGGCTCGGAATCGAAGTGGAACACGATGACCGCCTCCTGGGGCGGATTCGCCGCGATCTGGAACCTCGACCTCGCCATCGCCCTGGTGCGTCCCTCGAGGTATACCTACGAGTTCATGGAAAAGTCCGAGGGATTCACGCTTTCCTTCCTTAAAGACGGCATGCGCGCGGCCCTGAACCTCTGCGGCTCCAAGTCCGGCAGGGATTGCGACAAGGCGAGGGAGGCCGGCCTCCATCCCAGGGTCTTCGGCGCGGCGGGAGCCTCGAGCCGCGTCGCCTTCGAGGAGGCGCGCATCGTGCTCTCCTGCAGGAAGGTCTTCGCCCAGGACTTCGACGAGGCGTCCTTCGTCGATCGATCGATACTGAAGCAGCACTACCCGAAGGGCGACCTCCACCGCGCCTACTTCGGCCAAATCGAGGGCGCCTGGTCCTCGGAGAGCGCGCGGGCCTGAGAGCGGCGATGGATATCGGCATCGAGGGGATCGTCTTCCCGGCGCTTTCCGACCGGGCGGCGCGCTTCGTCTTCCCCAGCGAGATCTGCGCCGAGGACTGGATCCTCCGATCGCTCGGGAAGGGCGGCGCGCGGGCCCTCGAATCCGGCCGCTTCCTGGGCTGGGACCGCTTCAAGGAGAAGGCCGCCCGCGTCGACGGGCGCTCGCCCTCGGACGAGGCCCTGCGCCGCGTCTTCGCCGCATCGGCGCTCGAGGAGAACGCGGGGGCGCCCTTCCTCTCGGCCCTGATCCCGCCCGAGTTCGCCGCCGAATGGATGCCCTTCGCGGGCTACGTCGCCGCCAAGCTGCCCGCGCTCGGGCGCCTGCCCGAGGCGCTCCGCTCCGCCGGCGCCGAGCCCGATCCCCTGGCGGCCGACTGGCTGGCGCTGAGGACGCGCTACGCGGCCTTCCTTTCCGCGGTCGGCCGCTTCGAGCCCTCCTACGAGCCGCGGTCGCTCGCCTCGCTTCCCGGGAGGACCTTCATCTTCTTTCCCGAGCTCATCGAGGACTTCGGCGAGTACGGGGCCGCCCTCGCCTCGATTCCCTCCGTCTCTATCGTCCGCCTTCCGGCGGGCCAGCCGGCCGCGCGCCTCTCGAGGCCCGAGACCGCCCTGGCCGAGGTTCGCGACGCGTTATCCGAAATAGGACGCCTGCTGGAACGGGGCGTGGCGGCCTCGGACATAGCCGTCACGGTCGGCGACCTCCCGCGCTACCTGCCCTACCTCGAGCGCGAGGCCGCCCTGCTCTCGGTGCCGATCGCCCCGCGCTCGGGCGCGAGCCTCGCCTCGACGGCCGGGGGGAGGCTCTTCTCGGCCCTGCGCGCGGCCTGGTCCTCGGGCTTCTCCTACGACTCGCTACGCGACTTGCTCGCCTCCCCGGCCTGGCCCCTCAAGGAGCCCGAGCGGGCGCGGGAGCTCCTGGCCGCCGGACGCCGGCTCCACGCCGTCGCCCCCTGGACCGAGGGCGGCCGCCGGGTCGACGCCTGGGACGCGAGCCTCCCCGGCGCCCTGCGCTCCTGGTACCGGGGACTGCGCGCGAGGGTATCCGACATAGGCCGGGCCGAGGGCTTCGCCGCGCTTAGGAAAGCGTATAACGTCTTCAAGTCCGAGTTCCTCGTCGCCGACCGCGAGGCCTGGGACGAGGGAAGCGACCTGAGCCTCGCGCGCTGCGTCGAGGAGCTGGGCAAGCTCGTCGAGGCCGAGTCCGCCTCGGCCCTGCGGCCCTGCCGGGAGGCCCTCGGCCTCTTCCTGCGCGCGCTGCGGGACAAGGTCTACGTTCGGGCCCGACGGGAGCCCGGCGTGGCGCTGAGCGCCTTCCGCGTATCGGCGGGCGTCATGCCCGAATACCACTTCGTCCTCGGCTCCTCGCAGGAGGCGCTCTCCGTCCCGGTCCGCGCCTTCGATTTCCTGGGCGACGGCCTGGGGAAGAGGGTCGGGGCCGCCCTGGCGGGCGGCGCGCGGGAATCGGAGGGGGACGCGGGGCCCGACTTCATCAAGGCCTACGCGCTCTCGGGCTCGCGCGTCGCCTTCTCCTGCCCGCGCGAGGGATGGGACGGGGAAAGCGCCGTCCACGGCTTCCTCCTCTCCTTGGCCGGCGGGGAGGAAGCCGCGCCGTCCGGCGAGGGCCGAGACGATTCCTACCGCCGAGAGGCCCTCTGGCTCTCGGGCCGGGGCCCCGCCCCCGAGCGGCTCCACCGCGCCCAGGCCGAGTCGATCGCAGCGGCCGCCGAGGCGGGCGAGTGCCCCGACGCGGAGAGCCTGTCGCTGGAGGCCGCCACCGCCGCCCGCGCGGCCGATTCCCTGAGGCGCGAGCTTCGCGACGGCTCGCTCGATGAGCTGAGGGGCGTCGACGCCACCTCCATCGACGCCTACCTCGAGTGCCCCTTCAGGTACCTCTACCTCAAGCTCCTGGGAGCGGAGAGCGAGAGCTCGGGCATCGACTTCGTCGACGCCCTCTTCCTGGGCGACGTCTACCACGAGGCCCTCTCGCGGCTCTTCGAGCGCGTCAAGGCCGAGGACGGCCGCTTCAGGCCCGAGCGGCGCGAGGAGTACCGGCGCATGATCGGCGACTGCCTCCGCCAGGCCTTCGAGCGCCTCGCCTCGAGGCGCGGCCCCTTCGTCAGGATCATCCTCGAGGCCTACCGCGCCCGCCTCCAGGGCTACCTCGAGCTGGTCGTCGACGCCGAGGCCGAGACCTTCCCGAACCTCGAGGTCCTCAATACCGAGCGCGAGCTGGAGGAGCGCCTTCCCGGCCTCGCGGGGGGCTTCGTCCTCCGCGGGAGGATCGACCGCATATCGCGCTCGGATGAAGGCGCGGTCATCGTCGACTACAAGAAGGGCGGAGTCCCGCCGAAGGCGGCCGTCGCTCCCGACGGGGATGGGCGGATCTCCGCCGCCCAGATCCCCTGCTACCTCCGCCTCGCCTCGGCCGCGGGCGAGGAGCCCGACTCGGCCTGGTACTTCTCGATCGAGGGCGACGGGCGCGGCAGGCCGGCCCGGCCCGTCCGCGCCTTCGGCGACGCCGGCCCCGACGGCCGCGGGGCCTACGTCCCGCGCGAGGAGCTCGCTTCCTTCCTCGAGGCCTTCGACGCGGCCCTGCGCCATGTCGCGGGGGGCATAGCGGGCGGCTCCTATCCCCTGGCGCCCAAGGACAGGCAGAAGGACGTCTGCGGCGGCTGCGGCGCCCGCGGCATCTGCCGCGAGCGCTACGCCCTGCGCTTCCGCTCGCCCTCCGGCCGAGTCGCGAGGCCCGCGTCGTGAGCGGCCGTCGCTTCAGGCGGGCCGAGGAGCTGGAGGGCGAGCAGCGCCGGGCGGCCGAGGCGGAGGGCGACGTCGTCGTAGCGGCGGGCGCGGGCGCGGGCAAGACCACGGTCCTCGCCGCGCGCTACGTCCGCCTGATCGAGACGGGCCGCCTCGCCTCCGGCGAGCGGATAGGCTGCCGCAACATCCTCGTGCTCACCTTCACGCGCAAGGCCGCCGCCGAGATGTACGGCCGCATCTACGGCGCCCTCGCCGCCGCCGCCGCCTCGGCGCGCGACGCCGAGCTCGCCGCCCACCTCTCCTCCTGCCTCTCTGACTTCGCGATGGCGCAGATATCCACCTTCGATTCCTTCGCCGCCCGCATCGCCCGCTCCGCCTCCTCGCGCTACGGCGTCGCGCCCGACTTCTCGATCGACGAGGACCGGGCGCGCGAGGCCGCCGCCGACCTCGCCCTCGAGTTCCTCCTCGAGCGCCGGGAGGACGAGGCGGTGCGCGAGCTCGTCTCGGCCCTGGGCTTCGAGGCCCTGCGCGCCGATGTCCTCGCCGCCCTCGCGGTCGAGCGCATGAGCGTCTCCTCGCCGCCGGGCTTCGAGGCGCTGCACTCCGCGCAGGGCCCAGCGCTCGAGGAGATGGAGGCGCGCGCCCGCGGCGAGCTCCTGTCGCTGCGCTCTTCCGTCCTCGAGTACGCGGGCGTGAAGACGACCGAGACCTCGAAGAGGTGGCTCGAGGCGATGTCCGCCGATCCGGGCGGCGACGCCGAGTCGGTCGCCTCCTTCGCGAGGAGCCTCGAGGGGCTGCGCAAGCCCGGCTCGAACAGCAAGGACGAGCTCTCGCGCTTCCTGTCGGAGACGGTCGACGGCATCAGGAAGGCGGCCTCCGGCTACCTCGTCGTCGCGGCGACGAAGGCCGCCCACCCGGCGCGCCTGGGGCTCTACCGCCTCTTGGACGAGTTCAGGCTGAAGTGGGAGGCCCGGCGCCGGAGCGAGGGCATACTGTCCTTCAACGACGTCGCGCGGCTCGCCTTGCGCGCCCTTGAGACGGACGCGGACCTGGCGCGGCACTACCGATCGCTGTACCGCTACGCGATGATCGACGAGTTCCAAGACGACAACGAGCTGCAGAAGCGCCTCCTGTTCGCGATCGCGGGCGGCGAGAGGGGCAAGCTCTTCTTCGTCGGCGACGAGAAGCAGTCCATCTACCTCTTCCGCGGCGCCGACGTGTCGGTCTTCCGCGGGCTTCCCGCCGAGCTCGGCGTCGAGCCGATTCCCCTATCGCGCAACTTCCGCTCGGAGCCCGGCGTCATCGGCATGATCAACCGCGTATTCCCCTCCGTCATGGCCCCGAGCGACCCGGATTCGGGCTACGAGAGCTTCGAGGCGGCCTTCGAGCCCCTGGACTCGCGGGAGGCGACGGCGGGCGTCGAGCCCAAGCTCGTCTACCTCGAGCTGCCCTACCGCAAGGACAGGAGCGCCGACGAGGGGCGGGAAGCGGCCGAGTGCGAGGCCTGGGAAGTGGCGCGCATCGTGCGCGACGCGGTCGAGGAAGGGTCCCTCCTCGTCGCCGACCGCTCAAGCGGGCGCGCCAGGCCGGCCCGCTACGAGGACTTCGCCGTCCTCCTCCGCTCCACCGGGAAGCAGGTGCACTTCGAGAAGTACTTCCGCCTCCTCGGCGTCCCCTACGGCTCGGAGAACGCCTGCGGCCTCTTCTCGGAGGCCGTCGCCTGCGACCTGTACTACGCCCTCCGCCTCGCCCTCTATCCCGAGGACCGCAACGCCCTGGCCGCCTACCTGCGCTCGCCCTTCGCGGGCCTCTCCGACGAGGCCGTCGTCCGCCTCCTCCTCGAGCCCGGGCTCGGCGCGGCGCCGCTCTCCGAGGAGGCGGCCGAACTCCTCCCCGAGCGCGACCGGGGCGCGCACGCGAGGGCGAGGTCGACCATGGCCCGCCTCTCCGCCCTCGCGGACCGCGCGAGCATCGCGGCCTCGGTCTCCTACCTCTGGTTCGAGGCCGGCTATCGCGCCGCCCTCCTTCGCGACCCGATCGCCTCGGCCTTCGAGGAGCACTTCGAGCTCGTCCATTCCCTCGCGGTCGAGGCCGACGGCCGCTCATCCTCGCTCGCGGCCTTCCTCGCCCGGCTGGAGAAGCTCGTAGGCGAGCCCGACAAGCTCGAGATCGACCTTCCCCGCGACGGCGCCCCGGGCGTCAGGATCATGACAGTCCATAAGTCCAAGGGACTCGAGTTCCCCGTGGTCGTCCTGCCGCAGGCCAACAACGCGGGATGGGACTCCTCCTCCCGCGAGGCCTGGTTCTGGGACGAGGATGCGGGCCCGACATTCAAGCCCCCGGCCGCCCTCGGCGAGAAGTCGCGCAACGCCTTCTTCGATCGGGCCAAGGAGCGGCGCGAGGCGAGGGAGGCCGCCGAGCTCAAGCGCCTGCTCTACGTCGCCATGACGCGGGCCGAGTCGCATATCATCGTCACCGCGACCGAGCCTCGGGCCGAGGACGCGAAGGCGCGCAGCTTCAGGACCCTGCTCGGCAGGAGCCTCGGCCTCTTCGAGCCGCCCTCGCCCCTCGCGGGCGGAGCGGAGGACGAGGGCGGCGCCGCGGCGGCCGGCCCCTCCGTCGAGCTGAAGCCCTTCGGCCGCCTGACCGCCCTTCCCTCGGGCGCCCTCGTCGGGCTCATCCCCGACCGGAGCGACCTCGAGTACTTCGCCTTGGTCGGCGGCGCGCGGGGGGCGGGACGGCGGCCCGAGGCCGGCGACCTCGCCGGCATCCCGGTCGTCGAGCGCCGCGCGGGGCCGGCCTTCGCCTCCGTCACCTCGATAGCCGAGGCCGCGCTCGCCCTCGCCCCCGCGCCCCCGGGAGAGGAGCTCGGCATGGATCCCCTCCTGGCGCCGCCTGACTCGATATCGCCGACGCTCTGGGGCAGCCTCGTCCACGAGATCCTCGAAGCCCGCCTCGGCCCCGATCAGCCCTCCTCGCGCCCGGCCCCGAGCGCCGCCCTGCGCGACGCGCTCGCGGAAGCCGCGGGAGAGCGCGGCGCCGACGCGGCCGCCCATCGCGCCGGCCTGCTCGCCGAGGTATTCCTCAGATCCGACCTGGGCCGCAGGGCCCTGGCCAGCCGCGAGAGGATCGTCGAGCTCGACATCGCGCTCGCCCTCGACGGCTCTCCCCTCTCGCCCCGCTGCGGCCGAGGCGTCATCGACCTGGCCTTTATCGAGAAAGGCCGCGTCGTCGTCGTCGACTACAAGACGGATACGGTCCTTCATGCCCGGGCGCACGAGCCGCAGCTCGGCGCCTATGCCCGCGCCGCCCGCGAGATTTTCGGGCTCCCCTCGGAGGCCTACATCTTCTACCTGTACGGAGGAGGCAGGGCTATCCGCCTCGAGGACGCGGACAGGGCGCCCGACCTCGATTCTCTTGCTAAGTCATTATATCGTTAGGTATTACAATATGGTTACCCTTGTCAAAAAAAGCGGCTTGCGCGGTTCGGCAAGGCGCCTATACTTCTAGAGGGCAGGCCAATGAACAACGAGCGTATTTTGATAGTCGAGGACGAGAAGATCATCGCCCTCGACCTGCAGCGGCGCCTCGAGCGATTCGGATTCTCCGTCGTCGGCATGGCCGCGTCGGGAAGCGAGGCCATCGATCTAGCGGGCGAGCGAAAGCCCGACATCATCCTCATGGACATCCGCCTCGAGGGCGACATGGACGGCATCGAGGCCTCGAAGCGCATCCGCGCCCGCTTCGCCGTGCCCGTCATCTTCCTGACCGCCTATACCGACGAGAGGACCCTCGAGCGCGCCAAGGAAGTCGAGCCCTTCGGCTATATCCTCAAGCCCTTCAAGGAGCGCGAGCTCTATACGACCATCGACATCGCCCTGTACAAGAACAGCA